>JALOAH010000218.1 GCA_023228865.1 Porticoccaceae bacterium | reverse complement strand
GCGAGAAATTCAGCCATCTGGCTACAGGGAACGAAATACTGGCCATCGGGTACCTTGCCAAATTCGCTGTCTTGCCAACCCGCTCCCAACCCCAGCTCGAGTTTTTCTGTGGCAGCAAAATAGAGGTCAAATTCTGCACCGTGAATCTTCGCACTACCCGCGTTGCGGACACTGGTAATCCCCCCACCGATATCGGTTACCTGAAGCTGTAAGTCGTCCAGCTCATAGTGGAAAATAGCACCATTGAAACGAACTCGGTTAAATTCTGTTTTCCAGCCCACTTCAAAGGATTCTACGGTTTCTTGCTCTACTTCCGTAATTAGCCCAGGGGCAGGCTGTGGGAGGTTGAAACCGCCGCTCTTGAAGGCCTCAGAATAGCTGGCGTAAAACATTAAATTGCTAGTGGGACGCCAGGTGATCTGTACCTTGGGGTTGAGTTCGGTAAAGGATACTTTTTGCCCCTTAACGTGATCGCTCATGAGATAAGGGCGAACGGGGTTGGCGGGGCCGTCGACTGTTGTTATATAAAAAATATTTCTGGCCTTCTTGGTTTCATCCGTATAACGCAGGCCCAGTAAAATTTCCCATTGATCCGTAATATCGTAGGAGACTTGACCATAGGGTGCAAAGGATGTGATATCGGCGTGACCGTCACCACCGACAAACGCATCTGGGAAGCCTAAATCGGCATCAATAAGGATACCTCCCAAGCCAAAATTTTGATTCGAGTCCTCCTCAAAATAATAGAGCCCTACTTGCCACTGCAGCTTGCTATCCGAGGTGGAAACCAGCTGGAATTCCTGACTGTAGTTTTCAGTTTTGGAAACCATGGATTGTACATCGAACAGCGGTGCGCTGGTGGCATCCAGATCGGCATACCCACGCCATTTGCTGTAGCGGTAGCCGGTAACAGCCGACAAAGCGAAACCGTCGAAATCATAGTCGAAGCGCAGCTGACCGCCGCCGGCGGTATATTCGTTGTCTTGGTCCATATTGCTGGAAGAGTCATGGGTATCTTGTGCCACAACACCGCCAAAGGCAGCACCGATTTGTTCAGGCAGGCCGGGGAATAAAGGCAGGAATGCTGTGCTTTCTTTGTCCTCTTTCTCCGTGTAATCGAGATCAAGCTTGACCCGCAGCCGCTCCGTAGCTTGCCACGCCAACTTGCCGTGCAGCATGTATTGGTCTCTGTCTCCAAAATCTTCTCCACCGACAATGTTGTCGACGTAACCATCTCGCTTGTCTATTTGACCGGCGAGACGACCGGTCAGGTTTTCCGCCAAGGGGCCAGAAATGTAGAAGTCGGCGCCTCGCTGGTCGTAATTGCCCAGATTCATCCCGATGCCGGCTTCAAACTCTTCGGTGGGATCCTTGGTGATGATACGCACGGCCCCGCCTGTGGTGTTGCGACCGTACAGCGTACCTTGGGGACCTTTTAGCACCTCAACTCGCTCCACGTCGGTAAAGGTCATCAAACCAGCGGAAGAACGTGAGTTATAAACGTCGTTGAAATAAGTTCCGACCGAGGGCTCTAAGCCCGGGTTGGCGTATTGGGTGCCAATCCCACGAATATAAGGAGTCACATAGTCGGCATTGGCATTAACAATGACGTTGGGCGTCATCATCGACAGTGCCCGCTGGGTATCAATCCCCGCACTGACTAGCTGCTCACCTTGCAAAGCGGTTACCGCAATAGGGACATCTTGAAGGTTTTGTGCCCGCTTTTGTGCCGTGACGATGATTTCCTCAAGGGTGGGTTGGGCATATGCCATCCCAGTGGCGACCACCCCGGCAAGGGGTAGCAGTACCATGGCAATAGCTTTGCGTGGCTGGGTGTTTCCAGTTGCTAATGTTTTCATCTTCGTGCCTCTCTTGTTTATCTAGTTATTTGTGCTGTTTTAATGCAGCTTTTATCCAGAGTGACGGTTTTGCAACCTGTTCCCTTGTGCTGACACCAGGGGGCACTGCCACCAACAGCCTTTAGGGACTGCTTGTTATGTCTTGGTGTTTATCCTCCTATAGTTATTTATTTGTTATAAAATTACGCCGAATGACCGGTCTTAGCACATTCCGTCATATGAGAAGAGCATATGAGAATGTTTTCTAATAGTATCTCTAATACATAGTCGCGCTAATAAAAAAAGTCAACGTGTGCGCATAAAGATGATTATAGTAACTTCTGGAGTGAGCAGGATAAATTTATTGCTTGGTCTACATAAAGCAAGTCGTTAGGAAGTAACCAGGATTTGTTAGCAGAAATTCATCGCTCAGGATGCATTGCTTCTCAGCTACATTTCTATACTCTGTAACATCCCAGCGCTGGGTTATAAACGATCTTTTTTTATTCCTCTTACTGAAGCAGGTTATTTCATGAATATCAGGAAACTCATAAAGACTGCCCTGGGCGTTGCCCTGGTCAGCACCAGCCTGCAGGTGCTGGCGGCCGACAGGTCTATCCTCAACAGCTCCTACGACGTGGCGCGGGAGCTGTTCGCTGCTTATAACGAGCTTTTCGCCGAGCACTGGCACAACAAGACCGGCGAAACGGTGGAGATCAACCAGTCCCATGCCGGCTCATCTGCCCAGGCGCAGGCCATTCTGCAGGGGCTGCGGGCCGATGTGGTGACCTACAACCAGGTCACCGATATCAATGTACTGGCAGAGCGTGGCAATCTGTTGCCCAGCGACTGGCAGTCTCGCCTGCCCAATGCCAGCTCGCCTTTCTTTTCCCCGCCCGCCTTCCTGGTGAGAAAAGGCAACCCCAAGAACATCGTCGACTGGGATGATCTGGTCCGCTCCGATGTCAGTGTTGTCTTCCCCAACCCGAAGACCTCGGGCAATGGCCGCTACACTTATCTGGCGGCGCTGGGCCATGCGCAGAAAGCCTTCCCTGATGACGAGAGTGCACAGCATGAGTTTCTGAAAGCGCTTCTGGCCCGGGTCGCGGTCTTCGATACCGGTGGTCGCGGTGCCACCAATACCTTTGTAGAGCGGGAAATTGGCGATGTTTTGATCAGTTTTGAGTCCGAAGTGTCCAATATTGCCGCCGAACAGGCCGACAAGGGTTACCAAGTGGTGGTTCCCAAGGTAAGCTTCAAGGCAGAATTCCCCGTCGCCTGGCTCGACAGGAACG
>JALOAH010000217.1 GCA_023228865.1 Porticoccaceae bacterium | reverse complement strand
GCCTGCAGACAGGACGCCTGCGGCCACTATTGCCAATAATCGTTTTTTCATTTCAGTTTCCTTCCTTTTTAGAACAAGTGTTCAATTTGTTTAATTATAAATTTAAATTTATTGGCCATCTTTCTAAGGCATGTCATTCAAATGACAGGCGCTGATATGATTAATGGCAATTCCTTTCAACTTTGGCACTTCGGTTTTACAACGCGCCATTGCATACTTGCAACGGGGATGAAAATGGCAGCCTGAGGGCGGGTTCAAGGGGCTGGGGATTTCTCCCTTGATGGTGGTAAACACCTTCTTACGCTCTCCCATACGTGGAATTTCCGCCAGCAAGGCCTGGGTATAAGGATGATTGGGATGACTGAAGATGTCTTGGGCAGAAGCGCTTTCCACAATCTTGCCCAAATACATAATCGCCACCCGGTCTGACAAATGCTCCACCACACTCAGATCGTGGCTGATAAACAAATAGGTCAGTCCCAGTTCTGCACGCAAGTCCATAAACAAATTCAGGATCTGGGCCTGAATGGACACATCCAGCGCCGCCACCGCTTCATCACACACCAGCATATCCGGTTGCACCGCCAGTGCGCGGGCAATCCCGATACGCTGGCGTTGTCCACCACTGAACTGGTGCGCAAAACGGTTTCTGAACGTGGCGCTTAAGCCGGCCCGTTCCAGCTGGGCTGACACATAGCTGTCCAGATCGCGGGAGGTCGTCAGGCCATGTATAAGTGGAGACTCGCCCACAATATCGCTCACCCGCAAACGGGGATTCAGGCTGGCATAAGGGTCCTGAAACACCATTTGTATGCGCAACTGGGCATGCTTGCGTTCACGCGAACTCATCTGGCGGATATTCTGTCCTTCGACATAAATATCCCCAGAACTGGGTTTCAGGATGCCGGCCGCCATACGGCCCAGGGTGGACTTGCCACAGCCGGACTCGCCCACCAGCCCCACTACTTCGCCCTTGAAAACATCAAGACTGACATCACTGACGGCCGCGGTGACTGCAGGGGGCGAAACCAGGCCCAGGTTTTGCCCAAAACGACCCAGGGGTCCGATTTTCTTTTCGCCAAAACGCTTGGAAACATGATCCAGGCGAAGTAAAGGAGTCTCTTGGCTCATGCGACACCTCCGGCAAGCTGGCTGCCCGGATGAAAACAGCGTACCAGGTGTTGCCCACCCTGGTCGGTAAATTCAGGCCGTACCTCGCAGGCACGGCTGGCCCTTGGACAACGGGGGGAAAACGCACAGCCCGCTGGCAAGTCCAGCAAGTTGGGCGTCATGCCCTTGATCTGTGCCAGACGCTGCCCGCGTACATTATTACCCGGCAAACTGTGAATCAGTCCAACCGTATAGGGGTGCTGCGGCTGGTCCAGTACCTGGTCAACCGTACCCGATTCAACAATCCGGCCGGCATACATGACCGACAAGTCATCGGCCAGCCCCGCCACCACAGACAGGTCATGGGTAATCCAGATCAGCGCGGTACCGTACTGGCGTGTCAGGTTCTGCACTTCGGACAGAATCTGTGCCTGTATGGTCACGTCCAGTGCCGTGGTGGGTTCATCAGCAATGATCAGATCGGGACGCAACAGCAGGGCAATGGCAATCGCCACCCGCTGGCGCATGCCACCAGACAGCTGGTGCGGATACGCTTTCAGACGGGTTTCAGGACTGGGAATACCCATGAGCCCCAGTGTATCGCGGGATCGCTCCCATGCCTGCCGGTAACTTATTTTTTCATGTGCCCGCAGGGTTTCAATCATCTGGGTGTCAATACGCAGTACCGGATTCAGGGTCATCATCGGATCCTGAAAAATCATGGCAATCCGGTTGCCCCGAAGTTGCCGCATTTGCTTGACCGACAAGGTTCGCAAATCCTGTCCCTGAAAATAAATCTCGCCGCCCACGACACGACCCGGCTCATCCACCAAACCCATGATAGAAAAACCGGTCACGGATTTGCCCGAACCGGACTCTCCCACCAGGCCCAGGATTTTGCCTTTTTCCAGGCGAATGGAAACATCATCAACGGCCGGTATCTCACCCACCTTGGTGTGAAATTGCGTTTTCAGATGCCGCACATCCAATAACAGGTCCTGACTCATTTGAATGACCTCGGATTGAAAATCTCACGTAAACGGTCACCGACCAGATTCAGTGCCACAATGGTTAACAGCAGGGTAATGCCCGGAAACATGCTGATCCAGTACTGCCCCGACAGCATGTATTGATAGCCATTGGAAATAAGCAGCCCCAGTGAGGGTTCGGTAATGGGCACGCCCAAACCCAGAAAACTCATGGTAGCCTCAAGGGTAATGGCCCGGGCAACCTGCAAGGTGCCAATGACTATCAGGGGCGGCAGGCAGTTGGGCAAAATATGCCGCAACATGATGCGCCATTGCGGAATGGCCAGGTTAAGGGCAGCCTCGACATATTCTTTCTGCCTTTCCGCCAGTGCCTGCCCCCTTGCCGTGCGGGCGTAATAGGCCCACTCCAGCACCACCAGCGTGAGGATGACATTACCAATGCCTTTGCCCAGATAGGCCAATATCATCATGGCGATCAGGATGGAAGGAAAAGACAGCATCAGGTCAACGGTACGCATGATGAAAGCATCTACCTTGCCGCCAAAATAAGCCGACATGACGCCAACGATGGTACCCACCACACTGGCAATCAGGGCCGAGCCCAGACCGACCATCAAGCTGATGCGCAGGCCGTAAACAATGGCGGAAAACAAGTCCCTGCCCTGGCCGTCGGTACCCAGCCAATAGCTAAACGTGCCCAGGCCGTTTTCACTGCCTGGCGGCAGGCGTGAATCAAGAATATCCAGCTGCAGCAGGTCATAAGGATTTTGCGGCGTGATCAAGGGTGCAAAAATAGCGGCCAGGGTCAGAATAACCGCAATCACCAAACCGATCGTGGCCAGTTTCGAGGCAAAAAAAGCGCTGGCCCATTCCCGCAGCAAGGACTCGCCGGGGGCTGCCGGTGTTTTATCAATTACCTGTGCTTCGTTGCTCATGATGCTTTCTCCAGCCTTACACGCGGGTCAAGCAAGCGATAGGCAATATCCACCAGCAGGTTGATCGTGACAAACACACAAACAATCACAATCAAATACGCCAGAATCACCGGGCGATCCAGC
>JALOAH010000216.1 GCA_023228865.1 Porticoccaceae bacterium | reverse complement strand
CAGCCCATCCAGATTGAAATCATAGCTGCTGGATTTGCCCCATCTCGCACTGATTGCCCGGTAATTGTCCAGATCCTCTTGGTTCACCTCGCCGTCACTGTTGCCGTCGCCGGGACAGCTCACTTGGGAAGCCAACAGGTTATCCAGCTCCATGGCCAGCGCCTGGTAGTTATCCTGCTGGTGTTGAGTTAGTGACCCGTCCAGCAAATTCTCGCCTGCTCTGTCGATCCGGGGGCTGGGGGTGCCCTGGTCGATTAGGTAAAGTTCCTCGCTCTCCACATCCACACCGGTATCGGTGCTAATGTCGTAGTCGAGGCTGTGGTTGCGAACCAGCTTGAAGGCATCGTTGCGAATGGCCTGAAATGTAGTCCAGGCCATGGCAATACGGTTGGTTTCGTAGTTTTCTGGATCCTCTTGATAGATCGCCTGGTTCACCTGCCAGCACTGTTCCAGATCCCCGCGGATGACTTTTTCGAGATCGGCACCCATGCCCCACCATACTCCCCCGTTGTCCTCACAGACACTTTTGGAAACCGGTGTGTGTGAGCAGGAATTGCCCAGCACGCAGGGGCCGTTCCGCCCGCCATTTGTCTGGAGGTTGAGACCGCCCTGGGTGAAATTGAACGCCCGCTGGGACAGGGCGCCGGAGTCCTCCAGATAAGGCTGCAGAGTGACGGAATCTATTGGACCGGGTACCGCGACCGCCACGTCGAGGTCGGCGGTCTCCGCCATCAACTGAAACACATCGGTGATATTGACCATGTGCTCCACATCCCGGTTTGGGGCAGTCACCACAGGGCCAGCCACAACAAGCGGCACCCATACGCCAGTCTGGTAGGCGCCCCCTTTGGCGCGGGTCGGGTCGAACGGAAACTTGACTACAGTCCCGAAGGTTCCGTTGTCGCCGACGATGACAATCAGGGTGTTGGTGGCCTCAGGTTCATACACCAGGTTGCCGCTTGAATCCCGATGGGCAAGTCCGGTTTCCACCAGCAGGCGACCGAGCTCCGTATCCATCGCTTCGGTCATGGCATCGGAAATGAGGCGCTGGTTCAACTGATTGCTGCAATCCGCTGTCAGCTGCGCACCAATTCCCGATGGCAGCAGAGCCCCCGGCGGTGGTTGGAAAGGTGTGTGGACGGCGCTGAAACTGACCGTCGCCATCCAGGGTTTATCATAGTTGGCGTGGGATTTTATCCAGTCTATTGCTGCGTTTACCTCGATGGTGGAGCGGTGACCCCGTCCGCGGGGGTCGCTGACAGAGGCCTCCAGCACACCATGACTGTCGTTGATTACCAGGGGAGACACATAGTGAGCGTTTTCCCTGTCGAATCTCAGCCCGGCGGGGGGCGAATTTTCGCAAGCCGTGGCTTCGGGCACCAGAATCCCCCCGAGAGTCAGGCACTGCTGGCCAGGTGAGTCTCCGAACTCGTTGTTGCCGTGAATCATGGTGCAATCGGTTTGATGTTGCGGGGCGAAATAGCAGGCGCCAAAATCCGCTCCATTCAGGTCTGCTGTCTGGTCGGGAATGAAACCGCAGGAATAGGTGCCAGGTTCGGCGACACCACCGGCGGTGGTGTCGATGGAAGCCGGCAGGCCACCGGTCCAGCCGTAGAAGTAGTCCCAGCCCAGCTGCATGGGGGTACCATTGCCTGCTTCATTGTTTTCAGGGCCTGCCAGGTGAAACTTGCCGAACATGGCGCTGGTGTAGTCGGCATTTTTCAATAGTTTGGCTACGGTGATGTCATAGGGGGTCAACTGAGAATTCGCGAGGTCGTTTGGTCCGATGGCCTGGAACACGTTGTTGCGTAGAGGGTAGCGTCCGGTTAGTAGCGCAGTGCGGCCAGGAGAACACTCTGGCATAGACCAAGTGTTGCGAAAGCGTAAGCCCGCACCGGCGATGGTGTCGATGGTGGGCGTGCTCGGCGGTGGCAGGGCATTGCTACCGGCGCCACCGTAACCGAAGGCAGACAGCTGGTCGACACCCACATCGTCCAAGATCACCAGCAGGATGTTCGTGGGCGATGGCTCAGGGGGTACAGGTTCTTCCGGAGGTTGCTCCCCACCGTCGGGCGGCGGAGGAGGTGGATCATTGTTGGCGATGGCGCGCGACGAGCTGTCGGAGCAGCCGCTCACAACAGGTACAAGCCAGATCAAGAAAATAAGAAACAGTAGTGAGCGATATTGATACATAATTTTTCCTATTTGGAATTGTTCTTTTTGTGTGTCTCTTGTTGCTGGGTGGTTACCCGGTCGGAACCGACCATAACAGACCTCGTCGTCGAGCTTCGTTTGCAGCTGGCAGTTCTCGGGAGGATTGCCACTTACTTTACCTGTTTGATAATCAGCAAACGTTAACAGACACTAGAATTGACGAAGTTCTTACAGAGCCACTATTAATCTGGTGTATTTGCCGTTCTGCCAATGATCACTGGAGCTTTACTTTGGATAAAGACCGACATCCCCCTCAAGCGGTTCTACATCACTAACCAGACGAAAACCAATATGCTGTGCGCTGCTGCTGACTTCAGATTTGCCGCGCGCACCGGGTCTATACCTGGCGCAGTAACTGTCGGTACACAGAAACGACCCCCCTTTTAACACTCGTTTGGGAATTCCGGGCTCTTGAGGATCAAAGCTGGTTTCTGGGCCAGACGGATTGACAATAGGATCACCGCTTTCAGTGCGGACTGCGTAGGTATTTGGTCGATACCAGTCTGAAACCCATTCCCAAACATTGCCAGCCATTCCATAAAGCCCGTACTGGTTTGGTGGAAAGGTGTTCACCGGCGATGTGGCAGCATAACCATCAGATTTGCTGTTGTTTACAGGAAAAGAACCCTGAAAGGTGTTGGCCATATGGTTTCCGTCCGGCATCTGATCCTCACCCCAGACGAATTCTTTCGAATGAAGCCCACCGCGAGCAGCGTATTCCCATTCGGCTTCGGTTGGTAAACGTTTACCAATCCAGTCGGCATAGGCCACAGCATCTTCGTAGGCAATATGCACCACAGGGTGATCCCAGAACCCCTCAAGATCACTTCCAGAACCCTCGGGATGGCGCCAATTGGCTCCAGGCAAAAATTGCCACCAGCTCCCCGGCTCTCTTACCTCTCGAACATCGCTCGGTGGTGAAAAAACCAGAGAACCCGGCGCGAGGCTCGA
>JALOAH010000215.1 GCA_023228865.1 Porticoccaceae bacterium | reverse complement strand
GTTCCGCGGGTAGACGTGGAGCCTTTTACTCTGGAGGAGGTCGGTAGAATCATTGCTGCAGTACGATCGGACTTCAAAAACTACTACACCGTTCGTTTTTTCACCGGCATGCGTACCTCTGAGATCGACGGTCTGCAGTGGAAATACGTCGATTTTGAACGACGCCAGATCTTGGTCCGCGAGGCGTGGGTAAAGGACGAGCTGGTGTACACAAAAAATGACGGCTCGTTCAGAACGATCGACATGTCCGGCCCCGTGTATGAGGCACTGCTCGACCAGCGAAAAGCGACCAAACAGCACGCGTTTGTATTCTGTACCAGCAACGGCAGACCGCTATCCCACCGTAATGTGACTCAACGGATCTGGCACCCCCTGCTGCGACACCTAGGCCTGAATGTCCGTCGCCCCTATCAGACTCGCCACACTGCGGCGACGCTATGGCTGGCTGCTGGCGAGGCTCCTGAATGGATTGCCAGGCAGATGGGGCACACCACCACTGAAATGCTGTTTCGCGTGTATTCGCGCTACGTGCCGAACCTCACTCGGCGCGACGGTAGTGCGTTCGAGAATCTGTTGCTGGCTCATATGAAAACGGAGGTGCTGGATGAAACTTGTTAACTCAGGCAATAATGTCACCACGCTGGATACCACTCTATCCCAACGCCAAGACCAGTTCCTGCACAACCTGACTTTGTCTTTGACAGCAGGTTTGGAAAACCCCTTCGGGGCCGACCTGGTTGCCCTGATCGGTAGTGGTCATGAACGAACCAACCGAGAGGCTGTAGCCACCTGGGTCAGGTTCAAGCGTCATGAGATTTTCACTATGCGATTAGAAGGGATCAACCCGCTGGAGAGTCTCCGGGCGCAGCTCCTGACGCGGATTGAATTGGACCAGGTCTGGCAATAAACCTACTGGGGCTGAAGCGGAGCGCCCAGCTCTACATAAGCCTGTATCCGCGCATGCGCGGATACAGGCTTTCTTCCTAGCGATTCTGAAACTTGAGCCTCTTAGTTCGAATGAAATTTGCAGAAACTCCTAAACGGTCCGCGATCTTCGCATCTGAAACCTTACCAAACATTGCCTCGATCTCTGGCGTGATCTCTGGCATCGGTGCTTTGTAGGCTGGGATACCCAGGGCATATCGTTTTTTTCTGACCGGGAACTGGGTTGTACCTAGCACAGCCGCCACATCGGTATCAGGCATAGTACCGAGAAGGGCAAGCGTCTCCTCGGTCCAAACTACTGCCAGCTCCTTAAAATTCCCGCCCCGCTCCCCCACAGGTTCTCGGATTCGTTTACTCTCCCGAACCTGTTTTATGTGTTTTTTGGGGTAATTTAGCAGCCTAGATAACCTATGGTCGGTGTGCACCCCTAATAGGGGCTCCAGCTCCGCAGGCGCGGGCTTAACTGGCGCCTTCCAAGCTGCAATGCCCCGACTTTTCCGATACCTCCTGACCGTGGTCGCCCCTACACCAAACTGGCGAGCAATTTCGCGGTCACTGATTTTTCCTACCTGTTTTTTCCAATCACACATATAGAGAGCCCTCCTCAGGGGTTACGGCGGTTTCACCGCCACTCTCTAGATAATGGAATTCCGAAATCCCCAAATTCGGGGGTTAGGGCGCGGCTGCTGATATTCCAGGCCAGCCGCTATGAGGTTCAGATTCTGAAATGCCAATCGATTGAGGCCGCCAGTAGGAGATACCGCAGTCCAGATCCCGAGTGGTACGCCGCATCACCCTCCTCTGTATGCAGCGTGACCCTGATGCCCAGGCGATGATTCGTGACTGATTTGCTCTCTGGCGCCTGCTGCAAAAAGCTGGCTTTGGTACCGAGCATCTTCCGCCAGTATCGCTGTGTCCGTACAGGCGTATCCTGATCGTAGGTAATCAACTCGATCTGTGAACGCTGGAAGCCAGTTGACTGCAACAGCCACAAGTAATCCTGCGCATAGACCTCATCCTGATCTCTGTAAAACCTCAGCGTCGTATCCGTCGACCAAACTCGCTCGATAAAAAAATCTATGACCCGGTTTGCCCGCTCTCCCTCCTCGCTCTCGAGCAGTTCATATAGCCGCTGGGCGTGGTCTGCCAACAGCTCTCGACCACCCGTTTTGGGAGGGCTGGGCATAAGCTGCCTATACTGCCCATCAGCGTGGGGGGATTTGCTCACTCGGTGGCGGCTGCCCTTCTCTCCGAGGTCTCGTATATGACGAGCCCGCTCAATCATCTGCTCTCGATCAGCCGCTGAAAACTCGAAACCGTCCAGATTGACGCTGCGACCGGTAGCCTCTGCATAGGAAACGTATGACAGCAGGGCCTCAATCCGCATGATGCGCTGTATGGCCCAGTTTCCATCAGGGCGGACCTGCGCCTGCGCATTTTTGCGTTGTATCCGCCGATGCTCTTTCCTCAGCTGCCTGAGCAGTGGCACACGACCGATAATATTCAGCATGTAATCGCGTTGAGCCGTCGCATCAGCCAGCCTGCCGGTTTTTTTAGGCACAGTTACCCGACCGAGAATAGCCACATTGTGCGCCGTGAACCGCCACGCCTCAGGATTCCATTGCCAACTGGCGGCCGCCAGCATCGGCATGCTGTGGATATAATGCAGGAGAGTCGTTTTAGGGCTGACGTGCCCCAGGACCTCGCTGACATGGTGCAAAATCTTTCGGGTCGGACTGCCTGCAGCAGCCAGTTCGAGCCTGGGTTGGCCAGGGTTTCCGCATAGCCAGGCGCGGGTCTGCTCGAGATCGTCAAAAAACATGTCAACGGGGGTGCCATATACCTGTCGCATCGTCTTCAGCAGCAGCCAGGTTGCACAGGAGTGGCGCAAATGGTGGTAGCTCACCTCCTCGTTCCCCGTGACTGCACGCATGGCCTGATGTATTGCCGGGAGAATTGCCTCTTCACTGATCCACTGCGTTCTGAACTCCGGTATGCAGAACAGGTACTCGGAAAACTTTCCCCTTTCCTCCTCCTCTATCCTCTCGCGATACCAGGCCTTCAGGATCTCCAGCTCTTCAGGGCTCAGCAGTATGTGTACGGGTAGACGCCGCGTAGCTTTTCGGGTTTTCAGGCCCCGCTGGGCGTGAGGCCTGACGAGCAGATCCACATCCAGTTGGAGGTCACTGATTTCCTGCCCTGACAATTGTCGCTTGCCCTTATGACGGCGCCGG
>JALOAH010000214.1 GCA_023228865.1 Porticoccaceae bacterium | reverse complement strand
CAAGGCGAAAAAAAAATGCGGGAACAGGTCAGGGGTGACCTATGCCAAAATCCCGTGGGGCGAAGGCGGAGGCGGAGGCGGGACGGCAGGAAAAAATTTGATTCCGCATCGCTGGTGTGTCCGTGTGTCCGTGTGCAATATTCTTTATTTGGTTTATATTATTCAGATTTACGTTCCTGCCGGTTTTTTTTGCCGTGTGGGTATCTTCAAAAACAAACTTACAAGAAGAACATTTCAGATGAAGAAATTCAAGGTTGGGATCATTGGTTGCGGTCGCATTTCACGTTTTCACGGCATGCCGGTATCTGCTCAGGACAATGCTCAGGTTGTCGCTTGTTGCGATTTAGTAGCGGAGCGCGCCAAAGCGATGGCTTCTTTGTTCGCTTGCAAGCGAACTTATGCTGATTACGAGGAGATGATTGTCAAGGAGAAGCTTGATGTGGTTCATATTTGTTTGCCGCATTATCTTCATTCTCCGGTGGCAGTTCGCGCCATGCAGCTTGGCTGTCATGTATTGACCGAGAAGCCGATGGCGATTTCGATGGAGCAAGCAGAGGAAATGGTGGCGACGGCGAAAGCAACTGGCAAGACGCTGGGGGTGATTTTTCAAAACCGCTACAATGCCGGCTCGGTGTTGGTCAAGAATTGTCTGGAGAGTGGTCGTTTGGGCAAAATCCTGTCCGCCAAATGCAGCGTGACTTGGTGTCGGACGCCTGAATATTACACTAGCAGCGATTGGAAGGGGACTTGGGACAAGGAGGGTGGCGGCGCCATCATTGACCAGGCTATCCATACCATTGATCTGATGTGCTGGTTTGTTGGCTACGATATTGCGCAGGTGGACTGCTCGATAGCCAATCGTGTCCACAAGGGAATTATCGAAGTCGAGGATTGCGCCGACGGCCTGATCACTTTCAAAAATGGGGTGCAAGCCTCTTTTTGGTGCATGAATTATTTCAGCTATGACGCGCCGGTCGAGATTGATCTGATCTGTGAAAATGGCAGTGCCAGAATTGTCGCCGAAGAGGGACGGGTTGTTTTTGACGATGGGCGCGAAATGGTGGCCAAGCCGAATCCGCAGGATAGTTTCGATTACGGCGGCGGCCCATCATACTGGGGTGCCAGCCACCTGAAGCAAATTGACGCCTTTTACGAGGCCCTGGGCAATGGCGAGCAGCCGGAAATCAACGGCGAGCTGATTCTGGCTACCACCCATAAAATGATTATGAGCCTCTACGAGTCCGGTAAAAGTGGCAAGCCAGTGCAATATAAGCAGAGCGCCAAAAAAACCTGCCGCAAAAGCAGTTGCCGCAAAGCGAAATGAAAAATGGCTGACAGACACATTTTTTTACCGCGAAAGGCGCGAAAAAACGAAGGCTCACGAAAGTTTCTTATAGTTTAGCTGGGGGGCTTATATCTTGCTTTTTGCCAGATTTTGCTTGCCGCCCTGTCTTTGTCTGGTATGCTGATGAAATCATTTTTTGCCGATCTTTCCTTTTTATTCAGCCGGCGCGACCTATTCCGTTTTCTGGTTTTGGTTTTGCTTCTGGTTTTGGGAACTTTCGTCGAGCTGTTTTCTTTGGCGGCAGTGCCCTTGTTTGTCGGCGTTTTGACTGGGCACGGCGGCGAATCGCTGTTGATGCGGCACTTGCAAAGCTTTTTTCTGCTTTTCGAGGGTGGCGCTGATCGCGCTTTTCAGATACGCTGCTGCAGCTTGTTTTTTGTCGCGCTTTTCGCTTTCCGCGCTCTTTATTTATATCTCAGTTGCTCACTGCAGCAAAGAATTTTAAAAAACCGCTGCATTGAGCTTGGCTCCCGTATATTTTCCGCTTATATGGCGGCGCCATACGCTTTTTTACTGCGTGGCAAATCGCAGGATATGGTCAACAATGTGGTGGTTGAGCCTGACCGTTTGATAAACCGTGTGCTCGGCTCCGGCATTAATTTGCTTCGCTCCCTGGTTGTGATGGGCGCAGTGGTGGCAATGCTGTTGCTCTATACGCCGCTGATAACGCTTTTCGCCTTGACTGCGCTGCTGCTCTTCGGCGGCGGTTATTTGTATTGGAACCGGCAAAGCAACAAGCGTCATGGCGAGACGGAAGCGGAATGCCGCAAAGAGGCCATGGCGCTGGTGGCGGAAGGGTTCGGCGGCTTCAAGGAAATCAGGATTTCCGGCTGCGGCGAGTTTTTCCGTTCCCGCCTGCATGGCGCTTTGGAAAAAATCTGCGCCAGCCAGCGTTGGCTTGAGGTCAATCAAACTATACTTTGGCCTTTTTTGGAGCTGGTGACAGTCGTGGTGCTGGTTGTCTCAACCATTATGGCTTTGGGCTTCTCCGCTCATGAATTTGCCTCGATCGCACCGGCAATGGCTCTTTTTGCAGTGGCTCTTTTCCGGTTAAAAGGTTATGTCACCGAGGCGATCCTGAATTTTTCCATGCTGCGTTACAATCTCGTTTCGGTTGAAATAATTTGTCGTGATTTGCGCACTCTTCAAGACTTGGGCGGCGGCAAGTCTCAGGCTTTGCCTAAGCCTGCTGCCGCCAGCGCTTTCCAGGAGTGTATTTGCGTTGAGCAGCTAGATTTTAGTTATGACAACACCCTGCTGCCGGCCTTGCAGGGAGTGACTCTGAGCATTCCCCGCGGCAGCTCAGTGGGGCTGGTTGGCGCCACTGGTTCCGGCAAAAGCACTTTGCTGGACTTATTGCTTGGCCTGCTCGAGCCGACAAAGGGGCGCATCCTTGTCGATGGCCGGGATATCCGCGAGAATCTGCCTGGCTGGCAAAGCCAAATCGGCTATGTCCCGCAGCAAATTTTCTTGTTGGACCAATCGATTCGGGCAAATATCGCCTTTGGTGTGCCTGACGCAGATATAGATGAGACTCGCCTGTGGCAGGCCATCAAAGCGGCGCAACTGGAAGAGTTTATCAGTGAACTCCCGAATGGCGAGCGCAGCAGCCTGGGCGAGCGCGGTGTCCGCTTGTCTGGAGGACAGCGCCAGCGCATCGGCGTGGCACGAGCGCTGTATCGAAATCCGGCTATTCTTGTCTTTGATGAGGCCACCTCAGCCCTGGATACCTTGACCGAAAAGGCGATGACAGAGGCAATCGAAAAATCGCGCGGTGAACGCACAGTGATCGTAGTGGCGCACCGATT
Organism: Porticoccaceae bacterium; assembly: GCA_023228865.1. Next base: position 45 of record JALOAH010000214.1, on the reverse strand, counting down.
GACAACCGTGCAAAAATCTGACCGCATCTTCTTTCTCGAAAAAGG
>JALOAH010000074.1 GCA_023228865.1 Porticoccaceae bacterium | reverse complement strand
CTATTTCAGGGATTTCGTTCGCTGGGCGCCCTGATAGTCGATCCCACCTCCACTCGCCATGTTAATCGAACTGGCCTGTGCGCAACAGTACCAGAGTGCAGGCCTGCTCAACGTCAATGCCATTGTTTTGGAGTTGTTGCATTGCTGCGGCGGACTCTGTTCCTGGGTTGAAAATAACCCTTCGCGGCTTGAGAGCGAGAATATCCTTTACACAGGCATCCACCTTGTCTGGACTCAGGTACAGCGTGAGGGTGTCGACGGGTTCGTGAATATCGTTGATTGTCGCCAGGGCTGGCAGCCCGCCAATTTCTTTTTCTTTTAGGGAAACGGGCAGTACCCTGTAGTTTTTCTCCATTAACATTTTCTGAGCCAGCCAGCCATGCATAGCGATCAGGGTTGCTGGAGGCGCCCAATATGGCAACTGTTGAGGTCATTGCTGAAATTCTCTGTCTGTAAATACTTCAAAGTGATTGCAGTATTTTGTCCAAATGCCAGTCTAACCTATAAAGTCCATGGGCAATAACCAGTAGCAACGAGAGGCATGACATGAAGCTGATCCCTATCAACCTATTGCTGATGGCGTCTCTGCTGACAGCCTGCGTCAGCTCTTCTAATTCCGATGCCCAATTGGCCGGGACAGGGGATTCCCAGGGCGAACAAGTGACAACCTTTACTCGCGAAGAGCGCCAGGGGAATGTGGTTATTCACTCCAATTTTGGTTCTTCGGATATTAAAAATTGGCGAGTGATTGACAGCACCACCATGATTATTGAAACCTATACCCACGGTGATTTTATCGCCATCTTTGCACAGCGTTGCAGTGGCATTCGCTTTGCCGAAACTATCGGTTTTCAGACCATGGGGCCGTTTCAGCTCGATCGCTCCACAAAAATCATTCTTCCCGATGGCCGGCGCTGCTTTTTTAAACAGTTAAAACCATACACTGAGACGGAGCAAAGCCAGGGAAAAAATGGTGACGATATACAGGCTGACGAAACCGCAACAGAGAAGCAGTAAAATTTTTTAGTCGCACCCAGGTTAACTCCGGAAATTAGATTGATGCAGATTCGAATTCCGGTTAGGGTCAGGCCGCACGCTGGGCTTTGATGAGATCATAGGCGGTCTGAATTTCCTGTGACCGCTCTGTGGCGAGCTTGATCATATCCTCAGGTACGCCCTGCCCCATGAGTTTGTCTGGGTGGTTTTCACTCATGAGTTTTCGGTACGCTTTTTTTAACTCTGCATCGGAAATGTCTGCGCTCACGCCAAGGGCTTCGTAGGCTAGGGCAAGCTCATTTTTGCTTGGCGCACCGTTGTTGCGATTGCCGTAACCCTGGCTTCGGGAATACCTCCTGTGGTCGCCACTGTGACGAAAATGGGTTTGCGCGCGCACCATGCGCATCAGCTGCTCAAAAATCAGTGAAGAAACCCCCAGTCCAGTGGCAACCTGGCGAAGAAACGCCTCTTCCTGGGCTGACAGCATGCCGTCGGCGAGAGAAAGCGATAGCAGGTAGTTAAGCAATTGCTGGGACAAAACCGGGTGGCGGGCGCAGAGGGTTTTGAATCTGGCGAGTTCCCCATCCAGATCAAAATCGCCAGTTGCACCCTCTTTGAAAATATCTATAGCCTGGCGGCGGTGCTCCGAGTGCAGCGCCATATGTGACATCAGTTCCTCTGTATGGGCGATTTCTGCCTCTGAAATACGGCCATCAGTTTTGGCGAGTTTGCCCATTAACAGAAAGACGGTTCTGAAAAAGGTTTCTTCGATTTGCTGGCGTTCCTGTGGAGAAACTTTCCTCGCGTGCCCTGACAATGCTTTATCGAAATAGTGGCCGGCGATGACACCGATCACCAGGCCGACAAAGCCGCCCGCACTGAGACCGATAATCCCGCCGATGATTTTTCCGTACCACATGAGTCCAGGTCTTTTGGGTTGGGGGAGTTAATGGTTTATGCCTGCATTGAGGGGCAGGCATAAACCGTGGAAGCAGGTTGATTCAGGAAGCGCTGTCGTGGTTCCTGCAGCTGAGGAGAAAAGCGGTGTTCAGGTATCACCCTGTCGTTTGACAAGATCCATCGGCGAGTGATCGACCGTGCCATCCGCTTCAACGATGGAATGTTTACCCGTTTGCGGGTTGCGGACAATGACGCGGGGTTCCTGAAAAAGCGGGCGGCGGACGTATTCGACTTCCCAGCCAAAGCTCTCAAGTTCCTTGAGGGCAATTTTCTGTGCGAGACTAAGAATTTGCCGCAGATCATCCGGGACGGGAGGCAATCCTTTTCTTTTCTCTCTTGACATAGCGCTATCTCCTATCTGGCAGCTATTATCCAGATTCGCCTGCTCTGCGTCTATCCCGGTTGCTGGCAAATCATCGGAAGATGGGTTTATCAGCATAAAAATCGGGCATAATGCGCGGCCATGATCAGCCTAGAAAATATTACCTTACAGCGGGGCGCGAAATTGCTCCTCGAAAGCGCCAGCGCCCGTATCCATGCGGGGCAAAAAGTCGCGCTTATCGGTGCCAATGGTGTCGGCAAGTCCTCTCTTTTCCAGCTTTTTCTTCACCATCTTCATACCGATGGCGGCGATTTGCGCATTACGGCAGACTGGCGCGTCGCCCACATGGCTCAGGAGGTGGCGGCTTCAAATGCCAGCGCTCTCGACTATGTCCTCGATGGCGACCGCCTACTGCGCGACACTGAAAAAGCCATTGCCGAGGCGGAGGGCAGGGACAATCACCCCGAGCTTGCCGAACTTTACCAGCGCTATGATGAGCTCGGCGGTTACTCGGCGGCGGTGCGCGCGGAAAAACTCCTTCACGGCCTCGGCTTTAGCAGTGACGAATTTTCCAGGTCGGTGAAAAGCTTTTCCGGTGGCTGGCGCATTCGCTTGAATCTCGCCCAGGCGTTGATGTGCCCCTCGGATTTGCTGTTGCTGGATGAGCCCACCAATCACTTGGATATAGATGCCAGTTTATGGCTTGAAGACTGGCTGAAGCAGTATTCGGGCACCTTGATTCTGATTTCCCATGACCGCGATTTTATCGACAGCGTCTGCGATCTCATTGTCCAGATTGAGCACCGGCAGCTGTGGACTTACCGGGGCAATTACTCCGCCTTTGAGCGCCAGCGGGCAGAGCGGCTTGCCAGGGATCAGGCCACTTTTGAAAAACAACAGCGTCGGGTTGCCGAAATTCACCAGTTTGTGCGCCGCTTTAAGGCCAAAGCGAGCAAGGCGCGGCAGGCGCAGAGCCGGGTCAAGGAACTCGAACGCATGGAGTTGCTGGCTCCCGCCCATGTCGATTCGCCCTTCGACTTCAGTTTTCCAGTGCCTGAACGCTTTTCCGATCCCCTGCTGAGTATTGCCAATGGCGTTCTCGGTTACGCCGATAAAGCCATTCTCGAAAAAGTGAGCCTCAGCATTCACCCCGGTTCCCGTATTGGCCTGCTCGGCGCCAATGGTGCGGGCAAGTCGACCCTCATGGCCACATTGGTTGGTGATTTGCCCCTGTTGGCGGGGCAGCGCACGGCGGGGGAGCATCTCAAGATTGGCTATTTCAGTCAGCACCAGGTGGATGCCCTGGACATGGACGCCAGTCCAATACTCCACCTGCAACGGCTCAGCCCCCAGGCAACGGAACAAAGTATTCGCAACTTTCTCGGCAGCTTCAATTTTCGCGGCGATATGGCCAAGGAGACCATTGTCCGCTTTTCCGGAGGTGAAAAAGCGCGGCTGGCGCTTGCCGTTATCGTTTGGCAGAACCCGAACCTGCTCCTTCTTGATGAACCCACTAACCACCTGGATTTGGAGATGCGCCACGCCCTGACGATAGCCTTGCAGGGTTTTGAGGGCGCTATGGTACTGGTGTCTCACGACCGTCACCTCATTCGCAATACCGTTGACCAGCTGTTGCTGGTTAGTGATGGCCGGGTCAGCCCCTATGAAGGTGATCTCGAAGAATACAGCCGGTGGTTGTTGTCGACGTTGAAAGCGGCAAAGACCAGAGACGATGGCGATTGCAGTCCTAGCCAGGGAAATACTCAGGATAAAAAACGGTTGCGCCAGCAGACAGCGGATATACGCAAGCAGTTGGCCCCCCTTAAAAAGATAATTTCAGGGCTTGAGGCCAAGGTGGACAAGCTGGGTGAAAAGCTCGCTGCCATTGATCATCAGCTGGCTGACGTCAGTCTCTATGAAGAGGGCTGCAAGGAGCGCCTACAAGCGCTGCTTGTGGAAAAAGGTGCTTTAAGCCAGGAAAAAGAAAAACTGGAAGAGCACTGGATGGCTCAGCTGGAACAGTTGGAAGCCATGGAAACAGAGCTGGGGCTGTGACGAATCGGTCGCGGCAGCGATTAGTTTCCCTTAGCCATTGGAGATCAACCCGGTGGGGGGGTAGAATAGTGCCCCTTGAAAATCAAGTCCCTTTATACAGCCCCTAAAAATTCGACCACAACTCTGGATAGACAGGAACAAGCCCCATGTCCGATGACTCATTTAAAGAGAGTGCACTGCGTTATCACCGGGAACCCACGCCGGGCAAGCTGGCGATTCGGCCAACGAAGCCGCTGGCCAACAAGCGGGATCTGTCCCGTGCTTATTCCCCCGGGGTTGCCTACCCCTGTGAACTGATCGCTGAGGATCCCAGGGAAGCGGCCAATCTCACCGCCAGGGGCAATTTGGTGGCGGTAATCACCAACGGTACAGCGGTGCTGGGATTGGGGGATATAGGTCCTCTGGCGTCCAAGCCGGTTATGGAAGGCAAGGCGGTTCTCTTTAAAAAGTTCGCCAACATCGATGTTTTCGACATTGAGATGGATGAAAAAGACGTCGACAAACTGGTGGATATTATCGCGGCTCTTGAACCCACCTTTGGCGGCATTAACCTGGAAGATATCAAGGCGCCCGAGTGCTTTGAGGTTGAGCGCAAGCTGCGGGAAAGAATGAAAATCCCCGTATTCCATGACGATCAGCACGGCACTGCCATTGTTGCGGCGGCGGCGGTTTATAACGGGCTTCGTCACGTCAACAAAAAATTTGAAGATATCAAACTGGTGGTGTCCGGGGCTGGCGCAGCCAGTATCGCCTGTGTTGATCTGCTGGTTAGCATGGGGTTGCGCAAAGAAAATGTGCGCATGATCGACCGCAATGGTGTTATTTACAAGGGGCGTACCGAAGGCATGAATCCCTGGAAGGAAGCCTATGCGGTTGAAACCACAGACCGCACCATTGAAGACGCCATCGTCGATGCTGACCTGTTTATGGGGCTGTCCGGCCCCGGCGTCCTCAATGGCGACATGGTCAAGAAAATGGCCAGAGATCCGCTGATCCTCGCCATGTCCAACCCCATGCCGGAAATCATGCCTGAAGAGGCCAAGGCTGCCCGCCCCGACGCCATTCTCGCTACAGGACGTTCCGACTATCCCAACCAGGTTAACAATGTTCTCTGTTTTCCCTTTATTTTCCGTGGTGCCCTCGACTGTGGCGCCACCACAATCAACGAGGCCATGAAGCAAGCTGCAGTGAAAGCCATTGCCGATCTTGCCCACCGCGAAATTACCGAAGTGGTTGCCCAGGCCTATGCCGGTGAAGACCTCAAGTTTGGGGCCGAATACCTGATCCCAAAACCCTTTGATCCCCGCCTGATTGAAGAAGTCCCCCTCGCGGTTGTCAGAGCGGCGATGGAAAGCGGCGTTGCCGCCAGACCCATTGATGACCTGGATGCCTACAGAACCAAGTTGCACTCCTATATCAGTGGTAGTCGCCTGTTTATGCAGCCGACGATAGAGCTCGCGCGCAAGCATCCCGCCAAAATTGCCTACGTGGAAGGCGAAAACGATGATGTTCTCATGGCCATGCAGGCCATCGTCGATGAAAAAATTGCCCGCCCTCTGCTGATAGGTCGGCCTTCGGTGATTGAAGCAAAAATCAACAAACTGGGTCTGCGTCTTCGCGTCGGAGAAGACATTGAAATATTCAACGTTGAAGCGGGTGACGTCAACGAAAAATACTGGCAGCACTACCACCGCCAGGTGGGGCGCTCCGGGGTTTCCGTTGAGGCGGCAAAAATCGCAGTGCACACCAATAACACGGTTCTGGCCAGTCTTCTTGTCGATCTCGGTGAAGCTGACGGCCTCATCTGTGGCAAAGTGGGTCGCTTTGACGAGCATTTAAAGACCCTGACAGAACTTTTTAAACCCCGCCGCGCCAATGGCCTGTTGTCTTCCATCTGTGTATTGCTGCTGGAAGATGGCCCCCTGTTTTTGGCGGATCCCTTTGTCAATGTGGATCCCAGCGAAGACGAAATTTTTGACATATCCAGAGACGCCATCGATTTTGTCAAAAATTCCTTCAATATCGTACCCAAGGTCGCGCTGCTTTCCCATTCCAATTTTGGCACCTACGAAGATGCTTCTGCGCTGAAAATGAAAGGCGCTGCTCGCCGTCTTCGCGACGCTTTGCCGAATGTGCAGATCGATGGTGAAATGCACTCGCTGTCAGCCTTGAATCCGGTATTGCGCTCGACGATCTACCAGGACAACAGAATCGAAGGTTCTGCCAATTTGTTGATAATGCCCAATATGGATGCTGCCAGTATTGCCTTGGGATTGATCCGTTCAATCACCGACGCGCGTCTGGTCGGCCCCTTCCTTATCGGCCTGGAAAAGTCTGCCCATATTTTGATCCCTTCCGTATCTGGTCGGGGCATTCTCAATATGACGGCGCTGACTGCGGTGGATATTCATAACCGCAGAAAGTAAGGGCTGCGGCTAGGAAAAAGCAGCCTGCTCGGGCTGCTTTTTTATTGGCAAAGAGAATTTTCCTAAACGTCAGCGTTGATAGATTTGCATAAAACGCTCTTCGCTAAATCCATTTAGGCGCTGTTTGCCAACAAGAATAATAGGAACGCCGCGGCCATTGAGTTTTTGATAGTCCCGTCGACCTTTGGCGGTGGTTTCGACATCGTACTCTTTGAAAGCAATGTTGTTTTTTCGAAAAAACGCTCGCGCTTTTTTACAGTAGCCGCAGCGGGCTGTACTGTACATAATAATTTGACGAGATGCCGTTGGCGAAGAGGCTGGCACAGACCTGTTGTGCAATAGGTTGGTTTCAATTTTGGGGAAACTGTAGCTGTTCACCTGAATATCTAGGGTTTCAGCCTGGGTATCCTCAGGTTTTTTATCACTGAAATGAACCTTGCCATTATCATCGACCCATTTATAAACCTCAGCAAAGCAGGCCGCTGAAGTAGCAATGATGGGCAACAGCCACAGTAGCAATAAATGACGATGGTATTGGGTTTTGTTCGTTGCCATGCTTGTACCTTTCCCTTTGTACATATTGTGATTTTTACTGTTGATAGGTCGGGAAAACTTTAACAAACCATTATGTTTTAGGCAAAAAAATTGGCTGCGCCAATAAAAGGTAGCTATAAAAACAGTGCTTTTTAGAGATACCTTTTATTGGCGCAGCCAACGAAAATATGTTCAGAAAACTCAGCGCATTTGCAAGATGATTCGTCTGGCAGGTGCCAGGTCACTCGCACATCTAGGTTCGACAGCCATTTAGTTTGTTTTAGCCGGTTTGAGATTGATCAGTTCGCCAAAACCCACATGCACCTTGGCGAGAAAAAGCAGTTCATCGAATAGCAGGCTCGTTGGATTTTCATAGCGCAGAATCCCGGAATAAATCACAGGTTTTGCTGGCGGTTCGAGATAATTCAATAGTTGATCAAACAGCTCCTGATCATTCATTTCCTTTGCCAACACCAGCGTGAAAATCGAGGCGGCGCCGACGCCACCATCAACATCCGTGGTGTGGGCGGTTTCGCGTACCCTGGCTTTGGTGCCGTTGTCAAAAACCTCAACAAAGGTTTCCTTAAAATTAGGGTAGTACTTTTTGGCAAATTCCGGATTCAGACCATGAATCATGGTCAGCGCCCAGGCCGTGGTGTAGGCGGAAACCCAGGGTTTAACGGCGTGAGATGTTGGATGATAGGCAACATGAAATGTGCCGGTTTCAGGATCTATGAGTTTTTTCTGTAAAAAATCAAGCCAGGGTTTTGTCACTGCTTTGTAGTCGGTGTCGTAGAGACGGTCATAAACCCACAGGCTGAGATAGGCGACGGAGTTGCACTGCGGAAAGTAATTGTTCGGCTCGCAAGCAATACCTGCATAAGGGTTTTCCTTGATTTCGCTATAGATGATATTAGAGAGGTCGATGAATTCCTCTTCATACTGAGTATTGCCCGTTAACAGCTGATAAAGGCCATACATCAGATTCAAGTGTCCTTTGTACATAATATTTTGGTGGGCAATAGGGTCGGAGCCAAAGCCGTCCTCTTCCCAGTCTCCCCAAACCTGCTTACATTTCATTTTTGCGATGGCAACATCAATATTGTGACCGGCATATCGGCGCAGATTGGGATCAATGACAGCGACACTGGCAAGGCCATAGGCATACCAGGCAAGGGAGTATTTGATAATTCTCTGGGGAGCCTGTTTCAGTTCCCAAGCCTCAAAGGCGCAACCTCGGCTATAGAAAGGTGAAATAAAATCAGTGTAGGACATATAGGCTCCTGGGCATCCATATCCGGCGTCAGTTTTTGGTTGCGTTGCTGTGAAAAATACGCCTCCGTAGTGGCTAATCGCCCCGGCAGTAATGTCTCTGTCAACCCGAATTTGGGTACAACAATAAAAATTGCACTTAAAATCGCCGCCAGGCAGGGTGTTGATAACCATTGTGTCATTTTTATTCTCCATGTAGACCTAATCCGGAAATTGAACCAGTACACTCGAAAATCCGGATTTTGTATTGTTATCTCACACAAACTTAAAGGGAATTACAGTTCAGTAATAGTTTACTACCAGCTACTCTGGCCTGTTTTTTACTGCATCTCGCGCGATTCCGGTGGGAAAATTCAAATAACGGGTGCAGTTTTCGGGCTAATCCAGCCGCCAATGGCAGGGTGCAGATTTACGCAACACCCTGCGATCAGCAGTGGTATTAATCAGATTTTACAGCTTCAGGTCGTTATTTTTGATTGTTTCTCCGTCGGCCATTTGCCGCGCTGGCGATTGAGCATTTGGAGCGCGTAATTTTCCTGGGAGACGCCATAGCCGACGCGGCCATCCTCCAGGGTCCAGCGCACCATGGCAATATAGACCATGGTGCTGACATAGCACACCCAGGGTGCGCCAACTTCCGCTGCGCCATATAAACGCCAAACTTTTCCCCGTACATCCTTGGCTTCAACCTCATGGGTGCAAGTGACGACGCCGCTGCGAATGGTGCGCATTTTGACGTCGGTTAAACCATAGGCCTTGCCGTTTTCCATGACGTAACCGTGGGCAAAAGTCTGCTGGTCGCCGACGGGTTTTTCGTAATCGCAGAGGACGATCCAGTGAATGGCGAGATCCTGACTGAAATGGGCGTGAATCCAACCGATGGCGGGCATATGGGTTTCCGGGCGCGGTCCCCAGCTGTGATCCATGGTTTCAACGCAATCAATTTTGTAGTCCTTGCCCCGCAGTTTCAGGGTTCCCGTTATATGGCCGGTGAGATCAAAATGTCCTCCGTAGCCCGAGCCGAAACCCGAACCCTCTTCCTGGGCTTTTTTGTCGTGGGCGGCTTTGGGGCTGTGATTGGGGTCGTGAATATCAAAGGGCTCCATTAAACCCTTAAAATCAAAGTGGAGTTCGGTATCATCAAACCCCGTGTAATCAATGCGATAAGCTTTCGGGCTTGTCACCTTGATAGACAATCCCGTCGGTGTCGTGATATCGGACATTTTTTGGGGTGCTGGCAGGTGCTGATGATTGTCCACATAAAGGCATTCCGCGCGATTGTCGGTTAGAGCGCCGTGGATGGCAACATCCATCGACATCACGCCAAGGCCTTCACGGACGACAACGTACACTGTGCCGAATAATTTTTCTTCTGGAATGATAAAGCTGAAATAATTGGTTTCAGCCCAGAGATAGTCGGCATTGGCGGGGGTGTGAAATTCAATATCCTGTTGTTTGATCATAATAAAATCCTCATTATTGAAATGATTCAGGTTGGTGGTGTGGGGTCGGTTCTGAGTGCCTAGGGAGGAGAGGGAAAGCCCCTTGATGAGCCAGGGTTTTACCAATGTCAGCTAGGGTTTCACCCTCTGGAATAAAGCCGGTCTTGCGCAGCAAGGATTTTTCCCTTTCAAGCTGGCGGCAAATATAGGCGTGGAGCATTTTGTGCAGGACTGATTCGGCCTGTGGCATGGCGCTGTCCATAAGCGCTCTCAGCCCCGCTTTGAGGCGCGGCATGGTCGCCTTTATGTCCTGAATTTCGTCGAACTCAAGATCTTCGCAGCGTATTCCGGAAATATCTTCCCAGCTGTCGCAACTGCCGCCGTGGCAATAACCAAAAGCCCAGTGTTTGAGTAGAGCGCAAATGTCCTTATATTCCTGTCTAAGATAGCAAGGTTCAAATTGCTGAATTTCGATAAGCAGTGACAGGGATGACAGCACCATGGAGGCCTGTTCCCTGGCAAAGGGTTTGTCCGTCAATTCCGGCAAAATCACGGTCTGCAGTGCTTTGTGAATACTGCGAAGATATTGGTTTGTATCCGGTGTCATTGGCTTGCCTCCTCTGCGTTCAGTATCTGATAGAGTTCACAAAGTGCGGAATACCCTAGACCTGTGCTCAGATTCATCATCACATCGAGGTGAGTTTGGCGATCTGCAGCTGCTCTGGCGTTGGTGGCTGAACCCAGAATGGCCAGCTTGTAGAGGTTGAGTACGGTGTAGTAATGGAGTTTTTTTTCGTCGACGCTACGACCACTCTGTTCTTCATAGCGCTTAATAAACTCATCGCGGGGTGCCAGGCCGCAGACCAGGGGAGTGCCGTTTTCATCGGGGGAGGCAAAACCCTGGAAAAGAATCCAGGCGAGATCTTCGTGATAATCGCCCAGCCGCGCCAGCTCCCAGTCGAGGATTGCAGTAATTTCGGCGGTATCTTCGTTGTAGAGAAAATTGCCATTGCGGTAGTCGTTGTGTACCAGGCAAATATCGTTGGCGATTGGCAAATGGTTTGTCAGCCATTGTGCTGCCAGGGTGATGACGGGGTGTTCCTCGAAACAATCCTCCTCCCATACCCGGCTCCATTGGTTGAGGCTGAGGCTGGCAGCTTCTACGGTCCCCGCCCGAGGTACGTCAAAAGCTGACAAATCCGCTATCTGCCAGCGGAAGTTTTGAATGGCCACCAGATGGGCGATGAATTGCGCAAGCAGTGGTTCACGCTGTTCCTTTGGGAAACCGGCGCCGATGCCACTGACGCTACCACTCTTGCCCTGGGGTTTGCTGGGTTTGGCAATACCAGTGACAAAGCCGCAGACCATGGCGGAATTGCCCAGAACGGCGCCGTCCGCATCGACCCAGTAGGTGTCTGGTACCGGCACCACACCTTTCATGGCCTTCATTACCTGGAATTCCCGCAGCCGGTGGGTTTCAGCAATGGATTCGCCCGGGTTCATGCGCAGGATAAGATTTTCGGCGCTATCTCCGGTCGCCGCTTGGCGGTGCAGAGTAAAGCGAAACATTTCTTTTGAGCCGCCACCGGGCAGGCGCGTCAGCGCTGTGATATGAAAAGGTTCTGTCACCTGGTCGGCGATAAACCGGCTGAGGCGAACACTGAGTTCGTCCATGTCGGTAAGCCTGTAGTCGCAACCGCGGCGGCGCTGTAATTTCCATGTCAAGGCTTCGTCCACTGTGCGCTCCACAGGGTATTTTGCCCGGATAGCGGCAATCGCCTGATCGCTAAAATAACGCTTATCGTTAATATTCATTATGTCTATACCTTGGCTGGCTAGTCTGAACCTGCCTGTGGGCAGGACAATCTCAGCGAGAATGGCGCATTTATATTTTGTTTAGACATTATGTCTAATTTATTGCGTGGCTGTCAACAATTATTTTTTATTGACGCGCGCAGGAAGAGCCGCGAAAGTGGCTTTTTGTGTAAATTGTCGGGTTTTTTTGACGTTTTTTCGACTTTTTAGAAGAGGGAGCGGCGACAGATATGGGTAAATGTGTCGATCAGTTCTGTCAGTTCGCTGTCGCTAGTATTGGCGATACTGTGCGCACAATAGAGCGCTATAACGCGGGTGAGAGTGTCTGCAAGCATATCGGAAGACACTCCAGGGGGAAATTGTTGATGATTGGATGCGCGCACGGCGCGCCGACTTTGTGCGCACAGTTGAGTCAGCATCTGTTCGTGAAGGCGGGCGACATTGTCATCGTGCTGAGCCGTGGAAACGATAGCTTCAAGAATGGCGTGGTGTTTTTTAAAGGTGGTGAAAATCCCTGTTAAGGTGGTTTTAAGGTCAACTTTGTCTTTGGAAAGCTGGTTTTCCTGAAACCATACACCGGCACTGCCAACAATATCCTGGGTTAATCTTGTGGTTAACTTGGCAACCAGCTCGCCTTTGTCTGAAAAATGAAGGTAAAACGTGGCTCTGGAAATTCCGGCTTCTTTTGCCAGTTGTTCAACGGAAACTGAACCAAAATTGCGCCCCTGTTCCAGGAGGCGCTCCATGGCGCTGAGTAATCTGTCTTCAACAGTGGATTTTTTGTTTTTACGGTTGGGTTTAATGGTGGTCGGCTGAGGTGTTTCAGGTACTGGCAAAGCAGTAGCCTGAGTATCGGGTTGCACTTGGCCGAATTTTAGTGGTTGATTGGCGGCGTCTTGGTTCCAGCATTCGTCAATTATGCCGGTTTCAGGCTGAGCTCTGTTCAACTGTTGCTGGATGGCTTCTTTAATCATCACGCCTGGGGATTTTCCGCGCGCTTTACAGTATTCCAGCCACTGGGCTTTCATGTCTGAACCGAGGTGAACATTAATTGCGCGGCTGGGTTTCACAGAATTTCTCTTTGCTGGCGTTGGTGGTGACCAATGTAAAACTGGCAGGGAAAGACCAATATAGCTGGTCTTCAACTGTGGCTCAATAAATAGAGTCGGTCGTCATTTTTTTCTGGTGGCGAGCGATTTTGTCGGCTTTCCCGCGCCTGCTAACGCCGGAACACCAGGCTGGCCATTTGCCCGCAACTGCTTTAGGGTTACGGCTGTTTCCCATCAGGCAAAGGTTATGGGTCAATCGGCAAAGAAAATTTCCGCCAGCTTGTCCGGTATTGCTATCAGGGCGAAATCCCGTGCGCCGATGATTTCCCTGGAACAGGCGCGAGTCAGTGTTGAAAAAGGTGTTATGACAACCGCGGGGATGAAAGGTGTTCCCCTCCAGGACTTCAGGGGGCGTCCGGGTAAGCGCCAGGTTACGGTACTCAGTGCAGAATCATGGCGCCATGCCTGTGGGCAGCTGGGTTCCGACTTGCCATGGCTGGCGCGGCGAGCCAATCTGCTGGTGGCTGGCATTGAGTTTGGCGCCGAGGATGTGGGTAAATTACTTGCCATTGGCGAGGTTCAGCTACTCATCACCAGGGAGACAGATCCCTGCGGAAGGATGGAGGAAGTTTGCCCCGGTTTGAAGGCTGCCCTGACTCCCCGATGGCGGGGCGGCGTCTGCTGTAGAGTTGTCAGGGCGGGTGATATTTCTCTCGGTGATCAGGTTGCCATTATCAGTCCTCTTGGGGATAGTTAACGGCTAACTGCCTGCCACAAGATTGAGGGACGCCACAGCAAGCACGAGGACTGCGGTGGCGGCCGCTGGCCACAGTACTTTCCAACCCAGTTCCGGGCCGGCAATCACTCGGCAGTAAATGCCTTTCATCAGGGTATTGGTGGCGGCTGCCAGGGATATACAGAGAATGACAACGCTGGTGTCAAGGCTTTCACCTCCTTTGGGTGCCAGCGATAACACAATGGCATCCACATCTGCCAGCCCGGTAAATACTGAAAGCAAATACAGGCCACTTTCGCCAAAACCTTGTTGAAGCGCTTCTGCTGCAAACATAACCACGGCCAACAGCCCGGCAAATTGTAAAGCGGGAATAAGCTGAAACGGGTTGCGTATTTCCGGTCTGTTGCCGTCTGTGGCGGTGATGCCATTGCGCCACAGCCACCACGCCACCGCCAATAACACCAGTGTGCCGCTACCCAGGGGCAGAACCAGGGCGGGTACTAATGAGTTGTTAATAATGGCAACGACCAGGAGAATTCTGGCAAACATGGTGCTGCAGGCGAGTAAAATTCCCGCAGCGACAATCTGACTGTTGCCCACTTCCCGGTGAAGCCGCGACAGGCTCATGGTGACGGCGGTGGAGGACACCAGTCCTCCGGTGAGGGATGTGGCCACCACACCTTTGCGGGAGCCGACGATGCGCATGGCGAAATAACCCACCAGCGACAGGCCGGATATAAGCACCACCATCCACCACAAATGATAGGGATTAAAAGATTGCCAGGGGCCAAAGCCGCGGTTGGGAAGTAAGGGCAGCAGCACCACAGACGCCAGCAAAAATTGCAGGGTTCCCAGCAACTCCGCTTCATCGAGAACCTGAAGCCAGCGGTGCAGGCTGTTCTTGAGGTGAAGCACTAGGGCGATGACCACGGCGCAGGCAACGGCGGGCAGAGCGAGGCCAAAGGCGGGCAATACTCCCAGCCAGTAGACAAGCATGGCGGCAACCTGGGTGGTGATGCTGATATTGCCATCCTGGCGGGCGGAGAGAATATAACCGGACGTCAGCACGGCAACCACGGGCAGAAAAATCAGGGCGCAAACCAGCCAGCGGTGAAAATCCTCCATGGCTCCGGTTGCAGCGGCAATGACTCCGCCGAACAGGGCAATCAGGGCGAAGGTGCGGATGCCCGCAACCCGCGCGCCTTCCTGTCGCGCCCTCACCATCCAGCCTCTTTCACTGCCCACCAGCAGACCAATTGCCAGGGCAATGGCAATATTTGTAAAGTGTGTGACCAGCAGGGGGTAGGAGGGAATCATAATGGATCGCGGCAGTGGCTCTTTTCAAGGATTATGCCATGTTTCATTGCAGGCTGGTGTACCTGCTTTTAACCCTGTTATAGCTGCCCAAAACTTGGGTTTGAGCCTGGGGTTAATCCCATGGCAATGGGCTGACGGATCGAGGCGGTCGGCACAAAATTGGTGATGGAAAAAACTATTGGCAATCCGATGTAAAAATTTTACTGTAAAAGTGCCAAAATCTGATTGTCGCGGGCATCGGTTGATGTTGCCACCCCTGTTGGGTGAAAGGACGCGCTAACCTTTGCAAGCAAAGCCATGATGAAAGAGGTCTTCATGAAGCCAAAAAACAATATGATTCAATACTTCGAGAATATTGCTCGAGCACTGCTGGGCATGAAGTACGGCGATTTGTCTGAGGAAGAGCGCGAGGTCATTGAGCGCATTGCCCGCAGGGAGCCTGTTGCTGAAAACATCAACATTACCTTCCACGAAAGCCTCACCTTCGGCCAGCGCATGGCGGACAGGGTGGCGGCTTTTGGCGGCTCCTGGAGCTTTATTCTGCTGTTTACAGGGATTATGGTGGCCTGGATGCTACTCAACTCCTACGTGCTGATCGACGACAAGGCGTTTGATCCCTATCCCTACATTCTTCTCAACCTCACACTGTCCTCCCTGGCGGCGCTTCAGGCGCCTATTATCATGATGTCGCAAAATCGCCAGGCCGCCAAAGACCGGCTCGACATCAGCGCCGATTACCAGGTCAACCTGAAAGCGGAACTGGAAATTATGCGCCTTCATGAAAAAATTGATGATCTGACCCAGTTGTTGCTGGCGCAAAAATCAAAGGAGCTGTGATATTTAACCCGGAAAAATTGCACCAGCACAGATTCAAGTTCACCGATCTCGGCGGGAAAATTCAGGCAAATGGTGCAATATGCCGGTTAAATTATCCACACTTCCACGCGGCGGTTGCGGTTGCGCCCCTCTTCGTTATTGTTGGAGGCAACAGGAGCGGCGTCGCCAAATCCTTCTACCTTATAGGGGAAGATGCCAAATTTCATCAATTCCTCGCTGACCAGCGCGGCGCGTTTTTTTGACAGATTGAGATTCACGTCGGGGTCACCAATGCTGTCCGTGAAGCCGAGTAACAGTACTTTTCGACCAGGATTGGCTTCCAGGTAATTGGTCAGACGAAAAAGGTCGCGCTGCGCCTTGTTGTCGATATTGTCGCTGCCCAGGGCGAAGCGAACATTGATGGACAGACGCTCCGCCTTTTCGGTGAGTTGCAAATAGTCGTCAGGCAGGTCGTCGGTGAGCACGGGTCTAGTGGTGGAGAGATTTTGGGAAATAAAACCAATATCCGCTACCACCGCCTGCCCTTGTTGCGCGTGGACGTGGTCGATAAAAGCGCGGGCTTCGGCATTGGTCGAAGTGGCTGATAAATAGAGATAGAGGCGCCGGGACAGAGCATAATCCTCGGTGCTGACGGTGAAATTGTTGGGGAAGAGGGCGAGGGCGTTGTCGTCGCCGGCAATGGCCAGCAATTTGGCCTTGCGCACATAGGGCAGACCGATAAAGCCTATGGCTCCGGGCGTGCTGGCAACACCATCAGACAGCTCTTGGCTGGATTCAAAGCGGCGGGCATGAGCGGCCAGGGTTTTGCTGTTGGGTTTAAGCACCATGTTGTCGAAACTGTCCCAGGTGCCGGAGACATCGTCCCGAGAAAACAGCTCAATAGCCAGATCAGGACCGCCCAGTTGCTGCCAGTTGCTGATTTCGCCAGTAAAAATTTTCGCTACAGTGGCAACGCTGGTTTCGCGGATGCCCAGGTTGGGGTTGACCACCACAGCAAGGCCGTCGAGGGCGATGATATGTTCGGCTTCGACTCTCGACAGGTCGCCCTGGGTTGTCGCCAGATTGGTGACCTCTTCTGTCTTGATTTTTCTGGATGACATGCCGATATCCGTGGTGCCTGACTCCATATCCATAAAGGCGGTGCTGGAACCATGGGCATGAATTTCCACCGCCACCCGCTGTCCGTCGACGGTCGCTTCAATATTGGTTTCCAACGGCACATCTGTAGTTTTTACCGCAATATCAGTGCCGCCCCGTGCGGTGAGATAATTTTTTACCAGCGCCGGTGCCAGCTCTTCGCCCACCGTGTTGGAGCCGTGGATGCGGAACAGGGTTTGTGCGGGCTTGCTGGTTTTGGCTGGGGTTTCAGCGCGCTCTGGCGCGGCTGTGGCAGTTACCGGCACCGCTGTAGGCTGCGGCGTTGCCGAGAAAATAAACATACCAATGGCGGCAAGCACGGCCGCCGCGCCCGCCAGCCAGTAGGCGTACTTATTTTTACTGCTGGCGGCGTTTTCCTCGCCAATTGTCTGGTTGAGTTCCTTGAGTCTCTGGCGAATGGCGGCGCTGAGGCTGTTCAGTTCCTGATTGTCTGAATCTGCGGCATGGCGCAGCCATTTTTCCCGGTAGGCGGCATCTTTGCGCAGTTGATGAATATCAATGTCCTGCTGGCCTTCGGCCTCAAGGCGGAGCCGAAGTTTCCAGAACAGATCGGCGAGAACACCGTCAGTGAGTGCTTTTTGTTCCTGTACCATAGGGATTCTTCCACGTCTAACAATGTGAGCAGAAGCATAGTCAGGCTTTGTGACATTGAGGTTACATCGGTTATTTTGGAATTTGGCAGAGATAGTCTGCCACCGAAATCTCATAATTGGACGGAAATCCGTCTATTTCACCACAATTTTTTAACGGTTAATCTAAGGATGCTCACTAGTTGGTTGAGGTCGTTTGTCATGCTTGTGTGTTTTTAAGTTGCCAATAACAGGTTTGAAAAACAATTAAGACCTCTTTCCCGGTATTTATTCGTAGGTACAGCAAGGTGTGAAAGCCTATTTAGATAATCAAAATCAATTGATTTAAAAGGAGAAAAAAATGCAATTAAAGAAGATAAGTAAGGCTACAGCTTTAGTCTCTGCAACCATATTTGCCAATTCAGCATTTGCAGGTATAGAAGAGATTGTGGTTACTGCAAATAAAAGGACGGAAAATATCAATGATGTCGGTTTGTCTATTTCCGCCATTTCGGGTGACAAAATTAAGGAGAATAAGTTAACTTCTCTTGAAGATATAGCCAGTGTTGTTCCTGGTTTGGTATTTTCTCCCAGCACAACGAATACCCCTATTTTTACTTTGCGTGGTGTTGGTTTTAATGAAAGCTCCCTGGGTGTATATCCCGCGACAAGTCTTTATATTGATGAGGCGCCATTGCCGTTCCCGGTTATGGCGAGCCATGCTGCCTACGACCTGGAACGTGCTGAAGTTCTCAAGGGTCCCCAGGGAATTTTGTTTGGGCAAAACTCTACAGCGGGTGCGATTAATTTTATTTCCGCCAAGCCGACAGATGTTTTTGCTGCGGGTGGCGACATCAGTTATAGCCGTTTCAACAAGAAAGAAATTAATGGTTTTGTCAGTGGCCCACTGACGGATAATCTATTGGGTAGAGTAGCTCTTACAGGCGTTAAAGCAGACGAATGGCAGAAGAGTTACACTCGCGACGATGAAAACGGCAAAGAAGACTATTTTGCCGCACGTCTGCTGCTTGACTACCAACCCTCAGATACAATGCGCTTAAAGCTTAATCTGAATGGCTGGAAAGACGAATCGGATCCACAAGCTCAGCAACTGATTGGCTTCCATCCTACCATTGCAGCAGCTTTTGATGAGCCTGACGCCAGAGCCCAGGCTCAATTGACGACGCCTTTCTCACCGGAGGATCCCCGTGCCGCGGATTGGACACCAGAGGCAGAGCCTAAGGGTGACCGCACGTTCTTCCAAAGTGTCCTGCGCGGTGATTTTGATTTGAACGAAGATCTTACCCTCACGTTGATGACGTCTTATGCTGATTTTGAGCAGGATCAGGTAACAGATGGTGACGGTTCATTCCTTTCCCTGTTTGACTTGCGTAAAAATGAGGGTGAACTTGATTCGTGGAATACGGAAATACGTTTGGCCAACTCCCCGGACAACGAAGTTCGCTGGCTGGTGGGGGCTAATTACGAGAAGAGTAACACCTTTGAAGATCAGGTATTGTATTTTGACGACAATACTAATAATAGTGCTGGCAACAGGTATATCAACAACAATAGCAATGTGCTGATTGACCAGT
>JALOAH010000004.1 GCA_023228865.1 Porticoccaceae bacterium | reverse complement strand
GGCAGCGTCAAGGGTGGTGCGCAGGCACAGTTCCGGCTGATAAACAGCATTGGGCATAAAGTTGATGCTGAGAAAGCTGTCGGTATTCAGTTGAGCAGCCAGCTGAATCGCCTTGGTGCGGCATAATTGGTCGAAGCGGTAACGGTTGTTGTCGTTGATATGTCCAAAAATGTGCCCGGCAGGCTCGTTATTGAGGCCGCGAACCAGGGCTTCATGGGCAAAAATCTGTTTTGTCTGGCTGTTGACTATGGGCTGGAATGCCATCGTAAAATCGAAGTCCAGTGTTGATTCATCGCGACATTGTCCGCAACCGGGTGAAGGGTTTGTTTTTCCGGTGTTCATTACGCCTTGCTCTTTGTTATCGGCCACAAGCTACAAAGTAGGCTTTGGTTGTCTCCAGGTAGACAATGGCTGTGCAACATTAAAGTGTCTGCTCATTTTGCCTGATTAAAATAGGCTAAACAATGCAAATGGGGCAGCGATAACTGCCCGGTCTCTGAAAATAGCGGCTACAATAAACGGGTTTTAGTTGCCATTTTGATGGCGGTGAGAGCAGTGGCAATGTGCTGTAAACACTTCCTTTTAGCAACATAACGCCACATTTTTTACAGGAGAAAATTTTGAGCAAGCTTAAAAACAACGAGTTTCTTCCCCTTAATATTGCGGTGCTGACTATCTCGGATACCAGAACCCTGCAAACCGATACCTCGGGTAGCTATCTGGCGGAAGCCCTTCAGGATGCTGGGCATCGCATCTATCAACGTGAACTGGTCAAGGACGATGTTTATCTGATGCGGGCAATGGTGTCCGCCTGGATTGCCGATAAAGAGGTTGAGGTTATTCTCACCACCGGCGGTACGGGCTTTACCGGCAGGGATAGTACGCCAGAGGCGGTGCTGCCCCTGTTCGATAAAACCATTGACGGTTTTGGCGAACTCTTTCGTCAGCTTTCCTATGAAGATATAGGCACATCCACGGTTCAGTCCCGCTGTGTCGCCGGACTGGCAAACAGAACTGCTGTTTTCTGCCTTCCCGGTTCCACGGGCGCCTGTAAGTTGGGCTGGGAAAAAATACTTTTGCCACAGCTGGACAGCCGCACCGGTCCCTGTAATTTTGTTCAGCATGTGGGCAACCGCTAGCCCCGCAATGGCACCAGTACATTCTAAATTCGGGATTGTGTACTGATATAAAACTTGGCGGGAATCGCCGTTGGCTAGCAGTTTGCTACCGGCTATGGCTGGTTTTTGACCGGCTCTGCGGACACTGGTCGCACCCATAGCCTTCCGTCTTAAACTCCGGAACAGCAGCAGGTTGTGGACGGCTGAATTCGACAGTGCTTAGAGAATCAACTGCATTCCCATAAAGACAAGGCAAATTAGCGCTGCGATGGTCGGCAGCACAATAGGCAGTAACTGCTTTTCAGGGTCTTTTAGGCTCAGTTTTAGCAGTGACAGATTGACCAGGGTGAAAACGCTCAACACGATGGTGCTGGTGGTTTTTGCCAGGGTTGCCAGCGGCAGCAGCAGTGTGAACACCAGTACCAGGGCGCCCACCACCAGGGTGGCGGTTCTGGGGATGCGGGAAATCGGGTGAACGCTGGCAAGACCGCGGTGTGCCAGCTTGCGGTTGGCCATGCCGTAAAGCACTCTGGAACCCATAATGATTTGAATCAGGGCGCCATTGGTGACGGCAATGGCGCTGATGATGCCAATAACTTCGACGTAAACCAGACCGTTGCGCTCTATCACCAGCGCCAGTGGCGCCGGGGAGTTTGCCAGCTCGGCGATGGGCGCGGAGGTGATGGCCGCCAGCGCCACCAGCACATAGAGCAGGGTGGTAACCACTAAAACGGTGGCAATGGCGCGCACCATGTTTTTTCCCGGTTCTTTTACTTCTTCCACCATGCTGACCATATCTTCAAAGCCGATACAGGCATAAAAAGCCAGATAGGCGCCGAGACCAATACCGCTCCACTGAGCCAGAGTTAGCGGCAGAAAAAATTCACCGGGGTTTTCCACCACAATGCCGAAGTGGTGGCGGGCGGAAACGATGACAATGATCAGCCCGGCAATTTCGATGAGGGTGGCGGCTACCGCTACGCCGACAGAAAACCCCACACCGCGAATGGCCACTCCGGTGAGCACAGCAACGAAAATGCTCGCAACCAGCCACTCCGGGGCGCTGATAAAATGGCCGAAGTAGCCCAAAAAGCCCTGGGCAATGGTGGCGGACGAGGTAATACCCATAAACACAATGCTGTAGCCCGTAAGGATCGACAGCCAGGGGTAACCGAAAGCGGCTTGTACGTAGGCGGCAGGTCCTGCACTGGAGGGAAAGCGTTTCGCCAGCAGGGCAAAGGAATAGGCGCTGAAAGCGACAATAAGCGCGGCGACAAGAAATGAAAGCGCCGAAAGCTTGCCGCTGCTGCGGGCAATTTCGCCAACAAGCACATAGATGCCGGCACCGAGAATGGTGCCTGTTCCGTAGAAGACAAGCGGCCAGAACCCCAGTGAACGGTTGAGGCTGGTCTTCATTGCTGCGCTCTGATCAAGGGGGCTCTTCAAAAAATTGCCTGCGCGGTTTGTTTGCTGAACAATTTGCTCTCACCTATTATGGCAGAAATAGTTGCAGGGGAAGCGCTGCAACCCTTCGCCGTTAGGGTTCTGGCTGCAGGGATTTAGCGGCCATTGCAACGGTGGCGCCGTTTTACCCTTTCCGTAAATTCCTTTAGCCAATAGCAACGAAAAGAAGGCAAAACATGACAAATTATTTTGATCTCAGCGGCAAAATTGCCCTGGTTACCGGCGGCAGCCGCGGCTTGGGGCGCGCCATTGCCCTGGCTTTTGCCGACTGCGGCGCCGATGTTATTGTGGCCAGCCGCAAGCTGGATAATTGCGAAGCGGTTGCCGAGGAAATCAGGGCAAAAGGGCGCCGGGCATTGGCATTGAGCTGCCATATGGGGCGCTGGGAGCAAATAGAAACCCTGGTCACCAGCGCCTATGCTGCCTTTGGCCGCATCGACATTCTCGTCAACAATGCCGGTATGACGCCGGTGACCAGCTCCTCCCTGGATACGGATGAAAAACTGGTGGATGCGGTTTTTGCCCTCAATTTTAAGGGGCCTTTTCGCCTCAGCGCCCTGGTGGGTTCGCGGATGGCGGCGGGGGAAGGCGGCAGTATTATCAATATCAGCAGTATAGCCTCGTGTCGCCCTGATCCCAGTTATGCGCCCTACGCCAGCGCCAAGGCGGCGCTAAATACTCTGACCACCGCCCACGCCTTTGAATTTGCGCCAAAGGTGCGGGTAAATGCGATACTGCCCGGCTCCTTTCGCACCGATATCGCCAGGCACTGGTCGCCGAATAAGGAGGCCAACACGCCAGCGGCATTGAAACGTTTTGGCGAGCCGGAAGAGATTGTCAGTACTGCGCTCTATCTGGCCAGCGATTATTCCAGTTTTACCACCGGCGCCCATATTCGCGTCGATGGCGGTCGCCCCTGAGATTCTGAACAGGCGCTGATGAGCTTCAGTCAATAATCCAGGGCACTGTGGATTCGAACATTCTCAAGGTCTGGCGATGAATATGCTGAGCATTGGCCACTGTGATGGGCGTAAAACGAATTCGACTGCCTGCAGGCAACTGCGCCAGGCGCCATAAATCAGTGCTGATGACCGTGCCAATTTTTGGGTAACCGCCGATGGTTTGGTGGTCGCAGTGCATGATAATGGGCAATCCGCTGGCTGGCAGCTGAACAGTGCCGGCAACAATGCCCTCTGAAAGCATGGCTGCAGGAATGCGGTCAATATCCGCCAGAGGTTCGCCGCTGAGCCTGTAACCCATGCGATTGGAATCTGCCGACAGGCTCAAAAGACGATCGTCACTGCGGTAAAAAAAATCCCGTTTCAGCGCTCTTGGCAAGTCCGCTGCCCGCCAGCCTGGAATGACTCTGAGGGGGGCAGCGCTATCCATTGTCGGCCTTAACTGTGGGGGCAGGGCGAAATCCCTGTCCTTGCCGGTAGGGATAAAAGGCAAAAAATCCCCTTTGTTCAGTGCTGTTCCTTTCAGGCCGCCTATGGCTTCGCGAGTCACAGTGGCGACGCTGGCCAGGGTGGGCGGAATCTGAAAACCGCCGCTAACCGCCAGATAGATACGGGCTCCCCGGCTCGCAGTGCCGATGGTCAGCCTGGAGCCTTTGCCCAGATGATGGCTGCGCCAGTTGTCTACAGGTTTGCCGTCAATACTGATGGGCGCCTGGGCGCCGGTGATGGCGATACGGGTCTCATCTGTGGCCTCCATTTCCATGCCGCCAAAGGTGATTTCCAGGGCGGCGCTATGGGCTCTGTTGCCACACAGTCTGTTCGCCCACAGAAATGACAGCTTGTCGGCGGGGCCTCCTGTGGTCAGCCCGAGGCGGTAACAACCCTGGCGCCCCAGATCCTGGATCAGGCTGTGCATACCGGGGCGAATCACATAAAAGCCACTGCCGTTCACAGCTCGCCCCCAAGGCGAATAAAGTCTTTTTTGCTGACGGGCACAAAAACCACCGTATCGCCCACCGACACCGGCATCTGGGGCGATGATTGCAACGAAAACATCGGCGTGGGGCAGCGGCCAATCAGGTTCCAGCCCCCCGGCGATGGCGATGGATACACGGCTGTCTGGCGGTCGGCAATGGCGACAGAACCCTGGGGAACTCGCAGCCTGGGGGTACTGCGGCGGGGTGTGGCCAGCGCGGCATCCACTTCACCCAGATAGGCAAATCCCGGCGCAAAACCGATGGCGTACACCAAGTATTCGCTATTGCTGTGGCGATGAATCACTTCCTCCACGTCGATGCCGTGGTAGTCCGCCACCAATTG
Source organism: Porticoccaceae bacterium (assembly GCA_023228865.1). The sequence goes on along the minus strand of JALOAH010000004.1, from coordinate 79,816 downwards.
CAGATCGGGGCCGGACTCAATGCTGTAATAGACCGGTAATTCAACCCGCTTTCCTGAGTTTGATGGCACCGTTTCAGAGTTTGCCAGATGCTCGCGAAGCAAGCGGCGCAGTGCTGCCGGGCGGATTTTTTCTTCGCGGTAAATGATGACGATGCTGGCATAGCTGGGAATAAGGTCGACAAGGTACTCCTCCAGCTCAGATTCAATAATGGTCACTGCTTGCCGCACTCTCGCCAGGGTGTCGGGATTAATGGTTTCGCCAAAATAAATCACCAGGGCGTTTTCAGCGGCAACGGCAATCTTCATTGCGGTTTTACGCCTTTTTGCAAAATGGCGACTATATCGGCGAGGGCGGCAATGGCATTCGGGTTGTCGCCATGAACGCAGAGGCTGTCTGCAGCCACAGGGATAATGCGCCCGCTGCAGGATGTTACGGTGGCTTCGCTGTGAAGTTGCCAAACCTGATCCAGCATGCGCTGGTGATTGTGAACAGCGTCGGGCTGTGAGCGCGGCAGCAAAAATCCCTGGTCGCTGTAACAGCGGTCGGCAAAGGTTTCAAAAATAAGCTCAATGCCACTTTTGGCAGCATGTTGGCGGTAGTTGTTCGAATTCGCAGTGGCCAGCATCATCAGTTTCAGGGGTTTTTGATAGCGGGAGAGGCTGTCGACAATGGTTTTAAAGATGTCTTCGTTGGCCATCATGTCGTTGTACAGAGCGCCGTGGGGTTTGACATAGGAAAGGTGGAGGTTGCTGTCTTCGGCAAGACTGTCCAGAAGAGCAATCTGGGCGTGGAGGAGGGCGGTTAATTCTTCCTTGCTGTGGGGAATGGATTTACGGCCAAAATTGTCGCGATCCCTATAGCCAGGATGAGCGCCAACTTGAACGCCGTGCTGAGCGGCAAGTTTGAGGGTATTTATCATGGTTGCGTGATTGCCCGCGTGGTAACCGCAGGCAATATTTGCCATGTCGATCAGCGGCATTACCGCTTTTTCAACCCTGTAGTCTGGGTCTTCTATTTCGCCGAGGTCGCAATTTAACAGGAGGGGCATGGAGATTTATTCGCCATTTCTAGAAATCTTTGTAAGCATAGCGGATTGAGGGTATTTTTTCAGAGGCACTTTTTAAAAAAGGCCTTTTTAAAGGACTTTTAAAAGGGGCTCTTTATACGGGTTATATATGGGCATATATACGGGTATGGATTCAACCCCGTTGGGTGGGGCTGTAATGACGGCGCAGCCAGCTGCTGAGGCCATCGAGGCCGGGAAACAGTACCCGCTCGGTAATATTGGCCTGGTCGAGTTTGTCTCTGATTTCCCATTTTAATTTTGCCGGAATCAAAATTTTGCGACACAAAATTTCATGGGTTGCAATCCACTGATCCAGTCCCTGGGTGGCGCTGGAGATCACCGAAAAGAGGGCGTATTGGTTGACGATGCGGTCATCCATGGACGGTGGCTCGAAAAACAGCAGAAAGGGATCTTCAGCCAGCCTGTCGAGCTCGTCGAGGGATTTTACCGCGCCCGCCAGTAGTTCGGTGGTAAAGGTGTTGGCGCCTTCCTTGGCGAGAGCCTGGCGTATCCGTTCCGGCAACAGTTTGTGGCAGCGCTCGTAATTGACGCACCAGACCACAGCGTCCGCATCATAGGCGGTGGTATTTGCGGTGGCGAAATGGGCAGCTACCAGGGGCGAGTGCGTCCAGTCCATCAGTCTGGTGGGCAGGCCGTGGTGCTGGGCAACCGAGAGCCAGTGCCAGTAGGAGTCCCTTTCCACCACGTCCCGGTGGGCGTATTTCATAAAATTGCGCAGCAGATGCTTCTCGAGCTGGTCGTATTGGCCGCCGAGCCGCATCAGCGTGGTGTCGAGGGGGTAGTTGACATTGGGCAGGCCGCGAAAAGCCCAGGAGGAGCGAAAACGCCCCAGGTCTTCATTCCAGGATTCGTCAAACAGCAGTTCCTGCAAGTGAAGCCAGCTTTCAGCGGTTTTAATGCGCATTGCTCATCTCCCTTCTGTTTTTAGCTTATCCAGTTTAACTATAGACTGTTGCACAATGCGAGCCTGGGCATTCCTGATTTGCAGGCGCAATTCTATGTTCTCACCCTGGCCGACAAATTCAATGGCGCCAAAATTATCCGCACTAACATTGCTGCTATGGGCGCGATAGCTGTTGGTTTCCTGCCGTGCCAGAGCCAGCAAACCCATGGCGGAATTAAGGCCGCTGGCGGTGATTTCGTAGAGAGGATAATCCGGAGTTTCTGTTTTTGCACTGGCGGGCAACAGGGAAATTTCGGCGAGGTGGCGGTCGCCACTGATAAAAATAACGCCATTGGCAGCGGTTTTTTTCAGCAGGGCAAACAGTTTCTGTCTTTCGTGGGGAAAATTTGCCCATTTTTCAAAGCAATGTTCTGTGGGAATCACCTGAATGCCGGAAACAACAAGGCGAACATCCGCCGCTTGCTGCAACTCATGTTCAAGCCACTGCCATTGTTCGCTGCCAAGAATAGTTGCCTGAGGATCTGTATTGGCCACAGTGCCCGTGGGGGGGCAGTCGGATTTATTCGCCGATTTTCGCAAGGGGCTGCGAAAACTGCGGGTATCCAGTAACAGTAACTGCACGCGCAGATCGCCAATCAGGAGGATATCGCTGTGGTAAATACCGGCCTCATGGGCGCCGCCGGAAGCGGTTTTTTCAAGATCAAAAAAATTAAGGAAGGCCTGTTTTGAAGCCAGTTTGTGGGGGTATTCAGCGCCGCCGTCATTTTTGCCGTAATCGTGGTCGTCCCAGGTGGCGTAGATGGGCATGGCGTTGTGCTGTGCATATTGCCTGAATTTGCGGTAGTCGGGGGCGTTGGCCAGATCTTCGTAGGCCTGGGCAATACGCTCGGGCTCCGGTTGCCGGGCATAAGCGCCAACATCGGTATACACATTGTCGCCGCTAAAAATAAAGGCGGCGGGCTTAAGGTCAACAATGCCCTGCCATACCGGCTGGGGCTGCCATTGGCGCAGGCAGGAACCAAAGGCGAGAATGGGATTGGCGGCATTTGGCGCCGCTGCGATTATCTTTTCCTGCTCGTTTTCGCGGCGTTGCTGGCTACAACCGGCAATCGTCAATGTCGTGATCAATAGCATTGTCACTGCCAGCAAGCGCGACTTTATTGCTGTGCTTTCCATGGTGCGAATGCTCCTCTCCTGTTCACCTGATCGTCAGCCGTGGCGGCTTTTCGGGTAGGAGCCCTGCTGGCGAAAATAAGAAAATGTCTCGTCGGGGTGCCCGGTTCCTACAGCTTTTTCGGCAATCCGGCCAGCCTCCTCTATTCGTATTATTGCCGCCCAAAATGAAACAGGGATTACAGTTTTACTGGCCAGGCTCCTCAGGTTTTTTTGAGCATTTTCTTTAAAAACCTGCCGGTGTGGGAGGCCTTGTTTTTGGCCACCTGTTCCGGGGTGCCAGTGGCGATAATCTGACCGCCGCCGGAACCGCCTTCTGGGCCGAGGTCGATAATCCAGTCGGCGGTTTTTATGACATCCAGATTGTGTTCGATCACCACCACCGTATTGCCGTGATCGCGAAAGCGATGCAATACCGTCAACAACTGCTGAATATCGTGAAAATGCAGCCCCGTCGTCGGTTCGTCGAGAATATAGAGGGTTTTACCGGTGTCCCGCTTTGATAGCTCGCGGCTCAGTTTGACCCGCTGGGCTTCACCGCCGGAAAGGGTGGTTGCCGACTGGCCGAGGCGAATATAGGAGAGCCCCACATCCATCAGGGTTTGCAGTTTGACGGCAATAGAGGGTACGGCATCAAAAAATTCACGGGCATCCTCAACGGTCATTTCAAGAACGTCGTGAATGTTTTTGCCTTTGTAGCGTACTTCGAGGGTTTCCCGGTTGTAGCGCTGACCCTTGCAGAGATCGCACATCACATAGATATCGGGAAGAAAGTGCATTTCCACCTTGGTGACGCCGTCGCCCTGGCAGGCTTCGCAGCGGCCACCTTTGACATTGAAGGAGAAGCGTCCGGGTTTATAACCCCTGGAGCGCGCCTCCTGGGTGCCGGAGAACAGTTCCCTGATGGGCGTGAAAATGCCCGTATAGGTGGCCGGGTTGGATCTGGGGGTGCGGCCAATGGGACTTTGGTCGATGTCGACGCATTTGTCAAAATGCTCAAGCCCGGCAACGCTTTTGTAGGGGGCCGCCTTCAAAGTGGTGGCCTTGTTGAGGGCGGTGGCGGCGAGGGGGTGCAATGTCTCGTTGATCAGTGTGGATTTACCGGAACCGGAAACGCCGGTAATGCAGGTAAAAACCCCCACGGGAATGTGGATGTCGACATTTTGCAGATTATTGCCGCTGGCGCCGCTGATAATCAGGTGTTTACCCCCTTTGGCCTGGTGGCGGGTTTGGGGAATGGCGATGGCTTTGGCACCGGACAGATACTGTCCGGTGAGGGATTCGGGCGCACTGATAATGTCATTAAAGGAACCCTGGGCAATCACTCTGCCGCCGTGAACGCCGGCGCCGGGGCCAATATCCACCACATGGTCGGCGGCGCGAATGGCGTCTTCGTCGTGCTCGACAACAATCACCGTATTGCCGAGGTTGCGCAGGCGGGTGAGGGTGTTGAGCAGGCGCTCATTGTCGCGCTGGTGCAGACCGATGGAAGGCTCGTCGAGAATGTACATCACGCCGACAAGGCCGGCGCCGATCTGGCTGGCGAGGCGAATACGCTGGGCTTCGCCCCCTGACAGGGTGTCGGCGCTGCGATCCAGGGTCAGGTAGTTGAGGCCGACATCGACAAGAAAATGGAGGCGTTCGCGAATTTCCTTGAGTATTTTTTCGGCGATTTCGCCTTTCTGGCCGCTGAGTTTAAGGTTGGCGTAATAGTCCGCGAGGGCGCCAACGGGAAAGGAGGCGATTTCCGGCAGGGGCTTTTTGTCGACAAATACATGGCGGGCAGCTTTGTTGAGGCGGGCGCTTTTACACTCAGGGCAGCTTTGAGTGCTGATATATTTGGTCATGTCCTCGCGCACGGAGGTGGACTCGGTTTCCCTGTAGCGTCGTTCCAGGTTGGGAATAATGCCTTCGAATCTGTGGCGGCGCTTGAACACAGTGCCGCGGTCGTTGACATAATTGAAGGTGATTTCCTCTTCGCCGGTACCGAAAAGAATAATGCGCTGGTGCTCAGGGCTTATTTTTTCAAAGGGCGTGTCGATGTCAAAGCCGTAGTGATCCGCCAGGGATGTGAGCATGTTGAAATAAAACAGATTGCGGCGATCCCAGCTGCGAATGGCGCCCTCCGCCAAGGAGGCCTCGGGGTGCTGAACCACCCGATCAATGTCAAAAAACTGTTTGAGGCCGAGTCCGTCGCAGGACGGGCAGGCGCCCGCCGGATTGTTGAAGGAAAACAGGCGGGGTTCCAGTTCGCTGATGCTGTAGTCGCAGACGGGGCAGGCGAACTTTGACGAAAACAGCTGTTCTTTATCCTTGTCTTTGCCCTTGGGGTCGGCGTCCATGGGCGCGATAATGGCGATCCCCGCCGACAAATTGAGGGCGGTTTCAAAGGATTCAGACAGCCGCAGGGCAATATCCGACCGCACTTTAAAGCGGTCGACCACCGCCTCAATGCGGTGTTTTTTGTTTTTTTCCAGGGCGGGGACATCATCCAGGTCGCAAACCCGACCATTGACCCTGACGCGCACAAAGCCCTGGGCGCGCAACTGCTCAAAAACCTGAAGATGTTCGCCCTTGCGATCGCGAATAATGGGGGCGAGCAACAACAGCTTGCTGTCCTCGGGCATGGCGAGAACCTGATCCACCATCTGGCTGACGGTTTGTGCCGCCAGGGGCTTGTCGTGTTCCGGACAGCGGGGTTCGCCCACCCGCGCATACAACAAACGGAGATAATCGTAGATTTCGGTGATGGTGCCCACGGTGGAGCGGGGATTGTGGGAGGTGGATTTCTGTTCGATGGAAATGGCGGGGGAAAGTCCTTCGATGTGCTCGACATCGGGTTTTTCCATCATCGACAAAAATTGCCGGGCATAGGCGGACAGGGATTCCACATAGCGGCGCTGGCCTTCCGCGTAAAGGGTGTCAAACGCCAGGGAGGATTTTCCCGATCCCGATAATCCGGTAATTACAATCAGCTTGTCTCTGGGCAGGTCGAGATCGATATTCTTGAGGTTGTGGGTTTTTGCACCCCTGATACTGATGGTATCCATAAATTCCGTCGAGTTACAGAAACCGCCAATAGTGGCCAAGGCCGCCACAGAAAGCAACCTTATCTCCGGGTTTGCAGCCTGTCTCGGCGAATTGTTGTGCGGCGCCTGCGGTCACAGATCAGAAAAGGCTGAATAATGGCCGTTAATTTTTCCTGGCGCACGGAGATTTTTGGCGACAAATTTTGCCGCTACCTGTGATAGCATTCGGTGAATTTGGAAGGCATTATTGGAAGGGATATTTTGACAGCGACTGTCCTTGTTACAGGCGGCGCCGGTTACATCGGCAGCCATACCCTGGTAGAACTCCTCAATGCCGATTACGGCGTTATCGTTGTCGATAATTTGGCCAACAGCGACGCCAGGGTTTTTGAGCGCATAGCCCAGATTACCGGGAAAAAAGTCGAGTTTGTCTGCGGCGATATTCGCGATAAAAAAAGTTTAGAGTCGCTGTTTGATGACAATAAGATTGGCGTTGTTATTCATTTTGCCGGCCTCAAGGCCGTGGGGGAATCCGTTGCCGAACCGTTGCGCTATTACGACAATAATGTGGTCGGGGCAATCCAGTTACTTGAGGTGATGGCGGCCTATGGATGCAAGCGCCTGGTGTTCAGTTCCTCTGCCACAGTTTATGGCGACCCGCAAAAGGTGCCCATTCGGGAAAATGCTCCCCTCGGCGCCACCAATCCCTATGGCCAGTCCAAGTTGATGATTGAAACCCTGCTTCGGGATTTAGCCATCAGTGACAATGGTTGGGAAATAATGGCACTGCGCTATTTTAATCCGGTCGGTGCCCACGACAGTGGTTTGATCGGTGAAAATCCCCAGGGCATTCCCAACAATTTATTGCCCTTTATCGCTCAGGTGGCCACGGGTCAAAGGCGGGAACTTCACATTTTTGGCGATGACTATGGGACACCGGATGGCACCGGTGTGCGCGACTATATTCATGTTGTCGATCTCGCCAAAGGCCATCTCGCCGCCATGGAAAAACTGTCCGCCGGTTTTGACGCCTGCAACCTCGGAACAGGGCAGGGCTACTCGGTGCTCGAAGTGGTCAACGCCTTTAGCCGAGCCTGTGGCAAAGCCATTCCTTACAGGATTGTTCCCCGCCGCCCCGGCGACATTCCCGAAGCCTATGCAGATACCGGTTACAGCCGCCAGCGACTTGGCTGGAGCGCCCAGCGCACCCTGGCGGAAATGGTTGCCGATCATTGGCGCTGGCAGCAACAAAATCCCAACGGCTATGGTTGATGGCGGTTGTCACCAATGATCGGGTGCCGCTGTGCGAACTTAAAATTGATCAATCCTTTGTCAACGGCTCGCTCAGGGATGCCAATGATGAATCCATCGTCCGCGCCATCATCGCCCTGGGATATGGTCTCGATCTTCAGGTTATTGCCGAGGGGGTTGAAACTGCCGTACAGGCGCTGCGTCTGGTAGAGTTGGGCTGTACCCTGTCTCGGGGCTATTATTTCGGCAGGCCCCAGTTGCCACAGTACTGGCATGAACGGTTGTGCCTCGGTGAACTAAGCTGTTGAAACGGGAAATCGCGGCAGGGGGATGCCGGGGCTTATCTGGTTGATTGCGGCTGTTTCTCATCCTCCTGCTCGAGGTGCTGGCCTGCGAACCGGTTTTTGCTTTTATAATGACGTTTTTACCATAAGGAACAAGCATGCAGGCACTTTCGCAAGATACGCGCATCGCGGTGATTGGTCTTGGTTACGTTGGCCTGCCTTTGGCTGTTGAATTTGGCAAGTATTATCAGACCCTGGGGTTTGATATCAACGGCGCTCGTATCGCCGAGCTGAGCAGGGGGTTGGATGGGACTCTGGAGGTTTCCGGCGACGAACTCGCGGGTGCTCCCAAGCTGGCATTTTCAGCCAACCCTGAAGACCTTAAAACCGCACAGGTTTTTATTGTCACTGTGCCCACCCCGGTGGATTCCCATCGCCAGCCCGATCTAACCCCTTTGCGTCTGGCGTCGGAAACCGTTGGCCGCGCCATAAAACCCGGTGATGTGGTTATTTATGAATCCACGGTTTATCCCGGTGCCACCGAAGAAGAATGTGTGCCCGTTATAGAGCGCCATTCGGGGCTGATGTTCAATCAGGATTTTTATGTGGGCTACAGCCCCGAGCGCATCAATCCCGGCGACAAGCACCACCGCCTGCCCTCCATTGTCAAAGTGACCTCGGGTTCGACCCCGGAGGTGGCGGTTTTTGTTGACGATCTTTACAAAAGTATCATCAGCGCAGGAACCCACAAGGCGGAGTCGATCAAGGTGGCGGAAGCGGCAAAAGTGATTGAGAACACCCAGCGCGACCTCAATATTGCCCTGATCAATGAGCTCGCTGTGATTTTCAATCGCCTCGGCATCGATACGGAGGCGGTGCTTCGGGCTGCGGGCACCAAATGGAATTTTTTGCCGTTTCGCCCCGGCCTTGTTGGCGGTCATTGCATTGGCGTCGATCCCTATTACCTCACCTATAAAGCCCAGGCCATTGGCTATCACCCTGAGGTTATTCTCGCCGGACGCCGTATCAACGATGGCATGGGGCGCTATGTGGCGTCGCAGATGATCAAAAAAATGCTGCGCCAGCGCATCCAGGTGGAGGGCGCGCGAGTGCTGGTGATGGGGCTGACCTTCAAGGAAAATTGTCCCGATATTCGCAACACCAAAGTGGTTGATGTTGTTGCCGAGCTTGCAGATTATGGCGTCAATATCGATGTCTACGACCCCTGGGCGAATCCCCAGGAAGCGCTTCAGGAATACGGGCTTACTTTAGCGGAAAGCCTTGAGCCCAATACCTATGAGGGCGTTATTGTCGCTGTGGGGCACAGCTATTTTCGCGAGCTGGGTGTCGAGGGTATTCGCGCATTGCTGCGCGCCAAAGGGGTACTTTACGATCTAAAGTATGTCTTTCCCGTGGCGGAATCCGATTTAAGACTATAGGCGGTTTGCCTAGAGCAACGTCCTATGAATTCCACTGCAAAGCTTGGCTCTTGAGAGAATTTTCCATTGACTGTCTATCAGCAAAAACTTGCACAGCTGCGGCTTTCACCGAAAACTTGGCTGATTAGCGGTGTTGCCGGGTTTATTGGCTCAAACCTCCTTGAAACCCTACTCGCCAACAATCAAACCGTTGTCGGCTTGGACAACTTTGCCACAGGGCACAGGCGCAATCTCGATGAAGTCAAACGCCTGGTAAGCACCGCGCAATGGCAAAGATTCGCCTTTGTGGAGGGGGATATAACCTCTCTTGAAGACTGCCGCGCCGCCACTGCTGGCGTCGATTATGTTTTACATCAGGCGGCATTGGGGTCTGTGCCGCGCTCCCTTGCCGACCCCATAGCCACAAACAGCGCCAATATTGGCGGGTTTCTCAATCTGCTGGTGGCGGCTCGGGATGCCGGTGTCGCCAGTTTTACCTATGCGGCCTCAAGTTCTACCTATGGCGACCATCCCGACCTGCCCAAGGTGGAGGATCGCATCGGCAAACCGCTGTCCCCCTATGCGGTGACCAAATATGTCAACGAGCTCTACGCCGAGGTTTTTTCGCGAAGCTACGGTTTTCACAGCATTGGCCTGCGCTATTTCAATGTATTTGGCCCGCGCCAAGATCCCAATGGCGCCTATGCCGCAGTGATTCCCAAATGGACAGCGGCGATGATTGCCGGGGAAGACGTTGTTATTAATGGCGACGGTGAAACCAGTAGGGATTTCTGTTTTATCGACAACGCGGTTCAGGCCAATATTCTGGCCGCCACTCAAACCGGGCTGGATCAGAGCTGGGTGTGCAATGTGGCGGTTGGTGAGCGCACAACCCTTAACCAGCTGTTTGCCGCCATTCGCCAGCACCTGGCTGGCCACGGTATTGCCTATGAGCGCTCAGCGGTTTATCGGGATTTTCGCGACGGCGATGTGCGTCACTCCCAGGCCGATATCTGCCGCGCCCAAAAATTACTCGCTTATCACCCCAGCCACAGTATTGACGCCGGCCTGGCAGTGGCCATGCCCTGGTATATCGCGGAACATTGAGATTTGCACACTATTTGCACACTATATGTTCTGCAAATGGTTCTGTGAATGGCCTAACGGCGCCCTAATCATTATAATGTGCCCCTATTCAAAACACCTCTTGCTCCCTCGATGAATAAATTGGAAACCCGCAGCCTGCTCGGGCTTGTCGCCCTCTACGCCACGCGCATGCTCGGACTTTTTATGGTGCTTCCGGTGCTGACCCTCTACGGTGCCGATTACACCAGCAGCACGACGCTTTTGCTGGGTGTGGCACTGGGAATCTACGGTCTCAGCCAGGGGCTGTTGCAGATCCCCCTGGGAATGCTGTCGGACAAAATTGGTCGCAAAGCTGTCATTCTGGGGGGGATGGCGGTATTTTTTGTCGGCAGCCTGGTGGCGGCCACCGCGGACTCCATCTACGGGTTGATTATCGGCAGGGCACTACAGGGCGCCGGAGCCATTGCCAGTACCATTATGGCGCTGCTTGCCGATCTGACCACCGAAGAAAACCGCACCAAGGCCATGGCCGCCGTGGGTGGCAGTATCGGCCTTGCTTTTGCCCTGTCGATGGTGATGGGGCCCGTTGTCGCCGCCCATGGCGGCCTGGCGATGATCTTTTGGTTGACTGCAGCACTGGCGGTGGTTGGCATTGCCCTGGTGATCTTTTGGATTCCCACGCCGCAACGAATGAGCCCCGTCGCTCTCAGTGAGGCTTTAACACTGCCGGGATTGTTTAAGACCACCCTTAAAAATAGCGAATTGCTGCGCCTGGATTTCGGTGTTTTTGTTCTTCATCTGGTGCAGATGGCCAGCTGGGTGGCGATTCCTTTCCTGCTCCAGGAGCGCTTGCAATTACCCCTGGCGCAACACTGGTGGCTTTATCTGCTGACCATGGGGCTAGGTTTTGTCGCCATGTTGCCGCTGATTATCCTTGGCGAACGCAAGCGCAAACTGAAACAGGTTTTTGTGATTGCCATCAGCTTGCTGGCAGTGGCGGAGCTCTTTCTGTTTGCCGCAGACACAAGCTTTCCGCTCTTTGTCTGGGGCATGTTTGTCTTCTTTGTGGCCTTCAATCTGTTGGAAGCCTCCCTGCCATCCCTGGTGAGCAAAATTACCCCCAGCGGCAGCCGTGGCACCGCCATGGGGATTTACTCCAGCAGCCAATTTCTGGGGGCGTTTGCCGGTGGTGTCGTCGGCGGATTTATTGCCCACAATTATGGCTACGACTGGGTTTTCCTGCTTTCTGGCGCGGCGGCATTAATCTGGATCGCGGTGGCTGCAACCATGGCCACGCCCAGGCACTGGAGCACATTGGTGGTGGATCTCTCCGATCATCCCCATTTTCCCCTCGACGGCGCCACCATCAAGGAATTGCTCAGCGGCGTCGAAGAGGTCACCTGCATTGTCGATCGCGAACTGATGTATTTGAAGATAGACAGGGACGCCTTTGACCACCGCAAATTTGAGGCGCTGCTCAACAGCAGGTGACACCGGCAACAACGATGACAGCGGTCTTGCAAACAGGTTAAACTGCACACCGTTAAATAAAACGCAACGGAGATTTTCATGGCACGGGGTATCAATAAGGTTATTTTGGTCGGCAATCTGGGACAGGATCCCGAAACCCGCTATATGCCCAATGGCAACGCGGTTACCAATGCCAGCATCGCCACCTCCGACACCTGGAAGGACAAGCAGACCGGCCAACAGCAGGAGCGCACGGAATGGCATAGGGTCGTATTTTTCAATAAGCTCGGTGAAATTGCCGGCCAATATCTGAAAAAAGGCTCAAAAGTTTATATCGAAGGTTCGTTGCGCACCCGCAAATGGCAGGGACAGGACGGTTCTGACCGCTATACCACCGAGATCGTCGCCAGTGATATGCAGATGCTCGACGGCAGACCCGGCGGTGGTGATTATTCCCCGCCCGCCGACAGCTGGAGCCAGAATTCTGCTCCCCAGCCGTCAGGGGCGCCATCAAAATCATCGTCCCAGGCGCCAGCCCAGGAAAGCAGCGGCGGTGGATTTGCCGATTTTGATGACGATATTCCGTTCTAATTTGTACCGGAAAATTTGGCGATCAAAGCAAAAGCTCCGCAGATGCGGAGCTTTTTTATTGGGGCGTTTAAAAAGGAAGGAGAGCAGCGGGTTTTCGCTGCGGGGCATTGTCTGCCCCGCAGCGTCGACTATGGAGGGACACCTAGCCTTTGAAACGTTCCATCACCAGGGTTGCATTGGTGCCGCCAAAGCCAAAGCTGTTGGACAGGACGCGATCCAGCTGGACATTTTCCCTGAGTTCGGTGACAACAGGCAGATTGCCAACCTGCTCATCGAGATTAAAAATGTTGATGGAGGGAGCAATAAAATTGTTGTTCAACATCAGGAGGCTGAAAATGGCTTCGTGTACGCCGGCAGCCCCCAGTGAATGGCCAGTGAGGGATTTGGTTGAAGCAATCGGTGGGCACTTGTCGCCAAACACGGCGCGGATGCCCTTGAGTTCCTGAACATCGCCCACAGGTGTGCTGGTGCCGTGGGTATTGATATAGTCAATGGAGCCGTTAACTGTAGACAAGGCTTGCTTCATGCAGCGAATTGCGCCTTCTCCCGACGGGGCAACCATGTCGTAGCCATCGGAAGTGGCGCCATAACCGACAATTTCGGCGTAGATGGTGGCGCCCCTTGCCAGGGCGTGTTCCAGCTCCTCCACCACCAGACAGCCCGCACCGCAGGACATGACAAAACCGTCGCGGTCGGCATCGTAGGTGCGCGAGGCCATTTCCGGTGTGTCATTGTATTTGGAGGAGAGGGCGCCCATGGCGTCAAACATGCAGGCCATGGACCAGTGCTCTTCTTCGGAGCCGCCGGCAAAGAGGATATCCTGTTTGCCCAGCTGAATTTGCTCAACAGCGGCGCCAATACAGTGGGCGCTGGTGGCGCAGGCCGAGGCAATGGAAATGTTCAACCCCTTGATTTTAAAAGGCGTGGCCAGGCAGGCGGAGACAGTGCTGGCCATAATCTGGGTCACCCTGTAGGGGCCTGCCCGCTTGACGCCGCGCTCCCGAACCACATCGATGGTTTCGACAAATTTTTCCCCAGAGACGCCGCCCGAACCCATGATGATGCCGGTGCGGGGATTGGAGACCATTTCTTCAGTTAGGCCGGAATCCTGAATGGCCTGCTCCATGGCGATATAGCCATAGGCGGCGGCATTACCCATAAAGCGCAGGTGTTTTCTGTCGATATGTTCGGCAAGGTCGATGTCGATCTGGCCGGCGACATTGCTGCGCAATCCCATCTCTTTGTATTCTTCTTTAAAACGGATGCCGGAGCGACCTGCTTTGAGTGCTTCGGTTACTTTGTCTTTGTTATTGCCGATACAGGACACAATACCCATACCTGTTATCACAGCACGTCTCATGGATGACTCCTTAAGTATTCAGCATTGAGGGCTTGCTCACTAGTGTAGTGGAAGCGATCAGAAATTGTCAGTGGATGTAAACAGGCCAACGCGAAGATCTTTGGCGCTGTATATTTCGCGGCCATCGACTTCAACAGCGCCATCGGAAATGGCCATCACCAGTTTTCTCTCGATAATCCGCGAAATGTCGAGCTTGTAGGTAACTTTCTTGGCCTGGGGCAGAACCTGGCCAAAAAACTTCACTTCCCCTGCGCCCAGGGCGCGACCGCGACCCTTATTGCCGCGCCAGGCGAGGAAAAACCCAGTCAATTGCCACAGGGCATCCAGACCCAGACAGCCGGGCATTACCGGGTCGGTGGGGAAGTGGCAGTCAAAAAACCAGAGGTCTGGCGTGATGTCGAGTTCCGCAATAATCTGACCTTTGCCATACTTGCCGCCCCCGTCTTCAATGAGGGTGATTCTGTCCAGCATCAACATATTCGGCGCCGGCAGTCTGGCGCGTTCAGGGCCAAAAAGTTCGCCTTTGCTTGAAGCGAGGATCTCTTCTTTGCAGAAGCTGGATTGGCGGGGTGTGTTCTCCATTCAGGGGGTTCCTATGGTTGATCCCCTTGATTTGCGGGGAAAACAAAATGACGCAACATTCTAGCGAAAACCAGTGTATTGTCCAGTAAAATAGCCGTTGAGGCGGGTTAAGATGTTGTAGATTAAAGAGAAAGCGCTTATGGCTCCGTGTTCCTGTTGTAACGGCTGTGCAATACGGTTATAGCAAAATGGTATATGATTTGCGCTGCTTTAAAAGCTGAATTCTAAAGATAAGGGTGTCTATGATTAAAAAATGTCTTTTTCCGGTCGCTGGTTATGGCACAAGATTTTTGCCGGCGACCAAGGCCATGCCCAAAGAAATGTTGCCTGTGGTCAATAAACCCCTGGTTCAGTATGGGGTAGAGGAGGCGATTTCTGCAGGATTGGATCAGATCGGTTTTATTACCGGGCGCGGCAAGCGGGCGATTATCGATCACTTTGATGTCAGCTACGAGCTCGAGCACCAGATCGCCGGAACCTCAAAGGAAAAGCATTTATCCTGCATTCGCGAGGTTATTCAAAAAGCCACCTTTGCAACCACCAGGCAGCCGGAGATGAAAGGGCTTGGCCACGCCATTTTGATCGGTGAGCTGCTGGTGGGATTTGAGCCATTTGGCGTTGTTCTTGCTGATGACCTCTGTCTTGTTGACGAGGGCGAGGCGTCGGTGCTGGAGCAGCTGGTGAAAATTTATCGCCGTTTCGGCAAGTCGGTTGTCGCCATTACGGAAGTGCCTGACAGCGAAGTCCACAAATTTGGCGTTATTGACGCCGAAGAGCTGGAGGAGGGGCTGTACACGGTTTCAGGTATGGTGGAAAAACCAAAACCGGAAGACGCCCCCAGCAATCTCGCCATTATTGGCCGCTATGTGCTGACGCCAGACATTTTTGAAGTGCTTCGCCATACACCGCCCGGTAAAAACGGGGAAATTCAAATAACGGATGCCCTTTGCACACTGGCAAAAAAAGGGCGAGTGCTGGCCTATAAGTTCAAGGGCAAACGTTTTGACTGCGGCAGTGTCGATGGTTATGTTGAGGCCACTAACTATGTTTATGAAAATATCTACAAAAAGGAAAATCCGTGAGTCGAGGTAACGACATACTCAATTTGACCTGTTTCAAGGCCTATGACATTCGCGGTCGTGTTCCCGACCAACTCAACGAAGATATTGCCTATCGCATTGGCAGGGCCTTTGCCCAGGTTCTGGAGGCAAAGCATATTGTGGTTGGCCATGATATTCGCCTGACCAGCCCCTCTTTTTGTGAAGCCGTGACCCAGGGAATTCTCGATGCCGGTTGCGATGTCACCCATATCGGCCAATGTGGCACGGAAGAGATCTACTTCGCCACCTTTAACGGCGGTTACGATGGCGGCCTGGTGGTGACAGCAAGCCACAACCCCATGGACTATAACGGCATAAAATTCGTTCGCGAAGGGGCTCGTCCGATCAGCGGTGATGATGGTTTGCCGGAGATCAAGGCCATTGCGGAGCGCGGCGATTTTGTCAGCCCTAAGCAGCGAGGCAGCTTTCACTTGAATACCGACAAGCTCGCCTACATCGATCATTTGCTGGCCTATGTGGATCGCGCCGCCCTCAAGCCCTTGAAGCTGGTGGTGAATGCAGGTAATGGCGGCGCCGGAGCCGTGGTGGATCTGCTTGAAGCCCATCTGCCTTTCGAGTTTGTCAAGATTCATCACCAGCCAGACGGCCATTTTCCCAATGGTATTCCCAATCCGCTGCTGCCAGAAAACCGTGCAGCCACCGCCGAGGCGGTTAAAGCCCACAAGGCCGACATGGGAATTGCCTGGGACGGGGATTTCGATCGCTGTTTTTTCTTTGATGAAAACGGTGAATTTATCGAAGGCTATTATCTGGTGGGTCTGCTGGCGGAGGCGTTCCTGCGCAAACTGCCCGGCAGCGCCATTGTCCACGATCCCCGCCTGACCTGGAACACCATCGCCATGGTGGCGGATCATGGCGGCAGGGCGGTACAAAGCCGCACTGGGCATTCGTTTATCAAGCAAATTATGCGCACGGAAGACGCAGTTTACGGTGGTGAGATGAGCGCCCACCATTATTTTCGCGACTTTGCCTATTGCGACAGCGGCATGATTCCCTGGCTGCTGGTGGCAGAGTTGGTTTCCGCCTCCGGAAAATCCCTGTCCCGCTGGGTGGAGGAGCGTATTCGCGCTTATCCGTGCTCGGGGGAAATTAATTCCGAGGTTGTCGACACTGAAAAAGTGCTTGCCCGTATTGAAACCCATTTTGGCGATGGCGGGGCGAAAATAGATCGCACGGATGGTTTGAGCATGTCGTTTCCCCGGTGGCGCTTTAATGTGCGCATGTCGAACACCGAACCTGTGGTGCGTCTCAATGTTGAAAGTCGCGGTGATATTGCCTTGATGGAGGCCAAAACCGCCGAGTTGCTGGCGCTGATCAGAAGCTGATTGGATCTGTTTTTGCGTTTGAAAATGGCCATTAAAAAGCCCCGCCAATTTGGCGGGGCTTTTTAATGGCTCAATGTATGGCCGGCATTTAGGCGGAGGAAACCCGGTTACAGAGTATCCAACGCAGCAGTCATATCGATAATGGCTTTCTTGCCATCACCATAGACCATGTAGGTGTGATCCATGGCGAACAGGGGGTTGGGCAGGCCGGCAAAGCCCGGCGACAGGCTGCGTTTGACGACAATAACGGTTTTCGCCTTGTCGACATTGAGGATGGGCATGCCGTAAATAGGGCTGCCCTTATCTTCCCGCGCCATGGGGTTGGTGACGTCATTGGCGCCGATAACGATGGCGATATCGGTATCTTCAAAGGTCGGGTTGATGCGTTCCATTTCAATCAGCTTGTCATAGGAAACTTCCGCTTCTGCGAGCAGAACGTTCATATGGCCGGGCATGCGTCCGGCAACCGGGTGAATGGCAAACTCCACCTCGCAACCGCGGGATTCGAGGACATCCATGAGGTCGCGCACGGCGTGTTGAGCCTGAGCCATGGCCATGCCGAAGCCGGGCACAATCACCACGCGCTTGGCGGTCTCCAGCATCATCGCAACTTCATCAGGCTGGGCACTCTTGACCTTGCCGCCGTAGACTTCGTCGGCGCTGACAACTGTGCCGCCAGCGGCCATTTTGCCGAACAGCACATTGGTCAGGGAGCGGTTCATGGCAACGCACATGATCTTGGTGAGAATCAAGCCCGAGGTGCCCACCAAGGATCCGGCAACGATCAGCACCGTATTGCCGAGAATAAATCCGGCAAAAGCTCCGGCAATACCCGAGTAGGAGTTGAGCAGAGCTATGACCACGGGCATGTCGGCGCCACCGATGGGCAGTACCAAAAACAGGCCAAGAAGCAGAGCCGCCACGACGATAACAATGATGAGGGTGGCGTTGCCGGGTTCCAGGCAGAGGGCGACAATGGCCGCGAGGGACACCAGCAGCAAAATACCATTGCCAATGGGGCCGCCGGGCAGGCCGTAATCCTTTTTCATTAATTCCTGAAGTTTGGCAAAGGCAACAAAACTGCCGGTCAGGGTTACCGCGCCGATGACAATTGTCAGGCTGATGGCAACAATGGCAATAATGCCCAAAGCCCCGGCGCCAAAAGGGTTGGCACCAAGTATTTCCACCGCGCCGGCGGCAGAGCTGTGGGTTTTTGCATAATATTCCGCCAGGGCGATGGCCAGGGATGAGCCGCCGCCAAAGCCGTTAAGCATGGCGACCATCTGCGGCATGGATGTCATTTTTACCTTGAGCGCCATCAGGGCGCCGATGGCGGCGCCAATGATTACACCGCCAATAATGTATTCATAGCTGACAATGTTGCGATCAAAAAGAGTGACAACCACAGCCAATAGCATGCCTGTGGCAGACATGAGGTTGCCGCGCACGGCGGTCTTTGGCTTTCCCAGGCCTTTGATGCCGAGAATAAAGAGGACAGCCGCCGCCAAATAAATCAGGTTAACAACAGTGAGATTCATCGCTTACTTCCTCTTGAACATGGCGAGCATGCGGTTTGTCACCAGGTAGCCGCCGACAACGTTGAGGGTTGCAAGCACTACCGCCACAAAACCCAAAATATTGTTGGTGGCAGTTGCGGACGAGTCGGAACCTGCAGCCAGCAGGGCGCCAACCAGGGTGATCCCGGAGATGGCGTTGGTGCCCGACATCAGTGGTGTGTGCAGGGTTGGCGGAACCTTGGTGATCAGTTCAACGCCGAGAAAAAGAGACAGCACAAAAAGCGCCAGTAACATGACCAGTGTGTTCATATCCATCAGGCGTTCCCTCCTTGTTGGGGTTCAGCAGATTGATTGGTTTCAGTATCGTTTTTCTTGATTTCAGGTAGCCCAAGCATGCTCCTCATGCGGCCGTGGGGAATATCACCGTTATGGGCAATCACTGTTTCGAAGATGATTTCGTCGTCAAAATTCAGACTCAGATTGCCGTCTTCATCGAGGAGGTGGCCAAGGAGAACTTCCATATTCTTGCCATACATCTGGCTGGCGTGCAGGGGGATGGTCGAGGCAAGGTTTTCGGGGCCGAGAATGGTGACGCCGTTAACAACAACCACTTCACCCAGTTTGGTGAGTTCGCAATTGCCGCCGCGCTCCGCGGCAAGGTCGACAATGACCGAGCCAGGTTTCATGGCGTTAACCATGTCGGCGGTGACCAGAATGGGCGATTTGGCACCGGGAACGGCGGCTGTGGTAATCACCAGATCCTGCTGGGCGATCACTTCCGTCATGAGCTCGCGCTGGCGGCGCAGAAAGTCTTCGCCCTGAGCCTTGGCGTAGCCGCCTTTGTCTTCAGTGCCTTCCGCTTCGATTTCCAGCTCGATGGGTTTGGCGCCCACAGAGAGAATTTGCTCGCGAGCAGCGGGACGCACGTCGTAGGCTTCAACCACTGCGCCGAGTCTTTTTGCAGTTGCGCAGGCCTGCAGGCCTGCGACGCCAGCACCCATGATAAAGGCTCTCATGGGTTGCAGGGTTCCAGCTGCGGTCATCAGCATGGGCATAATGCGCGGTGATGCGGAGGCACCCATCAATACGGCTTTATAGCCAGCGAGGGTGGCCATTGACGATAGCACATCCATTGATTGGGCGCGGCTGATACGGGGCACCAGTTCCATGGCGATGGCGGTGACTTTCTTTTCCGCAAGGGTTCGGGCGACTTCTGCCGACGCGAGGGGATCCATCATGCCGGCAATCAGTTGGCCTTCGCGAAGGAGTTCGAGGTCGGCGCCACTGCTTTCCTGGTTGGCGCCAAAAGACTGCACCTGAAGGATGATATCGGCGCTGGCAAAGATTTCCTCTCTGCTCTTGGTGACGCGAACTCCGACTTGTTCATAGGCACTGTCAACGTAGCCAGCCGCTGCGCCTGCGCCAGATTCGATCAGGATTTCGCTGCCTTTTTTGATCAGTAACTCTGCGTTAGCTGGTGTTATGGCGACGCGGTTTTCACCGTGCTTTTTTTCTTTGGGTATTCCTATCTTCACAATCTTCTCCATCACGAGATGGTTGTTTTCAGGGAGGCATACTTTACCTGCACAAGATGCCTGTTGGACAGGCATCTTGTGCAGGAATTTGCATACCGACTATAAAATCAAACTAATTCAACTGGTTACGCTTGTATTCTTGTCGCTGATTCTTGTTATTGATAAATCAAATAACTATAACCCTACGTATGTTTTCATCATATATTGTTGTCTGATACGTGCATAGCCTCAGAATGTTCTGCGGTGAGCGAATTCCGCCAGTTCCTGCAGCGCCCGCTTTTCCTCGGAATCGTTCAACCCCGCCAATAGTTTGAATGCGATCTGGCTGTGTTTTTGGGCGGTTTGCAGCGTGTGGTCGATGGCGCCGGTATCCTTTATCGCGGTTTTAATGGCGTTCAAATAGTCGAGCCCGCCGTCGCGAATGGCCGCGCGAACCAGGGCGATTTGTTCGTCTGTGCCTCGATTGAGCACATGAATAAGGGGCAGGGTGACTTTTCCCTCGGCGAGATCGTCGCCAATATTTTTGCCCATATCCGCGCTCGTCCCGGCATAGTCGAGGGCATCATCTGCCAGCTGGTAGGCCATGCCCAGGTGGTGGCCGTACTGAGCCAGATTCTGGGTTGTGGTCGCGTCTGCACCGGCAATGATGGCGCCCACCTCGGCGGCAGCTTTAAAAAGCTGCGCGGTTTTCCTGTCGATAACGCTGAAATAATCGCTTTCGCTGATTTTATCGTTGCCCGCATTCACAAGTTGCTGAACTTCGCCCTCTGAAATAAGGTTGGTGGTGTCGGCGAGAATGGCCATCACCGCCATATTTTGCAAACCGACCATCATTTGAAAGGAGCGCGAATAAAGAAAGTCGCCGACAAGGACGCTGGGAGCATTGCCCCAGCGGGCGTTGGCCGTGGCGCGACCGCGACGTAAATCAGAGGTGTCGACAACGTCGTCGTGGAGGAGGGTGGCGGTGTGAATGAATTCAATGATGGCCGCCAGGGCAATGTGGTCGCGCCCGCGATAGCCGCAGGCTTTGGCGGCAAGCAAAACCAGCAGGGGTCGCAAGCGTTTGCCACCGGCATCGATAAGATGCTGGCCGATATTTTCAACAAGGCCGACGTCGGAATGCAGTTGTTGAATGATGAGCGCGTTAACGGCGTCAAAATCGTCCCTGACGACATTGTGAAATGGCAGCAGCATAGGATATCGGGCTGTATTGAAAGCATGGCATCCTAGGGGCGGCCGTTGTCACTGTCAAGAAATATGCCGATTCCGTGGCCAGCTGTCTGAATTTTTTGCGCTGAGATCAGGGGAGAGTCCGCGGAAAACAGGCAGGGGCAGCGTCTGTGCAGGCGGATTCAGGCAATAGCGCCAGGGGCGCTGCGCAATCGCTGTGGAAATGCTTGCTTTCAGCGGGCTGTTGCCATAGAATTCGCGCCCTTATATAACAAGGCCTCCCGGCATGGTGCCGAGGTGGCGAGAAAAAACGCTGTCTAAAATTGGAGCAGATTATGTACGCAGTTATTGTTAGTGGCGGTAAACAGCACCGCGTGGTTGAGGGTGAAACCCTTCGCCTTGAAAAGCTGGAAGTGGCCACCGGTGAAACCGTCGCTTTCGACCAGGTTCTTATGGTCGCCGATGGTGACAACGTCAAGATTGGCGCCCCTTATGTTGAAGGCGGAAAAGTGACTGCCGAAATCATCAGTCATGGCCGCGCTGACAAGGTTCGCATTATCAAATTCCGTCGTCGCAAGCACTTTCGCAAGCAGCAAGGACACCGTCAGTGGTTCACTGAAGTGAAAATCACTGGAATTAACGCTGGCTGAGGCCAGATGCGCGTAATTTGTACAGATTGAGACATTAAGAGGATATTGAATCATGGCACACAAGAAAGCTGGTGGTAGTACACGTAACGGCCGCGACTCAGAGAGTAAGCGCCTTGGTGTTAAATGTTTTGGCGGCGAGCAGGTTTCCGCCGGCAGCATTATCGTTCGTCAGCGCGGCACCCGTTTCCGCGCCGGCGCCAATGTTGGCATGGGGCGTGATCACACCCTGTTTGCCACAGCAGACGGCCAGGTGACATTCGTCACTCGCGGTCCCGACAGCCGCAAGTATGTTGAAATTATCAACGCTTAAGGCTTTCGCTATTCAGGGAAATGCCCTCTACCTGGAGAGCATCCCATAAAAAAAGCCCCGCGCCTGCGGGGCTTTTTTTATGGCTTCCAAGAATAACCGGGTCATGTTACCGGCGCGGCTTTACGCGCTACAATAGCGCAAACACTGATGTGAGGTTTTAGGGTGAAATTTGTTGATGAGGCTCCTATTCGAGTCTTCGCTGGCAAGGGCGGCAATGGCTGTCTCAGCTTTCGCAGGGAAAAATACATTCCCAAGGGTGGCCCGGACGGCGGCGATGGCGGCGATGGCGGCAGTGTCTTTGTTGAAGCCAGCGACAGCGTCAATACGCTGGTGGACTATCGCTATCAGCGGGTCTATCGCGCCGAAAACGGTGACGGGGGACGGGGAGCCAACTGTCGTGGCAAAAGCGGCGCGGATCTGATTTTGCTGGTGCCAGTTGGCACCACCATTATCGATGACGATACCCAGGAAATTCTTGGCGACCTCACCGAAAACGGCAGTCGCCTCAAGGTGGCTCAGGGCGGCTTTCACGGTTTGGGCAATGCCCGTTTCAAGTCCAGCGTCAATCGCGCGCCGCGGCAGACCACCAATGGCAGCCAGGGAGAAGAGCGCAACCTGCGTCTGGAAATGAAGGTGCTTGCGGATGTGGGGCTGCTCGGCATGCCCAACGCCGGCAAATCCACCTTGATTCGCGCGGTGTCGGCGGCCAAACCCAAGGTGGCTGACTATCCGTTCACCACGCTGGTGCCGAACCTGGGAGTGGTGAGTACGGATCGCCACCGCAGTTTTGTGATTGCCGACATTCCCGGTCTTATCGAAGGCGCCTCCGAGGGCGCGGGGCTCGGCGTGCGTTTTCTCAAACACCTGACGAGAACCCGGTTGCTGTTGCATCTGGTGGATATGTTACCTGCAGACGGCAGCGACCCCGCAGATAATGCCAAAGCCATTGAGCGGGAGCTGGAGCGCTTTAGTGCAACCCTCGCCGAGCGAGACCGCTGGTTGGTGCTCAATAAGCTGGATCTATTGCCGCCCGATGAGGCGGAGCTGCGCTGTCAGCAGCTGATCGAAAAGCTTGGCTGGCAGGGGCCGGTATTTAAAATTATTGCCATTAATCAAACCGGAACAGATAAACTCTCCGCCGCTATTATGGAATATATTGATGAGCGCAAGGACAGAGAGCGCAACGACAGCGAAGCCGCCAGAGCGGAGCTGGAAACCCAGCGTCGCATGCAGCGAGAGGCCAGGGAAAAAATCGAGGCCTTGCGCCAAAAACGGCGCAGCCGCAGCGATGAAATGGACGACGATGAAGACGACTGGGATGACGATGATTGGGACGAGGATGACGGTGATGTCGAAATCGTTTATCAACCCTGACTAAAAAATTGACGAATTTGCAGGTTTTATGTCACGACGCAATATTGCCAGTGCGCAGCGCTGGGTTATCAAAATAGGCAGCGCGCTGCTGACGGCGGATGGCCGCGGGCTCGACCGGCAAGCCATGTCTGCCTGGGTGGAGCAGATTTCAACACTGCTGAACCAGGGCGTAGAAGTTGTCCTGGTGTCTTCCGGGGCAGTGGCTGAGGGCATGTCGCGGCTGGGCTGGAAGCTTCGCCCGGAAACCGTCCATGAACTCCAGGCCGCCGCCGCGATTGGCCAGATGGGCCTGGTGCAGGCCTACGAGTCCTGTTTTCAGCAGCACGGCCGCCACACCGCGCAAATTCTTCTCGACCACGATGATCTCTCCAACCGCAAGCGCTACCTCAATGCTCGACGCACATTGCAGACATTGATCGGCCTGGGAGTGGTGCCCGTGGTTAATGAAAACGACACTGTGGTCACCGATGAAATCCGTTTTGGCGACAATGACACCTTGGCGGCTCTTGTCGCCAACCTGGTGGACGCAGATCTTCTCGTGATTCTCACCGATCAGCAGGGGCTTTTCGACCAGGATCCGCGCACTAATCCCAATGCAAAACTGATCAGCGAAGGGCAAGCGGGAGACCCCGCCCTTGATGGTCTCGCCGGCGGTGGCGGTGGCGGCCTCGGCCGCGGCGGCATGATTACCAAGCTGCGCGCCGCCAAACTTGCGGCG
The DNA here is from genome assembly GCA_023228865.1 of Porticoccaceae bacterium. The sequence continues at coordinate 55,860 of JALOAH010000004.1, read as the reverse complement.
CGCTCTGGAGCAAACACCCTGATTGCCAGCGGCAGAACAGCCAATGTTCTCGGTCAGCTCGCTGCGGGGCAGGACATAGGAACATTGCTGGTGGCGGCCAATGAGCCCATCGCCGCACGCAAACAATGGCTCGCAGGGCAGTTGCAATTGCGCGGCTCTCTCAATCTGGATGAGGGTGCGGTCAAGGTTCTTCTGGAACAGGGTAAAAGTTTACTGCCCGTTGGGGTTCGGGCTGTTTCCGGGCGCTTCAATCGCGGCGACCTGGTGTCCTGTCTGTCTTCGGATGGCCGTGAGGTGGCTCGCGGTCTGATTAACTACAGCGCCGACGAAACCGCAAAAATTATTGGCCTTGCCAGCAACCGCATCGCCGAAGTGCTCGGCTATTGTGATGATAGAGAACTTATTCACCGGGATAATCTTGTTCTGATGTGATCGGGTTTGTACCGATTGCACATTGTGGTTGAAGATATTTGGCAATCGAGGACAATGGCGTGGTCAGGATCGATTCGCAGCAGAAGGGAAATACGCGGGAAAACTTATGCCATTGATACTGGGAATAGACCCAGGTTCCATCAAAACCGGTTTTGGCATTATTGACGCCAATGGCTCCAGGGTGACCTATGTTGCCAGCGGCATTATTCGTTTACCGTCAGTTTCCCTTCCCGAAAAATTGAAAATTATCTGTGCCAGCCTGACAGAAATTATCGCCATGCATCGACCGGAGGAAATGGCGGTGGAGGAAGTTTTTTTCGCCCGCGACCCCCGCGCAGCCCTCAAGCTGGGACAGGCGCGGGGTGCCGCCATTGTCGCCGGTGTGCAGGCGGGTTTGGCTGTCGCTGAATACAGCGCCAAAACCGTCAAGCAGGCAGTTGTCGGCACTGGCGCGGCCAATAAGGATCAGGTTTCCCATATGGTTGTGCGCTTGCTCAAACTTGACGCGGCTCCCAAAGAAGATGCCGCCGATGCCCTGGCGGTGGCTCTCTGCCATGCCGCCAGCCGCCAAAGCGCCATCAGCATGGCGGGCAAAAGCACCGGCGCCGTGGCGCTGAAAACCCGTTATGCCAGAGGCAGGCTCAAGGAGATTCCACAGCGATGATAGGTCGTATTACCGGCATATTGCTTGAAAAGCAGGCTCCTGAGCTGCTGGTTGAGGCTCAGGGGGTTGGCTATGAAGTCCATGTCTCCATGAATACGTTTTTCGCCCTGCCCGCAAGTGGTGAAAAAGTGGTTCTCCATACCCATTTTGTCGTTCGCGAAGATGCACAGCAATTGTTTGGCTTTGCCTCTGTGGAGGAGCGCGGCCTGTTCCGCAGTCTGATCAAAATCAGTGGTGTTGGCCCGAAAATGGCGCTGGCCATACTGTCCGGCATGTCGGTCGCAGACTTTGTGCGCTGTGTGCGCGGCGGCGATGTCGCCAGCCTGACAAAGCTGCCGGGGGTTGGCACAAAAACCGCCGAAAGACTCTTGGTGGAAATGAAAGACCGCCTCGGCAAATGGGAGTCCTCCACAGGCTTTCACGGATCCCCGCAGTTTGCTGCCGGTGGGGCTCCCCTGCCGCGAGAGGAGGCGGAAAGCGCTCTGGTGGCGCTGGGTTATAAGCCCCAGGAAGCCGCGCGCATGATCAGCCGTGTTGAAAAAGACCTGGGCGACGACAGCGCGAGCAGTGAAACCCTTATTCGCGCCGCGCTCAAAAATGCCGTCAAGTAATCAATGTCGAGGCGTAAACATGTCGTCAGGTGCGTACCCTTATGATTGAATCCGATCGCCTAATTTCACCCGTCGCCAGCGCCAGCGAAGAGCGTTTTGACCGGGCTATTCGGCCATTGAGCCTCAGTGATTATGTCGGTCAGGCGGTTGTTCGCGAGCAGATGGATATTTTTATTCGCGCGGCGCGGCAGCGCAATGAGCCCCTGGATCACACCCTGGTGTTTGGCCCTCCTGGGCTGGGCAAAACTACATTGGCCAACATTATTGCCAATGAGATGGGCGCCAGCCTCAAAACCACGTCCGGTCCTGTGCTGGAAAGAGCAGGAGATCTTGCCGCGCTGATGACGAACCTGGAGGAGGGCGACGTTCTTTTTATCGACGAAATCCACCGCCTCAGCCCCATGATTGAAGAGGTGCTGTACCCGGCGATGGAGGATTACCAGCTCGATATCATGATTGGTGAGGGGCCGGCGGCGCGCTCGATAAAACTGGATTTGCCGCCTTTTACCCTGGTCGGCGCCACCACCAGGGCGGGTTTGTTGACGTCGCCGCTGCGGGATCGCTTTGGTATTGTTCAGCGCCTTGAATTTTATTCTGTCGATGAACTCGCCACCATCGTCAGCCGCTCGGCGCGTATTCTCGGCCTCGACGCCGACACCAGCGGTGCCCTTGAAATTGCCCGCCGCGCCCGCGGCACCCCGCGAATTGCCAACCGTTTGTTGCGCCGGGTGCGCGATTATGCCGAAGTCAAAGGGGATGGCCGCATCAGCGCCCTTATCGCCGACGGCGCGCTGACGATGCTCAATGTGGACAACACCGGTTTTGATCAAATGGATCGCCGTCTGTTGCTGGCTATTATCGAAAAATTCGATGGCGGCCCTGTGGGCGTCGACAGCCTCGCCGCCGCCATTGGCGAAGAGCGCGGCACCATCGAGGATGTCCTTGAACCCTATTTGATTCAGCAGGGCTATATGATGCGCACTTCCAGGGGACGAATGGCGACGGGGCTTGCCTATGGCCATTTTGGCCTTAAAAGTCCGGCAAAAATTGCCCAACAAATTGCTCTTCTCGATGGTGAAGGCAATCTGGGTGCGGAGTTGAAAGGTGGACGCTAAACCATTTTCGTTGCCAGTGCGGGTCTATGTCGAGGATACGGATGCCGGAGGTATTGTTTATTACGTCAACTATCTGAAATTCATGGAGCGCGCCAGAACCGAGTGGTTTCGATCCCTGGGCTTTGAAAAACCGGCACTATTTCGCGACAACCTCATGTTTGTGGTGCACTCCCTGCATATCGACTACCGCAAGCCCGCCCGCCTCGATGACGCTCTTAATGTCAGTGCCAGGATCATTAACGGCGGGCGAACTTTTTTTATCATGGAGCAGATCGTTAGCTGCGGGAATGAATTATTATGTGCGGCCGAAGTCAAAGTGGCCTGCGTGACCCGGGATACGCTCAAACCAGCGGCTATCCCTCAGGATGTTCGCAATGCGGCCATCGGCTAATCACAGAAACCATTTACTCAAAAATTAACAGAGCTCAGTTGCAACGAAGCTACAGGAGAATTACGTGACGGAAAATCTTTCAATCTGGGTATTGATTACCGGAGCATCACTGCCCGTACAGTTTGTGATGCTCCTGCTTTTTGCTGCATCGGTGATCTCCTGGGCAATGATTATCCAGCGCGGCGTTTATTTGCGCAGCGCTGACAGGAACTTTCACGAATTTGAAGATACGTTCTGGTCCGGCGTGGATCTCAATCAGCTTTTTGGTGAAATCAACGCCAAGCTTCACGACAATATTCGTATCGACGGCCTCGAAAGCGTATTTCGCAGTGGCTTCCGCGAATTTAACCGCCTGTTGCAACAGCGGGGCAGCGACCCCGATATGGTGATGGAAGGCACCGAGCGTGCCATGAGGGTGGCTCTGTCGCGGGAAGAGGAAAAACTCAATGTCAGCCTGCCGTTTCTCGCCAGCGTGGCTTCCGTCAGTCCCTACATCGGCTTGTTCGGCACCGTCTGGGGCATCATGCAATCCTTTCGCGGTCTCGCCAATGTGCAGCAGGCGACCCTAGCGACAGTGGCGCCGGGAATTGCCGAAGCCCTGATTGCCACGGCAATGGGGTTGTTTGCGGCTATTCCCGCCGTGCTCGCCTACAACCGTTACTCTGCCCAGGCTGATCGCCTCTACAGCAATTACGAAACCTTTGCCGAGGAGTTTTCCAGCATTCTGCACCGTCGCGTCCACTCAGAAAACTAAGGGCAGCCATGGCTATTTCAAACGGCAGAAATAAGCGCAAGCTGGTGGCAGACATCAATGTGGTTCCCTACATCGATGTCATGCTGGTATTACTTATCGTCTTTATGATTACGGCGCCGCTGCTGATGCAGGGTGTCAAAGTGGATTTGCCCAACGCCCCGTCGAATCCTCTCGATGAAAAAGAGAAAGAGCCTCTTATCGTGTCGGTTAAGGCCGACGGCACCTATTACATAGATTTGGGCAACGGCAAGAATGAGGAGGAAATCCTCGCCAATATTCAGGACAAGGTTTCCAAGGTTCTCGCGCAAAAACCCGAAACCCCCGTGCTGGTGTGGGGGGACAAAAATGTGAGCTACGGCACAGTTGTCGAGTTGATGACAGTACTACAATCGGCCGGCGCCCCCAATGTTGGTCTGGTCACAGAGCCTGCAGATGTCAAGCAGTAACGTCCTCAGACCACCGGCGTTTTTTTCGAGAACTGGCGCATCCACGGGGGTGTTGGTCAGTGGACTTCTCCACGCCCTGTTGCTGGCGATCATCATTGTTGGCTGGGTGCCCGCTGAAAAAAAGAAAGAAACTGTAAAGCCGCGCTATATCGAAGCCAAATTGTTGCAAATGAAGCCTGCTGTTGCTCAGACGGCAAAGCCACAACAACAGCCGAAGCCGCAACCGAAGCCAGAACCCAAGCCTCAGCCAAAACCTGAACCCAAGGTGGATGAGGCGGCAATCAAAAAAGCCGAAGAGCAAAAAAAGCAGGAACAACTCAAGCAAGAGCAGCTCAAAAAAGAGCAGCAGGCGAAGGCAGCGGCGGAAAAAAAACGCCAGGAAGTCCTAAAACAGGAAGCCATTAAAAAGGAACAGCAAGCCAAAGCCGAAGCGGAGAAAAAGCGCCAGGAAGAACAGAAAAAAGCCGAACAGGCCAAGGCTGAAGCGGAGAAAAAACGCCAGGAAGAGCAGAAAAAAGCCGAGCAGGCCAAGGCCGAGGCAGAAAAAAAGCGCCAGGAAGAGTTGCGCCGCCAGCAGGAATTGGCAAAAGCACTGGCACTTGAGGATGAGATGCTGGAAGATGCAGAGGCAGAGGCTCAGGTTGGCACCTATGTTGACTACATGGCCAGCCTGATCGCGTCAAGCTGGAGCCGTCCCCCCAGCGCACGTCTCGGCATGGTTGTCGAGCTGGAAATTTTCCTTGGTGCTGCCGGCAGGGTCACCGGTGTGCGCACCATTAAGTCCAGCGGCAATGCCGCATTTGACCTCTCTGCAGAGCAGGCGGTGAAAAAAGTGGGTCAGTTCAGTCGCCTCAGAGAAGTTGACCCCGGAATCTATCAGCGCGATTTTCGCAAAATCAGAATTGTTTTTGACCCTCAAGATTTAAGGATGTAAAAAGGCGTTATGTTGAAAGAGAAGCTTCTCTACGGAATTTTTGCCCTGTTGCTGGCGTTGGCTGTCAACGTGCAGGCAGAGCTGACCATTGAAATCACCAGCGGGGTCGACAACCCGATGGTGATTGCCGTGGCGCCAATTGCCGAAAAAAGTGGTGTTTTACCCGAGGATATCAGCGACATTGTTTCTGCAGACTTGCAGCGCAGTGGTCTCTTTAGCACCATCCCCAGAACCAATATGCTGTCGTTTCCCGGCGATCAAAGTGAAATTTATTACAGGGACTGGCGTGTCCTCGGCGCCCAGTATCTGGTGTTTGGCAATAGCGAACGACTCCCGGATGGCCGCATTCGCGTCACCTTTGGTCTTGCCGAAGTTCTCGGTGAGAAAGTTGTGCTGTCGCAAATGGTTCACGGACGAGACGACAGTATCAGGGATATTGCCCACTACATCAGCGACAAGGTCTATGAAGCCCTCACCGGCATTCGCGGCGCATTTTCCACCCGTCTCGCCTATGTTATTGCCGCCCGCGGTGGCGATGGCCGCCAGGTCTACAGGCTTATGGTGTCGGATGCGGATGGCGCCCGGGAGCGCCTGATGCTGGAGTCCACAGAGCCATTGATGTCGCCCGGCTGGTCTCCCGATGGCAAGGAGCTTGTCTATGTTTCCTTTGAAACTGGGCGCCCGGCGATCTTTCGCCAAAAGCTCGCCGACGCCAGCCGCCGTCAGATTACCAACTTCAAGGGCTTGAATGGAGCACCCGCCTGGTCTCCCGATGGTCGCAAATTGGCGATGGTGTTATCGAAAGACGGTAACCCGGAAATTTATATCCACGATTTTGTCACTGGTGCGTTCACGCGCTTGACCAATCATTTTTCTATCGACACCGAGCCAAACTGGACACCCGATGGTAACTCGATTATTTTTACCTCGGATCGCGGTGGAAGCCCGCAAATATATAAAATGAATCTTGCCAGCGGTGCCACGGAAAGATTAACATTCCGCGGCAATTACAATGCAAGGCCGAGACTGGCGCCAGACGGTAGAACGCTGGTGATGGTGCACCGCGACAATGGCCAGTTCCACATTGCTTCCCAGGATTTGATCACCAAAGACTTCCGCATTCTCTCAGGAACCTTCCTGGATGAGTCGCCTACGGTGGCGCCCAATGGGGCAATGTTGCTCTATGCCACCAAACGGAGCGGAAAGGGGCTTCTGGCTGCCGTTTCCATCGATGCTGGTGTAAAATTCTTTTTGCCGGCGAGAGAAGGGGATGTTAGAGAACCTGCTTGGTCACCGTTTTTATAGAACTGGTTAATATCAGGGCCTTGGCCCATCAAAGGAGAAAAAAATGAGCTTTCAAACAATCAAAACTGGCTTTTTAATCGCGTTGTTGTCAACCTTTCTGGCGGCCTGTTCCAGCACCTCCACGGAGGATGGCAGCATGGGTGCAGGCGCCGATGGCAGTGCCGGTGGTGTTGCCACAGGTACTGCGGGTGATGGTTCCGCCTATGGCGACGATCTTTCCGCTGGCGGTCTCGCCACGGTGTTCTATTTTGACTTCGATTCATCAACCCTGAAGTCTGAAGCCCGCGCCGCCCTCAACATGCACGCCCAGCGCCTGAAATCAAACCCCCTCTATGTTCGCCTGGAAGGTCATGGTGATGAGCGTGGTACCCGTGAATACAACATGGCTCTCGGCGAGCGCCGCGCCAATGCGGTAAAAGAATATCTGGTGCTGCAAGGTGTCAATGGTGAATACCTCGAAGCCATCAGCTACGGTGAAGAGCGCCCTGCAGCTCTTGGCAGTGACGAATCATCCTGGTCTATGAACCGTCGCGTCGAAATGACCAAAAGGTAATTTAACTCGAAGCATCTGAGCCAGGCACGGTTTGCCCTGCCTGGCTTTTCTTTGATGGAGGAATAGCGATGAAAAAAGTGGTCGGACATGGCCTTGCTGGATTTTCTCTTGTTTTGGCTTCTGCACTGGCTTGCGCCGCTGGCGCCCCAGTGGAAGAGATCGGTCCTGATTTTTCTTCATATCCCCAACAATCGACACCACCGACCCAGCAGGCACAGCCCAAGCCGTCCCCAGGTGGGGCTAATCAGGCTGTCGTTGATCTTCATTATGAAGTGCAGTCTTTGCGTGAAGAGGTTCGCACTCTGAGAGGGATGGTGGAAGAACAGGCTCACGACCTTCGCGAGTTGCGCCAGCGGCAACTCGACGACTATCAAGACCTGGATCGCCGTCTCGGTGGCGCCGCCGCCCCATCAGCGTCTTCTTCGCCTTCGAAGGAGATACCCATGGCTGCGACGTCTCCCGAGGCTCCAGAACCGGCACAGGAATTCGCTACCGCCGACGAACCTGTCAATGATGATGCCGGTGAATACGAAGCCTATACCCAGACCTACAATTTGCTCAAGGCTCGCAAAATCGACGAAGCGGTGGCCGGATTCAAAACATTGGTGGCAAAGTATCCCAATGGCAAGTACACCGCCAATTCCTATTATTGGTTGGGGGAAATCTATCTGTTGCAAAACAACCTTCCCGAGGCTGAAAAAGCCTTTGGCGCCGTTACGGTAAGTTTTCCCGCCCACAGAAAAGCGCCAGATGCCATGTTCAAGCTGGCCAAGGTTTACCATTTACAGGGTCAAAATGACCGCGCCAAGCAATTGTTGACCAAAGTTGCCGCAGGCAACAGCAGCGCAGCCTCCCTCGCGAAAGCCTATTTGAGCGAAAATTTCTGACTTTTTTCGCCCTTGCCGGGCTGAAAGGGGATAAGGGTGCTGGTTGCCATGTCTGCTGAAACTGTCAAAATAACGGAGATTTTTTACTCCCTGCAGGGCGAAACCAGCACCGTGGGGCTTCCCACGGTTTTTGTCCGCCTCACCGGCTGTCCCCTGCGCTGTGTCTACTGCGACACGGAATACGCCTTTTATGGTGGCCAGCGTATGGCCATCGATGACGTTATAGCCGAAGTCAAAAAACTCAATGCTCCCTGGGTTACAGTGACGGGAGGAGAGCCGTTGGCACAAAAGAGCTGTCATACCCTTTTGGAAAAATTGTGCGATGAGGGCTACGCTGTTTCCCTGGAGACCAGCGGCGCTTTATCCATCGCTGAGGTCGACAGTCGCGTCAGTATTATTCTCGACCTTAAAACACCATCTTCTGGCGAGGTTACCCGCAACCTTTACGCCAACCTGCCACTTTTAAAAGCCTGTGATGAAGTGAAATTTGTCATCGGCGATCGCCAGGATTATGAATGGGCGCGCATGAAAGTGGACGAATACGCACTCGCCGACAAAGTGCAAAATTTATTGTTTTCACCGGTTTTTTCCACCTTGTCGGCCACGGATCTTGCCGACTGGATTGTGGCTGACCGGCTTGCGGTGCGCCTGCAATTGCAGCTCCACAAAATTCTCTGGAATGATGAACCAGGCCGTTAACCCATTATGAAGCAAAACAAAAAAGCCGTCGTGTTGGTTTCCGGCGGCCTCGATTCCGCCACCGTGCTGGCAATTGCTCGAAACGCAGGTTTCGACTGCTACACCCTCAGTTTTGATTACGGTCAGCGCCATCGCTCCGAGCTTGTCGCCTCAGATCGTGTCAGTGAAGCCCTGGGCGCGAAAGAGCACAAAACCCTGGTAATCGACTTGCGCGCCATCGGTGGATCGGCATTGACCGATGACGCCATCGCTGTCCCTGAAAAGGAAACCCCCGGCATTCCGGTTACCTATGTTCCCGCACGCAATACGGTTTTTCTCTCGATAGCCCTGGGCTGGGCTGAAGTCTTGGGGGCGTTTGATATTTTTATTGGCGTCAATGCCGTGGACTATTCTGGCTACCCCGATTGCAGGCCGGAATTTATAAAAGCTTTTGAGGTTATGGCGAACCTGGCCACCAAAGTAGGGGTTGAAGGAGATCGCTTAACTCTGCACGCACCCCTGGTTAAAATGACCAAGGCGGAGATTATCAAACAAGGGGTTGCTCTGGGTGTCGACTATGGCCTCACCGTGTCCTGCTACCAGGCAAACAGGCTGGGGGAGGGCTGTGGACGCTGCGATAGTTGCCGTTTGCGCAAGCAAGGATTTACCGAGGCGGGGGTTGCAGACCCCACAAAATATTACAAATAATGCCATTTCAGTGTTGACGAAAAAAAAATAATCAGTAAGATGTGCGCCTCTTCGGGTCGTTAGCTCAGTTGGTAGAGCAGTTGGCTTTTAACCAATTGGTCGCTGGTTCGAATCCAGCACGACCCACCAAATTAAAAAGGCTCACCCATCGGGTGGGCCTTTTTAATTTGGTCTGATTGTTCTGTTTCGTTCTTCGAGGCGCTGTTCGACAAAACGCGACGCAGAGGCAGCGTTTTGGGCAAGGAGCGCAGCGACGCAGCCCCGCAGGGGTGATTGCGGCCTCAAGGCGCAAGTATCAATCCAGCACGGGATCTGTCGAAGTGGCAGCATTCACAAGACTAAAAGGCTCACCCATCGGGTGGGCCTTTTTAATTTGGTCTGACTGTTCGGTTTCGTTCTTCGAAGCGCGGTTCGACAAAACGCGACGCAGAGGCAGCCCCGCAGGGTGATCGCGGCCATAAGGCGCAAGCATCTATCCAGCGCGCCACTTATTGGGGTAGGGCTCATTGATCTGACCATTGATCTTGATCACAATTGTCACTTGCGGCTAAAAAGGTCGGCAATCACTAAAAAGGATTATTTATGATCTATGCAATGAACCTCTACGACCTGAAGGAAGGCAAAGAAGAGGTCTACAAAGAATACCTGAGAAGAGCTATTGAGGTCGCTGGCGGCGGGGATATGAGGCCTGTTGCAGCGGGCAAATTGCCCATCAAAACCCTTAATGGGCAGCAGAGAAGTAACTTCATTGTGATGCAATTTGGCTCTCTGGAGGTATTTAACACCCTGATGGAAAATGCCGAAAGAGCGGATATACACAGGCTTCGTGAAGAAGCCACCGACAATTATATCTGGACACTCTATGAAAACTGGGATTTGGCGAGTTGGATAGGTGAAAAAGCCTCAGATTAAACAGCACCTTTTTTCAGATCCGGGATTATCCTCCGGCAGCGCGCCACAACGACGGCGTTGGATGAAGAAGGGCGTTTGAGTCTTAGCGAGCATTGGTGGTGTAGCCGAATTTGGGGTCAGAGTAAGTGGCACTTACTTACGCCGTCATTCCAGCGCAGGCGGGAATCCAAGAGTCTCGACACCCTGAAAAAAACCAGATTCCCGCCTGCGCGAGAATGACGAAAAACCTGGCTTTGGCGCTAAGTCAGTGCCGTTGGGGTTGCCGTTGGGGTCAGAGTAAAAAAACGCGGCAGGCATCACCAGCGCAACAACCTTTTAGCGCGGAATCTACCAAAATGGGAGGACTCATAAGGCTAAAAAACACGCATTGGTTGGGTTTTAGTTGGCCTTCAAGCCCGCGGGCGAGGATTCAAAAGAATCCGGCTATCTCGCTGTAGGGCTGAGGGCAGGAAACCCACAAATGGGTGAGGATAGCCAAACTGACCAAATCGGTCCCGCCATTGCCAGTTATTTGGTTAGATTATCTCCACCAATGAGTTGCCGATAAGACGCCCCTATGGCAAAATCGCCCCCCTTCTTCGGTTGAGACCGAAAATGCGAAAGTGGCGGAACTGGTAGACGCGCTGGATTTAGGTTCCAGTGGGGTAACCCGTGAGAGTTCGAGTCTCTCCTTTCGCACCATATTAATGTTTGTGACATACACCTATTTTCTTTATTGAAGAGTAATGGCGAGGAAAAACCATGCAGGTTTCCATTGAGACAGTTTCCGACCTAGAACGCCGCATGACCGTTGGCGTGCCCGCGGAGCAGGTCGATAACGAAGTAAACGACAGGCTTGTAAGAGCTGCTGCCACTGTCCGTCTCGACGGCTTCCGCAAGGGCAAGGTGCCGATGAGAGTACTTCGCCAGCGCTTTGGCAAAGGTGTCCGTCAGGAAGTGATTGGCGACGTCATCAGTCGCAGTTTTGCCGACGCCATTCAAAAAGAAAATGTCCGTCCGGCGGGGCAGCCAAATATCGAATCCCTCACTGACAATCCCGGCCAGGATCTTGAATTTGTTGCCGTTTTTGAAGTTTATCCGGACATTCAGCTCCAGGCTTTTGATGCTATTTCCATCTCCCGGCCTGTGGCGGAAGTCTCCGAGGCAGACGTTGACAAGATGATCGATGTTCTTTGCAACCAGCATGCAACCTGGGAATCTGCCGGGCGTGCGGCACAGCTGGACGATCAGGTCAATATTGATTATCTCGGTCGCAAGGATGGTGAAGAGTTTGCCGGCGGCAAAGCGGAAGGATCCAATCTGGTGCTCGGTTCCGGGCAAATGATTCCCGGCTTTGAAGATGCCATCGTTGGCATGAGCGCCGGTGACAGCAAAACCGTCAGCCTGAGCTTTCCCGAGGATTACCACAATGAAGATCTGAAGGGCGCCGCCGTTGAATTTGATATCAAAGTCAATGAAGTCAAAGAGAAAAAGCTGCCGGAACTCAATGAGGACTTTTTTGCCAAATTTGGCGTTAAAGACGGTGGCCTGGAAAAATTCCGCGAAGAAGTGCGCAACAATATGGAGCGGGAGCTTCGCAATGCGGTAAAAAACAAAATCAAAACCCGTCTTATGAATGAGCTGCGCAAACTCCATTCTGTGGACGTGCCCAAAGCTCTCCTGAAGGGCGAGATTCAGGCGCTGCGTCGCCAAATGCTGAGCCAGTTTGGCGGCGGCCATAACTTTGACGAATCCCTGCTTCCCGACGACCTTTTTGCCGAAGAGGCAGAAAAGCGGGTCGCCCTGGGGTTGATTGTGGCGAAAATCATTGAGTCTGCAGAAATTCGCACCGATGGTGACAGGGTCAAGTTGCAAATCGAAGAGATTGCCTCAACCTACGAAGAGCCCCAGGAAGTTATCAACTACTATTACAGCAACGAACAACTGCTGAACAATATTCAGTCTGCAGTTCTTGAAGATCAGGTGGTTGATCACATTCTTGCCAGCGCCAAGGTCTCCGATGAAAGCTGCAGCTATGAAGAAGCGGTTCAGCCGGATCAGCCCATACAATCTGAAACTGATGCTGAATCTGTCCCTAGCGCTGACAGCTAAATAGCCCTCTTTTGTGAAAGGCAGGTGCGCTCGTACTTGCCTTATCACCTTTCCCCGTTACAATGCCTGCAGAGTTTTTTCCAAAAGCCAGATATGGAGTTATGCCAATGAGTTCGGTGCTGGATATTCAGAATGCGGGCGGTCTTGTGCCTATGGTTGTTGAACAGACAGCCAGGGGTGAGCGCGCTTTCGACATCTATTCACGCCTTCTCAAGGAACGGATTATTTTCCTTGTGGGGCCTGTCGAAGATTATATGGCCAACCTTGTGGTTGCCCAGTTGTTGTTCCTGGAGTCTGAAAATCCTGACAAGGACATTCACCTCTATATCAACTCGCCCGGCGGCTCTGTCACCGCGGGGTTGTCAATCTATGACACCATGCAGTTTATCAAGCCCGACGTCAGCACCATGTGCATCGGTCAGGCCGCCAGCATGGGTGCATTTTTGCTCGCTGCGGGGGCTGCCGATAAACGTTACTGCTTGCCCAACGCACGGGTGATGATCCACCAACCCAGCGGCGGCGCCCAGGGTCAGGCGTCAGATATCCATATTCAGGCGCAGGAAATTCTTAAAATCCGCGATCGTCTCAACCGGCTGATGGCTCACCACACCGGTCAGACTCTCGACAGGATTGCTCTCGATACTGAACGCGACAACTTTATGGACGCGGAAACGTCAAAGGAGTACGGGCTGGTTGACCACGTTCTGGACAAGCGCCCTTAAAGTGAGGTAGTCTGGTTCCGGTGAATCACAGCAATATTTTTAACGGTATGTTTTATATGGTTTTTTCTGAGGCGAAGCAATGAGCGGACAAAGTAAATCCGACGATAATGGCAAGTTGCTTTATTGCTCTTTTTGCGGCAAGAGCCAGCACGAAGTACGCAAACTGATAGCTGGCCCCTCTGTGTTCATCTGCGACGAGTGTGTCGATCTTTGCAATGACATTATTTCAGAAGAAATCCAGGATGATGCCAGCGGAAAAGGCGGTGACAAACTGCCGACACCGGAAGAAATCAAAAATATCCTCGATCAGTATGTTATCGGCCAGAAAAGAGCGAAAAAAGTTCTTTCCGTTGCAGTCTACAACCATTACAAGCGGCTTCAGGGCGCGTCTGCGAAAAGTGATGTGGAGCTGGGCAAAAGCAACATTTTGCTGATTGGCCCCACGGGCAGCGGCAAAACCCTGCTTGCCGAAACCCTGGCAAGGCTTCTCGATGTTCCCTTCACCATCGCTGACGCCACCACCCTCACCGAAGCCGGTTATGTGGGTGAAGATGTTGAAAACATCATTCAAAAGTTGCTGCAAAAATGCGATTACGACGTTGAGAAGGCTCAGCGAGGCATTGTCTACATTGATGAGATCGACAAAATTTCCCGCAAGTCTGACAATCCATCGATTACTCGGGATGTCTCCGGGGAAGGTGTCCAGCAAGCACTGCTCAAACTGATCGAAGGCACTGTGGCATCCGTTCCACCCCAGGGGGGACGCAAGCATCCCCAGCAGGAGTTTTTGCAGGTCGACACTTCCAATATTCTCTTTATCTGTGGCGGCGCCTTTTCCGGCCTGGAAAAAGTCATCAGAGATCGCTCCGAAAAGGGCGGTATTGGTTTTGGCGCGGAAGTGAAAAGCAAAGAGAAGCGTGTCAATATCGGTGAAACCCTCACCGGCGTTGAGCCGGAAGATCTGGTTCGCTATGGCTTGATTCCCGAATTTGTTGGCCGCTTGCCCGTTATCGCCACCCTTGAGGAGCTTGATGTCGCCGCCTTGGTGAATATTCTGGTGGAACCGAAGAACTCCCTGGTCAAGCAGTATTCGGCGCTTTTTGAAATGGAAGATGTCGAACTCGATATTCGCCGCGATGCCCTCGACGCCATTGCCGCCAAGGCTCTGGAGCGCAAGACCGGGGCGCGGGGTTTGCGTTCGATTCTGGAAAATGTCCTTCTCGACATTATGTACGACATACCGTCCCAGCCCAACGTCGCCAAGGTTGTGGTTGACGCCGCAGTGATTCGCGGTGAGTCTGAACCCCTTGTGGTTTACGAGGGTAACGACAAGGCCAAAGCTGTAGCCAGCAGCGACGACTGACAGCGTTGTGTGCATAAAAAAACCGGTTCTGAAAAGTACCGGTTTTTTTTATTTCGGGCTAACCTTTTAGGGTCGGACAAATGCCAATCTCAGCCTGTTACCGGGCAATCTGCGCCATCTTTTCGTCTCTTTACTGTCTGATTAAGGACGCTGTGACTAATCTGCTTTCGCCGCTCCCGTACAGGCTCGAGTCCAGAAAATCAATCGATTATAGATTCCCGTCTGGGCAGAAACGGTATTAATCAGAGTTTTCTTAATATATGACGTGGTTATGTCCTTTTTGGCACTTTCCGTGCTATTTTCTGCCTATGCCTTGTTATCCTGTGGCATGCCCCCATATCACAGGCAAATGGCACAATATTTGTTGGCACTCTCTTTGTTGTCGCTTTAGATGTTGTTGCTTTCCTGTGTGGAGAAATTAATCGAGGTCACTATGGGACAAGAAACCTATCAAGAGAAAAATTTGACGCAACTTCCCCTGTTGCCCCTGCGGGATGTGGTTGTGTTTCCACATATGGTTGTGCCGCTGTTTGTGGGGCGTGAAAAATCTATTCTCGCCCTTGAGGAGTCGATGGCAGAACACAAACAAATCATCCTGGTGGCCCAGCGCAACGCGACAGAGGATGATCCCGACGCCGATGGCGTTTACAGTGTCGGCACCCTGGCCAACATTCTCCAGATGCTGAAACTGCCGGATGGCACGGTCAAGGTTCTGGTGGAAGGCAGTGAGCGGGTTCGTGTCAAAGCCATTGATAAAGACCCCGGTTATCTCGAAGCCACCTTCGATTATATTGACGATCAACTGGTGCCCCTGTCTGAGGCGGACGCCCTGATGCGCTCGCTAATGTCCCAGTTTGAGCAATACGTCAATCTCAGCAAAAAAATTCCCTCGGAAGTGGTTACCACTCTGGCCGGCATCGATGAAATCAGCCGCCTCACCGATACCATTGCTACGCATATGACCATCGCTCTGGAACAGAAACAAAAAGTTCTTGAGGCCGCCAGCGTACAGGCGCGCATCGATATGATCATGGGCTTTATGGATTCTGAAATCGAAGTTTTTCAGATCGACAAGCGTATTCGCGGTCGCGTCAAAAAGCAGATGGAAAAAAGCCAGCGCGAGTATTATCTCAACGAACAGATGAAAGCCATTCAAAAGGAACTTGGCGAAAGTGAAGATGGCGTCAACGAAATTGAACAGCTTGAAAACCGCGTCAAGGAAGCGGGAATGACCAAGGCCGCTGAAGACAAGGCACTGGCTGAAATCAACAAACTGAAAATGATGTCGCCCATGTCAGCGGAAGCCTCGGTATTACGCGGTTATGTCGACTGGATGCTCAATGTTCCCTGGAAAAAGCGCTCCAAAGTGCGCCACGATATCGCCCTGGCTGAAGAGGTTCTCAATGAGGATCACTACGGCCTCGAAGAGGTCAAAGAGCGAATTCTGGAGTTTCTTGCCGTTCAAAAGCGGGTAAAAAAACTCAAGGGTCCCGTGCTGTGTCTGGTTGGACCTCCCGGTGTGGGTAAAACCTCGTTGGGTGAGTCCATCGCCAGAGCGACCGGGCGCAAATTTGTCCGCATGTCCCTGGGCGGGGTGCGCGACGAAGCAGAAATTCGCGGCCATCGCCGCACCTATATCGGCTCGCTGCCCGGCAAGCTGGTGCAAAAAATGTCCAAGGTGGGCGTTAAAAACCCGCTGTTCCTGCTCGATGAAATTGACAAAATTGGCATGGATCACCGCGGTGACCCTGCATCGGCTTTGCTTGAGGTATTGGATCCCGAACAGAACCATGCCTTTAACGACCACTACCTCGAAGTGGATTACGATTTGTCGGAGGTGCTGTTTATCTGTACCGCCAACTCCCTGAATATTCCAGGCCCCCTCCGGGATCGTATGGAAGTAATTCGTATTCCTGGCTATACGGAAGCGGAAAAAATCAATATTGCCATGAAGTATCTGCTGCCCAAGCAGATTAAGGCCAATGGCCTCAAAGAGGCGGAAATTGCTGTCGCCGAAGAAGTTATGCGCGATATTATTCGCTATTACACCAGAGAAGCCGGTGTCCGTGGTCTCGAGCGTGAAATTGCCAAAATCTGCCGCAAGGTGCTCACTATTAAGGTCAAGGAGAACAGTTCGAATACCTATGAAGTAAACTCCGACAATCTTGAAAATCTCCTCGGCGTCAGGAAGTTCGACTTTGGTCGCGCCGAAGAGGACAACCAGGTTGGCCAGGTTACCGGTCTTGCCTGGACTTCCGTGGGCGGTGAACTGCTGACTATCGAAGCGGCGGCAGTGCCAGGCAAGGGCGAAATTTTCCGCACCGGGCTGCTCGAAAAAGTGATGCAGGAATCCATTCAGGCAGCCCGGACTGTGGTGAGAAGCCGCTCCCAGCAGCTGGGCATCGCCAAAAGCTGCCACAGCAAATACGACCTTCATATCCATGTTCCTGAGGGTGCAACACCCAAGGATGGTCCCAGCGCCGGTATTGCCATGTGCACAGCCTTTGTTTCCGTGCTCAGTGGCGTCCCCGTAAGAGCTGATGTGGCCATGACCGGTGAAATCACCCTGAGAGGCCAGGTGTTGAGAATTGGCGGTCTCAAGGAAAAGCTGCTGGCAGCCCATCGCGGCGGCATCAAAACAGTGATCATTCCCCAGGGCAACGAGCGCGATTTGAAAGAAATTCCCGAAAACATCAAGGCCGATCTCGACATTCGCCCCGTCAAATGGATTGACGAGGTTCTCCAGATCGCCCTCGAATTTATGCCGGAACCCCTCAGTGACGATGACTACGAAAAATCCGTAGCCACCACCAATATGGGTGATGACAGCAGCGAAAACAGAATAAATGCGCATTAAATGCGGAGTCTACTTGACCAGCCCGTACAGGGGTTGGTATAAAGTCGCTTTGTCGTGTCGCCACCTGGCGGCACTCTGTTATAAACGGTGAAGACGTGAAGGTCTAGCCTCAATCAAACAACAAGGGGTATAAGTGTGAATAAATCAGAGTTGATCGATGCCATTGCTGATGGCGCGGATATTTCCAAGGCCTCAGCAGGCAAGGCTCTGGATTCAGTCCTGGAAGCAATCACCGGCGCATTGAAAAAAGGTGATCAGGTTTCTTTGGTCGGTTTCGGTACTTTTTCCGTTAAGCATCGTCCCGCCCGCGCAGGAAGAAATCCTCAGACTGGCAAGGAAATCCAGATTGCTGCCGCCAATGTTCCCGGCTTTAAGGCGGGTAAATCCCTCAAGGATGCTGTTAACTAAACAGCTGTTGTTCGTATTCTTCAGGGGGCGCATTTCGGTGCGCCTTTTTTTGTCGTTCCGCCCTCAACAAACCTCAGGCATCAGAACAGGCGCTGAGAGACCCACCCACAAGGCAAATCCATGTTACAAGATTTTCGAGATAAACTGAGAGGCGTAACCGCCACTATTCTTGTCGTTATTCTTATTATTCCATTTGCGTTCTTTGGTGTTGAGTCCCTGTTCGTGTCTGGCACCTCCGTCGACAAGGTGGTCACAGTCAACGACGAAGCTATCACCGAGCTTGAAGTTCTTCGCGGTATCGAGCTGCAGCGCCAGAAAATTCTCAACCAGTTCAGTGGTATTGACCCCGCCATGCTAGATGACGAACGCCTGCGGGATCCTGTCATCAAGCAATTGATCAGGGACAAACTGATTGTCCAGGCCGCCACATCCTTTGGCATGACCGCGTCCGACAAAACTTTCAACGAAATCATTGTTCAAAACCAGGCTTTTCAAAACAATGGCCGTTTCGATAAAAATCAGTATGAATATCAACTATCGAGACTTGGTTTTACGCCTCTGGAGTACAGGGCTGAGGTGAAAAAGGAGTTGCTTGCCAACCAGTTGTCAGCGGGGTTGCAGGCAAGCGCCATAGTGACAGCCCCCCAGGCCGCCCTGTTCAGCCGCCTTGTCCTTCAGGCGCGCTCCTTTGACTACCTGACACTGCCTCTGGCCAGCTTTCAAGACGATATCAATATTTCTGCGGAGGAAGTGGAAAACTACTATGAAACCCGCGGCGACAGCTTTCTCGAGCCTGACAAGGTGGTTGTCGAATATCTGGAGCTGACGCCAGCGGCGGTGGAGCCATTTGTTGAAATTGACGAAGACGCCCTGCGCGCCCGCTTTGATGCGTTGCAAAATAGCGCCGAAGAATCGGGTTCTAGTTGGAACCTTGCCCACATTCTTATTGAAAATGATGGCGATGGGGCAAAGGCAACCCTTGCAGAGGTTCAGCAGAAACTGGCTGCCGGTGAAGACTTTGCCGAACTGGCTCAGGCTTACAGCGCGGATTTTGGCAGTGCTCAAAGCGGCGGCAGTCTCGGATCATTCACCGTCGACAGTCTTCCTGAAGGCTTTGCTTCAGCCCTGGAAACCGTGGCGGTTGGTGAAGTTTCTCAACCAGTGGTGACCGAAAGCGGCATTCATCTCATCAAGGTTTTGGCGAAGTCGGAAGCAGAATCCCTGGTCTTTGCCGAGGAGCGCGACCGTATCGAGCAGTTGTTACGTGCCGAGCAAGCCGCTGAAAAACTCGCTACCTATGTGGAAAAACTCAAAGATCAAACCTACAGCGCCGATTCCCTGGTGCCAGCTGCTGAATCCCTGGGATTGAGTGTCAAGGTGTCTCAGCCCTTTTCGGCAAGTGGTGGTGAAGGTATAGCCGCCCACCCACAAATCGTTAAGGCGGCATTCAGCGAAGATGTTGTTAACCACGGTT
Organism: Porticoccaceae bacterium; assembly: GCA_023228865.1. Next base: position 36,555 of record JALOAH010000004.1, on the reverse strand, counting down.
ATCCCAGCGAGGTTGTTGAGCTGGGCGAGCAGCACTATGGCGTAGTAAAACTGAAAGAGTTTATTCCGGCTCACAAAGCGCCTCTGGCTTCGGTTGAGGCTGGTATTGTCGAAACCCTCACTGCAGAAAAGGCGCGGCAAAAAGCTCGCCGCGCCGCGGCTGACATTATCGGCAGAATCAGCACCGGTGAAGCCCTGGCAACCCTGGCGGCGGCTGAGGAATTGAAGCTGGAAACCGCCAGCGATGTCACCCGCTTTGACGCCGCCAGTGGCAAAGAAGTGGTTGAAGCTGTTTTTGCCTACCCGTCGAGCACAAGCCTTCCCGTATACGGTAGTGTCGAAACCGCCAGTGGCGATATGGTTGTCTACGGTCTCACCGGAATCAGCGCGGGCTCTAGCGAAAAACTCTCCGCCAGCGAGAAATCCGCCTTGCGCCAATCCCTGGTACAACAGCACGCGGTGCGAGAGTTTATTGCCTATATCGACGCCCTCGAAGCAGCAGCTGAGATCTCCCGCCGCTAACCGGAAACTTGCGTCAGCAGGCTGAAAGCCGCCGCTTCCGGCGCGAACATCCAGGCAGCTGACGCAACCACAACTTCCGCGCCAACCATTCCAGTGGCGGTGGTTACTGGGCGTCGAGGGACTGTCCGTTGATACCTTTGCTGTCCGCCCCCATCAGAAATAAATAGGCGGCCATTATCTGCTCCGGAGATTTGAGTGTGCGCGGATCTTCGGCAGGATAGGCCTTGGCTCTCATCTGGGTTCGCGTCGCGCCGGGATTCAGGCAGTTGACCCTGATATTGGAGACGCCATCCAATTCATCAGCCAGCACCTGACTGAGTCCCTCGGTGGCAAATTTCGATACTGCGTAGGCGCCCCAAAAGGCTCGGCCTTTTCTGCCGACACTGGAAGAGGTAAAGATGATCGCGGCGTCGCGGGATTTTTCCAAAACCGGCAGCAGGGCTTTGGTGAGCAGAAACTGGGCGGTAACGTTGACGTTCATGACCTTGACCCAGCTCGAAAGGCTGTAATTGGCAATGGGCGTGCGTTCACCCAGTTCGCCGGCATTGTGAAGAAGACCGTCGAGGCGGCCAAATTGAACCTCGAGGGTATCCCTCAGGGCATTAAAATCATCCTCGCCGGCGCCGTTGAGATCAACGGGATAAATGCTCGGCTGCGGATAACCTGTTTTTTCAATGAGATCATAAACCTGCTCAAGCTTTGCCACTGTGCGCCCTGCAAGAATCACTGTGGCGCCGTGGGCTGCATAGGCCAGGGCCGCCGCTTTGCCGATACCTTCGCCGGCACCGGTGACCAGAACAATACGATCTTCCAGTAATTGGGCTGCGGGTTGATAGTTGTCGAGAGATATAGTCACAATAATTTCCAGTGGTTGCTGCCCGGTAGTGGCGAGTTAGCGGGTGGTAAAGAGGATAGAGCCAATTTCAGAGGCATGGTTGACCAGGTAGTGGGCGCCCCAGTGGTCGGGGTTTTCATCGCTGTCAATATAGCCATAGGCCGCCGACACCGTGTAACAGCCGGCGTTGAGTCCGGATTCAATGTCGCGGCGATGATCCCCGACCAGCAGGGATTGTTGCGGCGCTATGTTGAGCTGTTTACAGGCGAGTAAAACCGGTTCCGGGTCTGGTTTCGCGCGTGTGACATGATCCGGGCATATCACCGTTTGCGGCTGGCAGGGCAGCCACAGCCTGGCGAGAATCTCATCGGTATAACGGGAGGGCTTGTTGGTGACGATGCCCCAGGGAATGGCAAAGTCTGCAAGTTTGCCAAGCAGGGATTCCATGCCGGGAAAAAGCCGAGTATTTTCCGTAAGACATTCAAAGTAGTAGTCAAGAAATTGCTGGCGTAGAGGTTCAAATTCTGCCTGTTGCGGTTTGAGGCCAAAGCCCAGCTCGATAAGACCCACAGAACCATTGGTGACGGCGGCGCGAATTTTTTCCGGGGGCAGGGGGGGCAGGTTTTTCTCCGCCAGCATGCGGTTCAGGGTGGTGACGAAATCCGGAGCAGTGTCAAGCAATGTACCGTCGAGATCAAAGAGCACCGCTTTGTAGCTGGAGGGCAGGGGCTTAGACATTGGCGCAGCCCTCTGCGGGTTTTACGGCGTGCACCAGATAGTTGACGTCGACGTCGGCCTCTTTAAGGCGGTAGACTTTAGTCAAGGGATTGTAGACCATGCCGGTGATATGGCGCAGTTCCAAGCCGGCATCCCGCAGCCACTGGGAAAGCTCCGAGGGGCGAATAAACTTGCTGTAATCGTGGGTGCCCCTAGGCAGCATGTTGAGCACATATTCAGCTCCCAAAATGGCGAACACATAGGATTTCGGGTTGCGATTGATGGTGGAAAAAAACAGCTGTCCCCCGGGCTTGACCAGATCGGCGCAGGCGCGAACGACAGAGGCGGGATCGGGAACGTGTTCAAGCATTTCCAGGCAGGTGACAATATCAAACTGCGCCCTGTGGCTGAGAGCCATTTTTTCTGCGCTGGCCTGAATATAGGTGACCTCGACGCCGCTTTCCAGGCGATGGAGCTCGGCCACGGAAAGGGGAGCCGCGCCCATGTCGATACCGGTGACCATGGCGCCGCGCTGGGCGAGGGCTTCGCACAGGATGCCGCCCCCGCAGCCGATGTCGATTAGAGCCTTACCTGCAACGGGGGCGTGCCGGTCTATCCAGTTGGCGCGCAAAGGATTAATTTCGTGCAAAGGCTTGAATTCGCTTTCCCGATCCCACCAGCGGGAGGCCAGGGCTTCAAACTTGGCAATTTCCCCCGGATCAAAATTAGCGTCGTTAAAGTTGCTGTCTGTTGCCATAGCCAGGTGTTCCCCGTTAGTTCTGTGTCAGCAAAATACTACTTTGCGAGATTGTTGTGCCAGTGCTGTGCCCTGGCGATCAGTGCCTGCTCATTGATATGGGTAAATTCGCCATTGTTAAGCAGGGCTTTTCCTGCGACCCAGACGTGGCTGACATTGCTGCCGGACTGGGTATAGATGAGCTGCGACAGGGGGTTATGCAGGGGCTGCTGGTGAATTCCCGAAAGATCGACGGCGACCAGATCGGCGGATTTTCCCGGTTCGATACTGCCGATCTTTTTTTCCATTCCGAGGGCGCGAGCGCCATTGATGGTGGCCATGCGCAGGGTCTGGTGAACATCGAGGGCGGTAGGGTCTGAAGCGGCGCCCTTTGCCAGCAGCGAGGCAAATTGCATTTCTGCGAACATATCAAGGCTGTTGTTGCTGGCGGCGCCGTCCGTACCCAGGGCGACATTGACGCCGCTGTCCATAAGACGGGTGACAGGGCAACTGCCATTGCCCAGCTTCATGTTGGACTTTGGGCAGTGGATGACGTGAGCCTTGCTGGCAGCCACCAGCTCAATATCTTCGTCGTCGAGAGCCACCATGTGAACGCACTGGGTATTGGGGGAGAGCAGCCCCATGTCAAAAAGCCTTTGCAGCGGCTTTTTCCCCGCGGTGCGCACGGCATCCTCAACTTCAGACAGAGTTTCGTGAAGATGCACCTGAATCGCCGCATCCAGCTCGTTGGCATAGGTGACCACTTTTTCAAAGAGACGATCTTCCACGGTGTAAGGTGCGTGGGGGCCAAAAGCGATGGTCACCAGATCATTGCCCTTGAAGCTGTCCCGCAGGGCGAGACCTTTGTGAATATAATCATCCCCGTCCCGCGCCCAGGCGGTGGCAAAGTTGATGATGGGGAAGGCCACCTGGCTGCGCATGCCGAGATCGCGACTGGCTTCCGCCACCTGGTCGGGGAAAAAATACATATCGCCAAAGCAGGTGGTGCCACTTTTGATCATTTCGGCGATGGCCAGCTCGGCGCCGTCGCGGACAAATTCTTCACTGACCCAGCGGGTTTCCGCCGGCCAGATATGGTCGTTGAGCCAGCTTTTGAGGTCGAGATCGTCTGCATAACCCCGAAACAATGTCATGGCGGCGTGGCCGTGGGCGTTGACAAGCCCGGGAATCAGGGCGTGATTGCCGAGGTCGAGAACGGTTTTTGCCGCAAAACGCCTGCCGGCCTCGGCTTTGGGGCAGATGGCGACAATAGCGCCATTGCGTAGAGCCACGGAGCAATCTGTAAAAACAGCGTTTTCCGGGATCACAGGAATAATCCATTTCGCGTTGATAACGAGATCCACAGCTTCCGGGTTCATGGCGGCTCCTGGTGAAAAGGCCGCAAGTATACCGCAAAACAGGCTTTATTCTGAATGCGCCGCCCCTAAAGCGCCCTCGGCCAATAACCTCTCCAGTGGGCGCAACAGGGTTAAGCTGTGCTATACTGCCGCGCTTGTGCTCAGGGGGTAGAAGCACTTTTAAAGTGGCTCTTAAAGTGTCTCTGGAGCAATCGAAAAAATAACCTGGAACAACAAAACTATGGGTGAAATAGCCAGAGAAATTCAGCCTGTCAATATTGAAGACGAGCTGAAGCAGTCTTACCTCGACTATGCCATGAGTGTGATTGTGGGGCGGGCGCTGCCGGATGTTCGCGACGGCCTGAAGCCGGTTCATCGCCGCGTGCTGTTCGCCATGAGCGAGCTCAAGAACGACTGGAACAAATCCTACAAAAAATCTGCCAGGGTGGTGGGCGATGTTATTGGTAAATACCATCCCCACGGGGATTCCGCCGTTTACGACACCATTGTGCGCATGGCGCAGCCATTTTCAATGCGCTACATGCTGGTGGATGGCCAGGGCAACTTCGGCTCCATCGACGGCGATTCCGCCGCCGCCATGCGCTATACCGAAATTCGCATGGCGAAAATTTCCCACTCCCTGCTTGCCGACCTGGAAAAAGAAACTGTCGATTTCGTCGACAACTACGATGGCCAGGAAAAAATTCCCGATGTCCTGCCCACGCGCATTCCCAACCTGCTGGTCAACGGGTCTTCGGGCATCGCTGTGGGTATGGCCACCAATATTCCTCCTCACAATCTTACGGAAGTCATCAATGGCGCTTTGGCCTTGATTGAAAATCCGGATCTCGATATCGACGAGTTGATGGAGTACATTCCCGGCCCGGATTTCCCCACAGGAGCCATTATCAATGGCCGTGCCGGTATAGTGCAGGCTTACCGAACAGGTCGTGGCCGTATCTATGTGCGCGCCAAGGCTGAAGTGGAGCGGGACGGAAAAACCGGTCGCGAGACCATTATCATTCACGAAATACCCTACCAGCTGAACAAGGCGCGATTAATTGAGCGCATCGCCGAGTTGGTCAAAGAAAAGAAACTGGAAGGTATTTCCGAGCTGCGCGACGAGTCCGACAAAGACGGCCTTCGCGTGGTCATAGAGCTGAAGCGGGGCGAAGTCGGCGATGTGGTGCTCAACAATCTCTACGCCCAGACCCAGCTGCAAAGCGTTTTTGGCATCAATATTGTCGCCCTCGTCGATGATCAACCGCGCACCCTGAATCTCAAGGAGCTCCTTGAGGCCTTTATTCGCCATCGCCGCGAAGTGGTCACCCGCAGAACCGTATTCCTGTTGCGCAAGGCGCGGGAAAGAGGCCATTTGCTGGAAGGGTTGGCTGTGGCTATTTCCAATATCGATACCGTTATCGACATGATAAAAACATCGGCAACGCCAGCCGATGCGCGCGAGCGCCTGCTCGCCGCCACCTGGGAACCGGGTGCCGTCCTCCAGTTTCTCGAAAAGACCGGCAGCGATGCCTGCAAGCCGGAAGAACTGGGTGCGGGCTTTGGTCTTGTCGACAACGGTTACCACTTGTCTCCCGCCCAGGCGCAAGCCATTCTCGATCTTCGTCTCCACCGCCTTACCGGTATGGAGCACGAAAAACTGATGGCGGAATACCAGGAAAAAATTGGCGAAATCGCCGCTTATCTCCACATTCTTTCCAGCCCGGACCGTTTGATGGAAGTGATTCGCGAAGAATTGGCAGAAGTGCGCGCCGAGTTCGGCGATGCTCGGCGCACCGAGATTATTGAGAGCCAACATGACCTGACAGTAGAAGACCTGATTCCCGAAGAAGATCGCGTGGTGACCATCTCCCACGGCGGCTATGCCAAGGCGCAACCCCTGGACGCCTATCAGGCCCAGCGCCGCGGTGGTACCGGCAAGTCGGCGACGGCGGTCAAGGATGAAGATTTTGTCGAGCATCTCTTGATTGCCAGTACCCACGACACCATGCTGTGCTTCACCAATGCCGGCAAGGTGTTTTGGCTCAAGGTCTATCAAATTCCCGTGGCCGGCAGAAATTCCCGTGGTCGCCCCATGGTCAATCTGTTGCCCCTGGAAGCGGGGGAGCGGGTAACCTCTATCCTGCCGATAAAAGAATATACAGAAGACCATTTTATTTTTATGGCCACCGCGTTTGGCACTGTCAAGAAAACTTCCCTGGAGTCATTTTCCCGCCCCCGCAGTTCCGGGTTGCGGGCGGTGGAGCTGGACGAAGGTGATCACCTTGTCGGCACCGCCATCACCGACGGCAGCAAGGACGTTATCCTTGTCGCCAGCAGCGGCAAAGCGGCGCGTTTTGATGAAAACGATGTTCGCCCCATGGGCAGAACAGCGCGGGGTGTGCGCGGTATTCGCATGGCTGAAGGACAGGAGGTGATTGCCCTGATTATTCCCGAAGCCCAGCACCAGATTCTCACTGTGAGCAGCAATGGCTATGGCAAGCGCACTGAAACCACGGAATTTCCCCGCAAAGGCCGTGGCAACCAGGGCGTCATCGCCATGCAAACCAGCGAGCGCAATGGTCAGCTGGTGGGTGCCTTACAGGTATCGGATTCTGACGAGATCATGCTCATTTCCGACCAGGGCACCCTGGTGCGCACTCGGGTTGCCGAGGTGTCGATCCTCGGTCGTATTACCCAGGGCGTCAGACTCATTCGCGTTCGCGGCGATGAAAAACTGGTGGGCTTGGCGCGCATTGAAGAAACGGACGATGGCAGTGATGCCGCAGGTGAATAATAGCGATGACGACTCTTTCACTTCAGGATTTACGCGAGAAGATTGACCATATTGATGATGAGTTGCTGGCGCTGATAAGCCAGCGGGCGGTTTGTGCCCAACAGGTGGCAGAAGTAAAGATCAGCGCTGGCTCCACAGATTTCTACCGCCCGGAGCGGGAAGCCCAGGTACTGCGCAAGGTCATGGAAAATAACCAGGGACCTTTGGATAACGAAGAAATTGCGCGCCTGTTCCGGGAAATCATGTCCGCCTGCCTGGCGCTGGAAAAACCGGTCAGTGTCGCCTTTCTCGGCCCTGAAGGTACATTTACCCAGGAGGCTGCGGTCAAACATTTTGGCCATTCTGCCCAATGTATACCGATGTTCGCCATTGACGAGGTTTTTCGCGAAGTGGAGGCGGGCGCCGTCAACTACGGCGTGGTGCCCGTTGAAAATTCCACCGAAGGCGTGGTCAATCATACCCTCGACAGCTTTATCGATTCGTCCCTGAAAATCTGCGGCGAAGTGGAACTGAGAATCCATCAAAATTTTCTCGTCGGCCCCAATACGGATCCCGCCAAGATTACGCGGGTTTATTCCCATCCCCAATCGCTGGCGCAGTGCCGTAAATGGCTGGATGCCCATTACCCGAAAATCGACCGAATTCCGGTGTCCAGCAATGCTGAGGCGGCAAAAAGGGTGCGTGGCGAATGGAATTCCGCCGCCATCGCCGGAGATATGGCGGTGAGTCTCTACGGCCTGACGAAATTGCGGGAAAAAATTGAAGATCGCCCGGACAACTCCACCCGTTTTCTTGTGATCGGTCGCCAGGAGCTCGGGGTCAGCGGTGATGACAAGACATCCATCATTGTTTCCATGAAAAATGAACCCGGCGCCCTGTACACATTGCTGGAGCCCCTGCGTGCCCACAATATTGACATGACCCGCCTGGAAACCCGGCCTTCAAGCAGTGGCAAATGGAATTACCTGTTTTTTATCGATTTCAAAGGTCATCAGTCGGACGCCAATATTGTCGCGGCGCTCAATATTCTCAGGAACAAAGCCGCAGATTTGAAAATTCTCGGCTCCTATCCGAGAGCCGTACTCTGAACAGGGATGATCACAGGCCGATGTCAAAGGAACAACCCGTGCAAATAGGGCGACTGCTCATTTATGGCCTTGGCCTCATAGGCGGCAGTCTTGCCAAAGCGGCCAGGGAAAGGGGGTTGTGCCGCGAGGTTATCGGTGTGTCGAGGCGCCAGTCCACTCTCGATACAGCCCTGAAAATGGGCGTGGTCGACAGTGTCTACAGCGATGCCGCGAATATTCTCCCGGCTCTTGGCGCCGGCGATGTGGTTGTGGTCTGCGTTCCCACCTTGACGGTGCGCCAGACCCTGGTGGAGTTACATCGCCATCTCAATTGCGAAGTCACCATTACGGATGCGGCCAGCGTAAAGGGTTCTGTGGTCGATGCTGTCAGAGACATCTACGGCACTATGCCGCCACAGTTTGTTCCTGGCCACCCCATTGCCGGAGCTGAAAAAAGTGGTGTCGAAGCCGCCAATGGCGATCTTTACGTGGATCACCGCGTCATCCTGACCCCTGAGGCTGAAACCTCTTCCCAGCATATTGAGCGTGTCCGCTACCTGTGGCAGGGCGTGGGAGCCAAGGTTTCACTGATGCCGGTGGAAGAGCATGACGAGGTCTTGGCCGCCACCAGTCATTTGCCCCACATGCTCGCCTTTTCTCTGGTTGATACCCTCGCGGCAATGAAGGAAAACCGTGAGATTTTCCGCTATGCCGCCGGCGGTTTTCGCGACTTCACCCGCATAGCAAGCAGCGACCCTGTTATGTGGCATGATATTTGTCTTGCCAATAACCAAGCCATTATTCAGGTGTTTGACAAACTGACAGAAAATTTTGCTACCCTGCGCACCGCAATTATCAACGGTGATAGTGATTACATCATGGGCGTGTTTACTCGAGCCAGAGAAGCCCGCAACCATTTCACAAAAATGCTTGAAAAAAAGACCTTTCTAGAGCCTATGGACAATACCAAACTTATTTTTCGCACCTCCTCAGCCACGGCTCCCCTGACCGGCCGAGTGCGGGTTCCCGGAGACAAATCCATTTCCCACCGATCCATCATGCTGGGGTCTCTTGCCAAGGGTGTCACCCGTGTAACAGGCTTTTTGGAGGGCGAAGACAGTCTGGCTACGCTCCAGGCTTTTCGCGACATGGGGGTGGTTATCGAAGGGCCCACCAGCGGAGTGGTGACCATTCACGGCGTCGGCATGCGCGGCCTCAAAGCGCCGCCTGGCCCCATCTACCTGGGCAACTCCGGCACCTCCATGCGGCTTCTCGCCGGCTTGCTGGCCGCCCAGTCGTTTGATGTGGTGATGACCGGGGATGATTCTTTATCAAAGCGTCCCATGAAACGGGTGTCCGATCCACTGGCGTTGATGGGGGCGCACATAGACACGGCAGAAGCGGGGCGCCCGCCCTTGAAAATCCATGGCGGTCACACCCTTAAAGGCATTGACTATCAACTGCCAATGGCGAGTGCACAGGTAAAATCCGCTGTGTTGCTTGCCGGCCTCTATGCCGAGGGCGAAACTGTGGTGACCGAACCGGCTCCCACCAGGGATCACACCGAGCGCATGCTTCAGGGTTTTGGCTACAGGGTCAAAAAGGCAGGTTCGGTGGCCAGTGTTATCGGCGGTGGCGAACTCCAGGCCTGTGATATCGACGTTCCCGCAGATATTTCCTCGGCGGCCTTTTTTATGGTGGCGGCCAGTATTGTACCGGGTTCTGACATTATCCTTGAACACGTGGGCATCAACCCCACGCGGGTGGGCGTGGTCAATATCCTTCGCTTGATGGGTGCGGATATTTGCCTGCTGAATGAGCGCCTTGTGGGGGGAGAGCCCGTGGCGGATATCCAGGTGCGCTATGCAAAATTGAAAGGCATCAATATTCCTGAAGACCAGGTGCCCCTCGCCATTGATGAGTTTCCGGCAATTTTCGTCGCCGCCGCCTGCGCCGAAGGTAAAACCATACTCACCGGCGCCGAAGAGTTGCGGGTTAAAGAGAGCGATCGCATTCAGGCGATGGCCGATGGTCTGATTATTCTCGGCGTAGATGCCGTGCCCACCCCTGACGGCATAATCATCACCGGAGGCAAAATGGGTGGCGGTCGAGTCCATAGCTGTGACGATCATCGCATCGCCATGTCCTTTGCCGTCGCCGGACTGGTCGCAGAGGGCACCATCACAATTGACGATTGTCAGAATGTGGCAACGTCCTTTCCGGGGTTTGTTTCCCTGGCAACGGCGGCGGGTTTTAATCTTGCGGAGCTAAAAGAATGAATCCGAACCCCGTAAGAATCATCACCGTTGACGGCCCCAGCGGCGCCGGGAAAGGCACGATTTGCCAGATGCTTGCAGCTCGTCTCGGTTTTCATTATCTCGACAGTGGTGCTCTTTACCGGTTGCTGGCGCTGGCGGCTCGGCACCACAAGGTTGCCTGGGACAACAACGAGGAGCTGGCGGTGCTTGCCGCCCATATGGATATTTCCTTTGTGATGAATTCGGGGGAGGACTCTCCCCAGGTTATCCTCGAGGGGGAGGTGGTCACTGACCGTATTCGCAGCGAGGAGATTGGCTCTGGTGCTTCCATCGTTGCTGCGGTTCCCGATGTTCGCGACGCGCTCCTTGAGCGCCAGCGCGCATTTGCAGTGGCTCCGGGATTGGTTGCCGATGGTCGCGATATGGGCACGGTGGTGTTCCCTGAGGCGGATGTGAAGATTTTTCTCACTGCATCCGTGCAAGAAAGGGCGCAAAGACGCTATAACCAGTTGATTGGTAAAGGGGAAAATGTTAGCCTTGCCGCCCTTGAGGAAACTGTCCGCTGCCGCGATGAGCGGGATATGACAAGGGATGTATCGCCCCTGGTGCCTGCCAGCGATGCTATCCTTGTGGATACCACCGGCAAGACCATAGCAGAAGTCTTTGAGGCCGTGGTTGCCGAAGTCAACTTTTGACCAGAGGGCAATATTTTTTCGGAAATGCTGATGTCCAGCCAGGATTGCAGCAGTGTTTCCTTTTTAAACAGACCCACACAACTGGCGGTGTGGCTGGGGTACCAACCCCAATTCATACAGGTATACATAAATGAGCGAAAGCTTTGCAGATCTTTTTGAAGAGAGTTTAAAAACCATTGAAATGACCCCCGGCGCCATTGTCACCGGTGTGGTTATCGATATAGATAAGGATTGGGTTACCGTTTATACCGGACTGAAGTCCGAAGGTATCATCCCTGTCAGCCAGTTTGTCGATGATAATGGCGAATTCAATCTTGCCATTGGCGATGAAGTCCAGGTTGCCCTTGAATCGGTTGAAGATGGTTTTGGCGCTACCCGACTGTCCCGTGAAAAAGCCCGCCGTCAGGAATCCTGGACTGTGCTTGAAAAAGCCCACGCCGCAGACGAAGTGGTTATCGGTGTCATCAGTGGCAAGGTTAAGGGCGGCTTTACCGTTGACGTCAACGGCCTGCGCGCTTTCCTTCCAGGCTCTCTTGTGGATGTTCGCCCCATGCGCGAAACTACCCACCTCGAAGACAAACCCCTCGAATTCAAGGTTATTAAACTCGATCAGAAACGCAACAACGTTGTTGTTTCCCGTCGTGCGGTTATGGAAGCCGTCAACTCTGCAGAGCGCGATGAACTGCTCAGCAATCTGGAAGAGGGCTCTACTCTCAAGGGTGTGGTCAAGAACCTTACCGATTACGGTGCCTTTGTTGACCTCGGCGGTATCGATGGCCTTCTCCATATCACTGACATGTCCTGGAAACGCATCAAGCACCCCAGTGAAATTGTCAATGTTGGCGACGAAATTGACGTCAAGGTGCTGAAGTTTGACCGCGAGCGCAACCGCGTTTCCCTCGGCCTCAAGCAAATGGGTGAAGATCCCTGGGCGGATATCAAAGCCCGCTACCCCGAGAACACCAAAGTCAAGGCACGGGTTACCAACCTCACCGATTACGGCTGTTTTGCCGAACTCGAAGACGGTGTCGAAGGCCTGGTTCACGTTTCCGAAATGGATTGGACCAACAAGAATATTCACCCCTCCAAAGTCGTTCAACTTGGCGATGAAGTTGAAGTGATGATTCTCGATATCGACGAAGAGCGTCGCAGAATTTCCCTGGGTATCAAGCAGTGTCATGTCAATCCCTGGGACGATTTTGGCAACAAGCACGCCAAAGGCGATAAAATTTCCGGCACCATCAAGTCGATCACTGATTTCGGAATCTTCATCGGCCTCGACGGCGGCATTGACGGCCTGGTTCACCTGTCCGACCTGTCCTGGAACGAGAACGGCGAAGAAGTGGTGCGCAACTTCAAGAAAGGCGACGAGCTGGAAACCGTTATTCTTGCCGTTGATCCCGAGCGCGAGCGCATTTCCCTGGGTGTCAAGCAACTGGCTGACGATCCCTTTAACGCCTATGTTGCCGAAAACGACAAAGGTGCCATCGTTAAAGGCGTTGTCAAGGACGTGGATGCCAAGGGCGCGATCATTACCCTCGCCGGCGAAATTGAAGGCATGCTGAAAGCCTCTGAAATTTCCCGTGACAAGGTTGAAGACGCCAGAAATGCCCTCAATGCCGGCGATGAAGTTGAAGTTAAGATCATTAACGTCGACCGCAAAAATCGCCAGATTGGACTTTCCATTAAAGCGAAAGACGTTGAAGAAGAAAAAGCCGCTGTGCGCGATTTACGCAAGCAGGAAGCTGAGGCCATTGCGCCCACCACCATCGGTGACCTGATCAAGGCACAAATGGAAGGTCGCGATAAGTAAAAACCTGGGCGGGCGGCTTCGGCTGCCCGTTATCCTTCACAGGCGCAATCTGTTATGACCAAGTCAGAATTGATTGAACGAATTAGCCTCCAGCAGGAACAGCTTCCCCCGAGGGATGTTGAGCTGGCGGTGAAAATGATACTCGAAAAAATGACTCAGGCGCTGGTTCACAATCAGCGCATTGAGATTCGCGGGTTTGGCAGTTTTTGTCTCCATTATCGCGCTCCGCGGGTGGGGAGAAACCCGAAAACCGGCGACTCTGTTGAGTTGACAGGGAAATATGTTCCCTACTTCAAGCCCGGCAAGGACTTGAAAGAAAGAGTGAATGATAGCCTGACAAACAAAGGCTGATTCTAGAGATTGAAGGATGCTGAGTGGCAAGGTAATTCCTTGCCATTTTTTTTGGAGACGACGATGGCTCGAATTAAAAAAATTCTCCTGTGGCTGGTTGTGTTGCTGAGTTTTTTTATTGGCTTATGGGTTGCCCAGGACAATCCCCAGGTTGTCGATATCACTCTCCTCGGTTTCTCAGCCGCGCCCTTGCCCCTGGGGCTCTGGCTTCTGGTTATGTTTACAGCAGGCATTGCCGTGGGCTTGCTGGCCAGCCTGCCCTTGGTGATAAAAACCAGTGCTGAAAATCGCCGTTTGAAAAAAACCTCTGTGTAGTGAGGAGTGACTGTGACGTTGGAATCTGATTTGAACACCAAGCTGTCACCGCGTTTTAACCAGGGAGAATCGCCAATTATTGTCGCTCTCGATTTCGATAGCGGTGCCGCCGCCCTAGATCTTGTTGCCCAGCTGGAGCCGGGGCTTTGCCGCCTCAAGGTTGGCAAAGAGCTTTTTACCCGTGAAGGCCCTGGCCTGGTTGCCAAGCTTGTTGACCTCGACTTTGATGTTTTTCTCGATCTCAAATTTCACGATATTCCCAATACCACTGCAAAAGCGGTGGCTGCGGCTGCAGATTTGGGTGTTTGGATGGTCAATGTTCACGCATCCGGCGGCCGCCGCATGATGGAGGCGGCGGCAGGGCAGTTGTCTGTCATGGGCTCATCTACTCTCCTGATAGGGGTCACTGTGCTCACCAGCATGGGGCTTGATGACTTGAAAGAAATTGGCATTGCCAGTTCACCTACCGAGCATGTCCTCAGGCTTGCGAAACTCACCAAAGACTGTGGCCTCGACGGCGTCGTCTGCTCCGCCCATGAAGCCGGGGACATAGTCTGTGTTGCTGGTAGTGATTTTCTCCGGGTGACCCCGGGCATTCGACCTTTAAGCGCCGCCCAAAACGATCAGGTCAGAATTATGACTCCCAGCCGGGCACTGCAGGCGGGGAGCACCCACCTTGTTATCGGTCGCCCGATCACGGCGGCCAGCAATCCGCGCCAGTCATTACTTGAAATTATCGCTGAAGTTGGTAATCATTAGCCCGTGGACACGGTTGTTCACAGGGAGAACATCTTAAACGCTGCGGGCTTCTCAGCAGCAGGTTGAAGATTTTCGCAACGGCAAATGAATTGCCTGCAAGGGTTTAAGACGCTCCCCAAACCTAAAACCCTGCTATTTTTCAAGGAGCATGTTATGGATAACCTCATATCTATTCGCCGTACCCTTTGCTTTTTTGCCCTTCTGTTCACAGTCCTTGGCTGGCAGTCCCAGCTGCATGCGGTTGAGGCTAAAAGCAACCAGGCAGCGGCTTCCGAGGCGACAACCACCGTCAATATCAACAAGGCGTCGGCAAGTGAAATTGCTGATGCTTTGACCGGTATCGGTGAGAAGCGCGCTGAAGCCATCGTCGCCTACAGGGAGAAAAATGGGTCTTTTACGTCTCTGGAAGAACTGCTAAACATCAAGGGCGTGGGAGAAAAGGTGATTGAAAAGAATGCATCACGAATTAGCTTCTGATTGATCATTCCCGGTAACCCGGCCCAGGCCGGGTTATTTTTTGCCCCTGCAGAGTCTCCCGACGATCTTTGCGCCTTCCCGTTTTCTGGGCACGGGGAAAATTTTCCCCGCTTCACTGCTTATCGCTTGTTGCCAGAATAAAAATCTTTACACTCTCCTATACAATTGTGCTGAAAGTGGTGTATTAACGATTTGCCGCAGGTTTATCATCCAATTTTATTGAAAGTGACAGCCAATAAAGTCGATAATAAAGCTCGTAAGAAACTTTAATTTTTTCAGGTAACTGGTTATTTATTGGGCAAATTCATGGAAAGAGTCGTGTCAAAAGATCCTGTAACAGGGAAAGCTTGTGAACCCCAGAAAAAAGCTAACCAGTTGAGTGATCTTATTGTCAGCTATCTCGAAAGGTTGGGCGTTGACTATGTCTTTGGCGTTCCTGGGGGCGCCATAGAGCCTTTTGTCGATGCATTGGCTCGCAGTGGTCGCCGCGGCGGGCCAAGCTGTGTGATGGCACGCCATGAAAGCGGGGCGGCTTTTATGGCGGATGGCTATTATCAGTCGTCCGGCAAGCTTGGCGTCTGCTTTGCCACCACGGGGCCTGGTGCCACCAACTTGGTGACCGGAGTTGCATCGGCCCACGCCAATAACATTCCCCTGTTGATTATTACTGCGCAAACGGCGCTGGACTCTTTTGGCCGAGGCGCTTTGCAAGAATCCTCCTGCACGGGCACCAATACCCTGGCCATTTTTCAAACTATCACCAGATACAATTCCCTGGTGTCCCATTCGAGTCAGCTGGAACACAAACTTGCTGCCGCCATAATGACCGCATTTCGCTCGCCGATGGGGCCTGTCCACCTGAGCATTCCCATCGACATTTTGAAAGAATTCAGCGATAGCCAGCCACAATTTTATGGGCTCGAAACCCTGGCATCGGAAGAAAAACTTCTCGATACCATCGCCTTCGACAGGTTTTACACCCTGCTTGGCTCCAGCAAGCGCCCGGTATTGATTGTTGGCGGGGAGGCTAGCAAAGCCATCGCCGCCATTCTCGATACCGCCGAAACCCTGAATGCCTCTGTGGTGGCCACACCCCACGGCAAAGGGCTGATCAACCCTTACCATCGCTTGTTTCGCGGTGTCATCGGCTTTGCCGGTCACGACACAGCCATAAATACACTCAGCGACCCCAATGTGGATCTGGTGGTGGCAATAGGCACATCCCTGGGGGAGTGGTCCAGCAACGGCTGGGACGCGGAGACTGTCCTCAATAAGCGTCTTGTTCACATTGCGTCGTCAGTCAATCATTTTTTTACCTCGCCAATGGCTCGGCTGCAACTCCGTGGCAGTATCGAGCTGATTTTTGCCGAGGTGCTGAATCGCCTCAATACAGATCACAGGGATAAAAAACTCCCTACATCAAGCGTTTGTGACCTTTATCCGGAAAAGCTTCATTTCAGTCTTGATGATGAAGATTCGTATTGCTCATCTAAACGGCCACTGTTGCCCCAGCGGCTGATGGCGGAACTTCCGAAACTGTTCCCAGCCAATACCCGCTATCTTGCCGACTCGGGCAACAGCTTTGCATGGGCCATTCATTACCTGCATCCCGCGCCCAAACAGGTCGGCGGTGGCGGCGATGGCCATCAGGGTCTGTTTAAAGCCAGTCTCGATTTCGCCTCAATGGGATGGGCAATCGCCAGCGCCATAGGAACAGCCTTGGCATTGCCGGAATGCCCCGTGGTCTGTATTACCGGCGACGGCAGCTACCTGATGTCTGGCCAGGAGATCACTGTCGCCATTCTCCATCAGCTGCCGGTGATATACCTGATTCTTAACGATTCCAGTTACGGCATGGTCAGGCATGGGCAGCGTCTCACCGGAGCGGAAACCTTCGGCTTTGAACTGCCCAAAATAAATTTTGCCGGTATAGGGGAAGCCATGGGCATTCCCGGCTATATTGTTGAATCCGTTGAAGATCTCAAGGCACTGCCAATAGAATTGATAGCGGGGAGAAAAGGCCCTTCCATACTCGATGTGCGTATAGATCCCGAGGCGATGCCCCCCATAGGTTTGCGAACGCGAGTATTAAGGGGCAGCAATGACTGAACCAAAAGATAAAAACCAGGACAGTACACTGCAAACCCGGATTTGGTTAGAGCAACCCCAGGCAGACAATCCCTTTGCTGCGTCTGCCTGTTATTGTTCTGGTTACGATGTTTACGGCGAACTTTTGAGCCGTGTGACATGGATTGAATACCTCTATCTGTTGTTTAAATTGGAACTGCCCAGCAAGGAGGATGCAGAACTTCTCAACAGGGTGGCTGTGGCCATAGCCAACCCGGGGATACGGGATCATAGTGTTCGAGCTGCGATGAATGCGGGGGCAGGGGGATCGACAAGAGCCTCGGCGCTTATTGCCGCAATCGCGGTGGGCGCGGGCAATCTCAATGGCGGTCGCGATGTGTTACAGATGGTGCGGTTGTGGCAAACCCTGGATACAGACATCAATAGCTGGCTGGCGTACCTCGGCGCAGACCAGACCCCGGACGACAGGGATTCCTGGCCACCCATGGAGCATCTGGCCGGCTTCGATCCCAACGGTGTCTCCCGCCCCAAACCGGTTGTGCAAACATTGAACCAGCTGGCGAGTTTGAAGCCGGAAGGCAAACTGGCCTGGCTAGAGAGCCATGCGGGGATTCTTGAAAAAGCTCTCGGTTACCCCCTGGCAATGTCGGGGGTTATTGCCACAGCCTTCGTCGATCTGGGCTTTAATGAAGCCCAGGCAGAAATCCTCTATCTAATGCTCAGACTGCCAGGGGCAGCCGCCCACAGTCTTGAGCAGGAAAGCAATGGTTGGCGAAAATATCCCTTTTTCGGTAACGCACTCAAGCCCATGGCAGACAGTGCCTACCATCAGTTAATCAAGTCATGGAGCTGCAAACCATGAACCGTGCCGACAGGCTGAAATATTTTCACGGCAACTGGCCCACCAACAAGGGAGCCTGGTATCCCGGAGAAAAAGTTCGCTATCGTGAAATGTCCCTTTTTGACGATTTTTCAGACCAGTCCTGGATGACATTATGTATCTACGGTATTACCGGGAAAATGCCCTCGGAGCAACAAGCCGTAATGGTGGAAAAACTCTGGAGCATCAGTACCAGTTTTCCCGATCCCAGGCTGTGGAACAACCGCATAGCCGCATTGGCGGGAACCACAAGAACCTCCGGCGTTCTAGCCATCGCAGCGGCCACTGCGGTTTCAGAGGCGAAAATATACGGCGCACAGCCATTGTTTTTGGGTGCCCAGTTTCTTCACAGCCTCTTGCAGCAAGTGGCGGAGGGGGGCGATCTTGAGTCCCTGGTAGTGCAGCGATTAAAAAAACACCGCTATATTCCCGGATTTGGCCGCCCGATAATTTCCAAAGATGAAAGAATTGACCCTTTGCTGGCAGAGGCTCGCAAACGTGGATTTGGCGACGGCCATTTCGTCAGGCTGGTTTTTGATATAGACGCCATTCTTGTCAAAAAAAGATACCGCATAAAACCCAATATCGCCATTTATTGTGCAGCGATTTTTTCCGATATTGGCTTTTCTCCCAGGGAAAGTTATTTATTGACGGTTCAAGCATTCACTGCAGGAATGTTTCCTTGCTATGTGGATGCCATGGAAAAACCGGAAGGCACATTTTTTCCCATCGAATGTACAGAGATACACTATAAAGGCGTAGCGGTCAGGAGATTGCAGGCATGAAAATTATCAAACACAGTCTCCGCAATTACTTCCTCTTGGCAATACTTCCCCTGTGCGCAAACACCCATGGGGATGATCTGGTGGAAACTGAACTCCTCGATATTTACGGCAGTGAAGAGTTTATTAGCATCGCCGCAGGCTATAAACAACCGGTTTCCAAAGCTCCGGCCGTGGCCTCAGTGATAGATGCCAGGCAAATAAAAAAAATGGGGGCGGTGGATATCGACAGCGTTCTTGAAATGGTGCCAGGACTTCATGTGTCATACAGTCACCAGGGTTATAATCCCATTTATACATTCAGGGGCATCTACTCAAATTTCAATCCACAAGTGCTGCTCCTCATCGATGGCGTTCCCCAAACCAACCTGTTCACTGGCGGCAAAAATTTTGTCTGGGGCGGCATGCCTGTGGAAGCCATTGAGCGCATCGAAATTATCCGAGGCCCCGGTTCTGCAATCTATGGAGCTGATTCCTTTTCCGGCACTATCAATGTCATCACCAAGAGCGGAGTGGGTGACGAAGGCTGGCAAGCCGGAGCCAGATACGGCACCTTTAATACCAAAACAGTATTCTCCACCTACCAAAAAAAGTGGGATGAAAGCAGTCTTTTCCTTGGTTTTCAGGGCAACAAAACAGACGGCTTTGACAGCATTATTGATGAAGATGCACAAACCTACCTCGATAACCTCTTGGGAACCTCGGCATCACTCGCGCCCAACTCGGTGAATATGTCCAGGGAAAACATGGATCTGAATTTCGATTTTCGCCACAAAAGCCTCGTTGTCAAGGCAAGCTATCAGGGGCAGGGAGACGCTGGTAACGGTGCCGGAATAGCCCAGGCGCTCGACCCCTCAAGTCGTTACAAAAGCGACCGCTATCAGGTTGATGTTAATTACACCATTGAAGATGCATTTAAAGACCTTTCCGTAATTGTTTCCGGAAATTACCTCGACGTAAGCCAGGAAGTAGAAAAAAATGCTGTTATCTACCCGCCGGGATCCACAGGTCCCTTTCTGGATGGCGACGGCGAGCCTTTATTTGGTGTCTTTCCCGATGGCGTAATTGCCAGTCCTGAAGTGTATGAGAAGCATTCAAGATTTAATACCACCATCCTTTATGAGGGTTTTGACGATCACGATCTCAGAGTGGGCGTTGGTTATTATCTCGGCGATTTATACAAGGTCAGAGAGAGTAAAAACTATTGTACCGATGATGAAAGTTGCGCTTATATTCTGCCATTTAACGGTATTGTTGATGTCTCCGACACGCCCTTTGTCTTTTTGCGCGAAGGTACTCGGGAAAATCATTATGTATATATACAGGATGTCTATAGTGTCGCCAACGATTGGCAATTGACCGCAGGGGTTCGCTATGACAAATACTCGGATTTTGGCGAAACCATCAATCCACGACTGGCACTGGTCTGGTCAACAACAAACGATTTGACAACAAAATTTCTCTATGGCGAGGCATTTCGCGCCCCAGCCTTTGCCGAGACCAGGGCAATTAATAACCCTTCCGCTTTGGGCAATCCAAATCTTAAACCGGAGACACTCAAAAGCTATGAAATGGTTTTTGATTATACGGTTAACTATGAACTTGATTTTGTTTTTAATGCATTTTATTACCAGTGGCAAGATATTATTCAGTTTGTCTCCGATGAATCTGGCGGAACTGCCACAGCTCAAAATGCTGGGCGCCAGGCAGGCTATGGTTTAGAGCTCGAAAGCAAATGGAAGCCCATCGAGGGAGTTACCTTGCTGGCAAATTTTTCCTGGCAAAAATCAAAAAACAAGCAAACCAATACTGATTCAGCCAGCGCACCAGAAAAACAGTTTTATGTCCAGGGAGATCTGGAGTTGATCCCTGATTTAAATCTCAATCTTCAAGCCAATTGGGTGATGGATCGAAACCGGGATTTTTTTGACTCGCGGCCAGAAATCGATGATTTTGTTCAAATCGATATGACCTTAAGGAAAAAAAATATATGGCAGCATATCGAAGCGGCGCTGATTGTCAAAAACTTATTTAATGAAAACGTCAGAGAACCAACACCAAATTCTTTTCCTGTGCCTGGAATTCCAAACGATCTCCCTTTGGCAGGAAGAACCATTTTGGGAGAAATTCGTTATAACTTTTGAAGTTGCATATAACAGGGAATAGGTTTATGCGTATTTTGACCATAAATACGATCATTAGAATGGCGAGACTGGCGAAAAAAATTGCCGCCGTCGCTATTTTGTTGATTGTATCGGCGAGCCTTTCTGCGAAAGAAAAAATAGCGGTTGTCTATCCTGTCGTCAGGGAGCCATTTTCAAGTATCTACAGGGATTTTCTCGCTGGAATCAAATCCGGCTATCCAGGGGAAGTTGTCGAGTATCCCGTGAATGGTATAGAGGGAGAAAAACTCAGCCGCGAACTGTCAAAAAATGATGCCCCAAAAGCGTTTATTGCTTTGGGTACGAAAAGCCTTAATTTTATTCTTGCGTCAAAAGTTGACAAGCCCGTATTTGCTGCGGTGACAAAATTAAATACTCGGCAGGTTGTTGCTGGCGGCGTGTTGCTCAAGCCCGGCGCTGAGGTTTATCTTGACAGGCTCATGGAAATAGCACCAAACACCTCTCGTATCCATGTCGTATACAATCCGGAAATTCATCGAGAACTTATTGCCCAGGCGGCTGCTTATTTGAATAAATCCAATATTGAGTTTCATGCGGTCGCTGCGACAGATATAAGAAAAGCTGCTCTTGGGTTCAGAAAAATTGTAGAAGGTGCCTCTCATGGTGATGCAGTCTGGTTGATTTCCGATAGCGGTCTCATTGATGAGTCATTATTGAGTCTGGTTTTGGATGCTGCCTGGGATAAGCACTTGGCAGTATTTTCGTCGAACCCGTTATTTGTGAAGCGTGGCGCTTTGTTTGCAATTTATCCTGATAACGTTGTTATTGGCATACGCCTTGGCAATATGGTTGAGAAGGCTCTGTCTGGAAAGCAAAAAGCAACGCTGATGTCACTGCGGGATGTAAAGATTGCCTTCAATGAAAGAACAGGAAATCACATAGGTATAAAATTGTCATCAAAAACCCGGGAAAACGTTGACCTGTTTCTTCCTGAGCCATGAATGACAGTTGCACGGCAAATAGGGGTGGTGTATTGAACAAGCAGGCGATTTTAATAATGTGCGGCCATAAAATTATCGCGGGAGCGCTTTAGTGCGAAAGGCATTTTTCTCCAAACTCGAGTTCTGGCAGCAGCTGGTAATCTCCTTTTCGTTGGGAATTGCCGTTCTCGCCATATCAACTT
Source organism: Porticoccaceae bacterium (assembly GCA_023228865.1). The sequence goes on along the minus strand of JALOAH010000004.1, from coordinate 14,800 downwards.
CGATCGTTCTGACTGTTACAGCCAACAAGACAGTCAAAAATCAGATAACAGACCAGGGTTTGTTTCTAACAGAGTCCATTGCCAGGCAATCGCGGCTGGCGCTGCTTTATAAAAGTGCCGAAGAGGCTCAGACCACTGCGAATATTGCTCTTCAGTTTCCCGATGTGGCCGGAATCAAAATCACCACAGAAACGGGAGAAGCTCTTTATTCAAAAGGAATGGTGTTCGATGAAAAAGAACCTTTAAACATTATTGTTCCGCGACTTCTCCAGGAAAATAATGATTATCTTGTATTTATATCCCCTGTAAAAACCAAAATAGAAGAAGAACCTGATTTTGGCGTAGACTCGGTTGTCAATACAAAAAATGCTGAGATTATCGGTTTTGTTACCCTGGTTATTTCAAAAGAAACATTGAAATCACTTTGGTCGCAATTGCTTAAAAGCAATTTTTTTGTTTCAACACTGGTCGCCAGCTTGCTGTTGATCATGCTGATTGCCCTGTCGAGGCGCTTGACTATCCCTCTCCGTTTGCTCGCCAATGTCATGAGAGAGTCTGAAAAAGGCGATCTCACCTTGAGAGCCTCATTTAAAGGCCCTGTAGATATACAGAATATGCAAAAAGCCTTTAATACCATGATGACAGCTTTGGAAACCAGAACCATAGAATTACAGAAAGCCAGGGACAAAGCCCTTGAGTCCGGCAAGATAAAATCGGAATTTGCAGCCAATGTTTCCCATGAGCTGAGAACGCCCATGAACTCGGTGCTGGGAATGCTCGATCTTTTGTCTGTAATGGAACTGGGCGATCAACAATATGAATATGTTGAAACTGCAAAGCTGTCGGCACAAAATTTGTTGGCTCTCATTGACGACATTCTTTCCTATGTTCGTTCCGATTCCGGAAAGCTGGTGCTTGACAGTGTTCCCTGCAAACTGGATGAAATTTTGGAAGATGTGGTCATATTGCTGTCCCCTCAAGCACTCAAGAAAAAGCTTGATATAGGTTATGTCATCTATGGCAATATTGATCAGGTAACCCTGGACGCACAAAGATTTCGCCAGATTTTGATTAATCTCATAGGGAACGCCATAAAATTTACCGAATTCGGAGAAGTTTTTGTCAGTGTTGATTGTCAGAACCTGTCATCTGGAAACATGAAGGTGTCAGTCAAGGATACAGGTATAGGTATTGGCAAAGATGCCCAACAAAAAATCTTTGAAGCCTTTACACAGGAAGATTCATCGACAACAAGGCGCTACGGCGGTACGGGGCTGGGTCTTGCCATTTGCAAACAGTTTGTCGAATTGATGGGTGGCAGCATTTCCATTGCCAGTGATTTTGGCGAGGGTAGTGAATTTATTTTAACTATTCCACTGATTTCCTATACATTTTCAGGCACAAATGAGGTGCCAAAACTTCTTGTGGGTCGAAAAATCATCGTGGCTGATAACAGCAATGTTGTCAGAAATTATCTGAAAAATTGGCTCGAATTTCATGGCGCCCAGGTCGAACTTTGTCTTGACGCAGTAGGGCTTATCAATTTTTTGAAAGAGGAGCCTGATTTTTCCCAAAAAACGGATTATGTGTTTGTCGATGAAGACATTCCCGGTGCCCATGTTAATGACCTGATACCTTTGATCAAGCAGCTTGATTATATGGAAAATACCAATATTGTTGTTATGGTCAATCCGTGGATTATTTCAAGGGATAAAGTGGTCAATGAATTGTTGATTATTGAAAAGCCTTTATTCAACACCAGGCTTATCAACTTTTTTAGCAATCAGACGCAAATGTATAAAATCACCAACGCGAGAAATCGCTCCAAAAATCTGATTTCTGAAAAATTGAACATTAACGTTCTCGTTGTCGATGACAATCATTCAAACTGCCTCGTTGCCGGTGGCATGTTGAACCAGCTCGGCTGTGAATACGAATTTTCATATGATGGTCAGGATGCTCTCGATAAAATTTTAAGAAAGCAATTTGATCTCATTCTTATGGATTGCAACATGCCGGTCATGGATGGCTATGTTGCCACGGAAAAAATCAGGAAATTACAGAACTCTTCGAAAATGCTTCCTGTTATTGCGATGACCGCCAACAATACTCCGGAAGAACGGCAGCGCTGCTTGAGTTCAGGAATGAATGATTTCATAGCCAAACCCTTATCGGTGGACGCGCTTTATAAAATGCTGTCGAAATGGTATTTAAAATCTCCCGACGAAAATAATGACAAGCGCACTGATGGCAACGATTCGGCCAGCTATGATATCAGTGTTGTTCAATCCCTAAGGCAAAGTGTTGGCGAAGTTTTCAATTCCGTGGTGGACGCATTTGTTGAGGATACTCCTGTCTATCTCGATGCTCTCAAGGCGGCGATCAATAAGGGGGATTCACAGCAGATTTATGAGTTGTCCCATACCATTAAAGGAAGCTCGTCCAATTTTGGAGCGTTGAAGGTCTCGTCCCTGGCAAAGACAATTGAAGACAAGGGAAAAAATAATGATCTGTCGGACCTTGATCAGCTTTATAGGGATCTTGTCGTCGTTGTTCGCGCGCTGATAAAAGATCTGGTCAAATATGCCCAAAATTGCGATAAAAGCAATTTGTCAGCAATGACCAGGTCAACAAAAAACATACCCACAGTTCTGGTTGCCGACGACGACCGCTCCATTCGGCTGGCATTTTCCAATGCCCTGAGAGATGAGGGTTATCGTATTGCGGAAGCCTCCAACGGCCAGAATGCACTGGCACTGTGCTCAAGATCCATGCCAGATCTTATTTTGATTGATGCCATCATGCCAGAAATGGATGGCTTTCTGGCCTGCAAAAAAATCAGAGCCATGACTTCCGGGGTGGATGTGCCTATTCTTATGGTGACCTCCCTGGAAGATGAAAAATCAATTTCAAGAGCATTTTTGGCGGGGGCTACAGACTACATCACCAAGCCGGTCAATTTTTCAGTTTTACGCCAGCGTGTTTCCCGGCTGTTGCAGGCCAGCAAGGCAGAAAAGCACGTCAGAAAGCTTGCCTACCACGACGTTCTTACGGGGCTGCCAAACAGGGCATATTTTAATCAGCAATTGAGGCATAAAATAAATCGCGCCAACCTCAACAACAAAAAAGTTGCAATCCTGTTTCTTGATTTGGACCGCTTTAAGGTTATCAACGACTCTCTGGGTCATGATACCGGCGATTTGATTCTCAAAGCCGCAGCAAAAAGAATCAGCAATTGTGTTCGCGATGATGATTTTGTTGCGCGGCTGGGTGGCGATGAATTCACCATTGTTTTGGAGAATCTTGAGGTCAAGCAGTTGGCTGCAGAAATTTCTGAAAAAATCGCTCATTCCCTGGGTAAACCCTTTGTTTTTAATAACCAGCAGCTGTTTATTTCCGCGAGTATTGGCATTGCCATATATCCCGATGACGGCCATAACAGTGTCGAACTTGTCAGGCATGCAGATATTGCCATGTTTAAAGCCAAAGAATCTGACAGGATCTACTGTTATTACACTCAGGGTATGGGTGACGAAGTTCTGAGAAAACTCGAAATTGAAAATGATATGCGCTCGGCTATCGCCAATAAGGAAATTGTCCTTTTCTATCAACCTCAGGTGGACATTCTTTCAGGAGCCCTGCGGGGCGTTGAAGCCCTGGTAAGGTGGCATCACCCCACTAAAGGGCTGTTAACTGCCGCTCAGTTTGTTCCGGTTATCGAAGAAACAAATCTTATTTGCGATCTCGGCGACGTCGTTCTCCATGAGGCTTGCCAGCAACTTGAAAAGTGGCACGCCAAGGGCTTTGACGTGCGCATTGCGGTGAATGTTTCCGGAGGTGAATTCCGTGATGGCCGCTTGCGCCATAGAATTTTCGAACTCCTCGATAAATACAGTTTTCCTCCACACCTCCTTGAGATAGAAATTACAGAGTCAATTTTGATGGATCAACCTGAGCTGGTTCAAACTGAGCTGGCCAAAATTCGTGAGCGCGGTATCTGTATTGCCATAGACGACTTTGGCAGTGGATTTTCTTCACTGAACTACCTGAAACGCTTTTCCGTCGATATTCTTAAAATTGACAGGGAATTTATCAAGGACTGCCATAAGGATAAAAATGACAGGGCCATTATCTCCGGCATTATTGCCCTCTCCAAAAGCCTTAACCTGAAAGTTGTGGCGGAAGGAGTGGAGCTTGACGAGCAAATGGCGTTTTTGCGCTCCACCGGTTGCGATTTTGTTCAGGGATATTTGACGGGAAAACCTGCGACTGCCACTGAAATAAATGACCGCTACGCAAACTTTACTGGCGTGGATTAAATCAATGATGTTTTTGCATTTATGAAAGTGGTGGTTTCCGGTGCAACGGGTTTTCTCGGCAACAATCTTGTTCGCAAGCTTGTCGATCTGGGGTTTGATGTCACCTGTATCAAGCGAAGCGGTTCCTCGTCAAAATTTCTCGCTGATTGCAAGCTGACCTGGGTAGAAGATGACTTCAAAGACCCCGGGATTCTCACAGAACTTCTCGCCGATGCCGCTGTTATGTATCACTGTGCGGCCAAGGTTGGCACAGCGAATAAAGCCACTGCGGCAATGGTGAAGGCCAATGTTGATGTGACCAGAACCGTACTTGCTGCCCATGAAGTTCAAAATCACTGTCGGCTTGTTCACTGTTCCACGATTGCCACCTGTGCAGTTTCACATGATGGCCGGAATGTTACTGAAAAGGATCACTGGAATTTTGACAAGTACGGAATGAATAGTGGCTATACAGTGACAAAAAGAATGGCTGAAAACCTTGTTCTCGATGGGGCTCGTCGCGGCCTGGCTGCGGTTGTTGTCAATCCCTGCTATATGTTTGGCCCTGGCGATGCCAGCTTCAGTTCCTGTCGCATGATTCTCGATATTTGTAATGGCAAAATTCCTGCCTATCCCGGCGGTGGCAATAATTTCGTCGATGTCAGGGATGTCGCGGCGGGAATGATTCTGGCGGCAGCGAAGGGGAGGCCGGGCAGCCGCTATATTTTGGGTGGAGAAAATCTGAGCTATCAGCAGGTTTTTGATAAAATTGCCCGCATCGCCAATGTAAAACCCGTGTCAAAAAAAATGCCCGTATTTTTGGGTAAAGTATTTGGTTTGCTGGGCGACGCCAAAGAATATGTCACAGGCAGGGATAGCTTGTTGAACAGCACGGGAATTGCCTGGTCTTTTGCCAATTGCCGCTATTCGTCGCAAAAAGCCATTGATGAACTCGGGTACAGTGCCGGCAGCATTGATGAGGCCATAGAAGCGGCGTGTCTGTGGTTTGCGGAAAATGGCTATCTGGAGCTGTCCCGCTAACAGACGGTCAACTTCTCACCATTTCCAGTGTTAAGGGGAAGTTGCATCTGTTGCCTGAATGTTTGCCTCCAAATCCGCGACATCAAATAAAAAAACGGAGACAAGGACAATGCTGCTGAACTGAAATTACCTTCAACAATTTTGCGCCAGCACAAACCGCAACTGCGATCGTGCTGGCGCGATTGCGGGTGAATCAGCTTAATTGCTTGTTGAGCAGATCCAGGACTTCCTGCGCCGCCTCGGGAATATTCGTTCCCGGACCATAGACGGCAGCGACGCCGCCCGCTTTCAGTTCTGCATAATCCTTGGGAGGAATAACGCCGCCACAGACAACTAGAATATCCCCGGCGCCCTGCGCCTTGAGTTCGGCAATCAGCTGAGGCACCAGTGTTTTGTGGCCAGCAGCCTGGGAAGACACGCCGACCACGTGGACATCGTTCTCAACAGCCTGGCGTGCTGCCTCTGCGGGGGTTTGGAACATGGGGCTGATGTCCACATCAAAGCCAATATCGGCAAAAGCAGTTGCAATAACCTTGGCGCCGCGATCGTGGCCATCCTGACCCATTTTGGCGACAAGCATGCGGGGACGGCGACCATGGTCTTCAGCAAATTTTTCCACGTTAGCCTGAATGTTTTCAAACATGCGGTCTCCTTTGTACGCTGAGCCATAAACCCCACTGATAGTGCGGGTTTCTGCGCGGTGGCGCCCCCAGCTTTTCTCAAGGGCATCGGAAATTTCACCCACACTAGCGCGCTGACGGGCAGCGTCTACAGCCAGGGCGAGCAAGTTGCCTTCGCCGGACTCTGCGGCCTGATAAAGGTTGTCAAGGGCGGCGCGGCAGGCGGCTTCGTTGCGGCTGGCGCGAACTTTTTCGAGGCGGGCGATCTGCGAGGCGCGCACAGAGCTGTTGTCAATGTCGAGAACATCCACATCCGGCTCAACATCGAGCTGGTATTTGTTGACGCCGACAATAATTTCTTCCTTGCGGTCGATGCGAGCCTGCTTTTGGGCAGCGGCTTCTTCAATGCGCAGTTTGGGCATGCCGGACTCAACGGCCTTGGTCATGCCGCCCATGGCTTCGATTTCGTCGATAATCTTGCGGGCTTCCTGAACCAGCTGCTCGGTCAATGTTTCTATGTAGTAGGAACCGGCGAGGGGGTCGATCACTTTGGTAATGCCGGTTTCTTCCTGAATCACCAACTGGGTATTGCGAGCAATGCGCGCAGAGAAGTCGGTAGGTAATGCCAGGGCTTCGTCAAAGGCATTGGTGTGCAGCGACTGGGTGCCGCCGAGAACCGCCGCCATGGCTTCGATGGCTGTGCGCATAATGTTGTTGTAGGGGTCTTTGCTTGTCAGGCTCACACCGGAGGTCTGGCAATGGGTGCGCAGCATCAGGGATTGGTCGTTTTGGGGATTGAACTTTTCCTTCATCAGCGTCGCCCAGAGAATGCGGGCAGCGCGCAGTTTGGCGATCTCCATAAAGAAGTTCATGCCAATGGCGAAAAAGAACGACAGCCTGGGGGCAAATTTATCCACATCCATGCCCTTTGCCATCGCGGCGCGAACGTATTCGATGCCGTCGGCAATGGTGAACGCCAGTTCCTGAACATTGGTGGCGCCCGCTTCCTGCATGTGGTAGCCAGAGATGGAGATAGAATTGAACTTGGGCATAAAGTCGGCGGTATAGCCAATAATGTCGGCGACAATGCGCATGGACGGGGCAGGGGGGTAAATATAGGTGTTGCGCACCATAAATTCTTTCAGAATATCGTTTTGCAAGGTTCCCGCCAGTTTGTCCGGGGTTACACCCTGTTCCTCGGCGGCAACTATATACATGGCCATAATGGGCAGCGCCGCGCCATTCATGGTCATGGATACAGAGACCTGATCCAGGGGAATGCTGTCAAAAAGAATTTTCATGTCCTCGACCGTGTCGATGGCGACACCGGCCTTGCCAACGTCACCTTCAACACGCTCGTGGTCGGAATCATAACCGCGATGGGTGGCCAGATCGAATGCCACCGACAGTCCCTGCTGGCCGGCGGCCAGGTTGCGCTTGTAGAATGCATTGGACTCTTCTGCGGTTGAGAAACCGGCATACTGGCGTACAGTCCAGGGGCGCGCTGCGTACATGGTGGCGCGGGGGCCGCGTTTGAAAGGGGCAAAACCGGGAAGTGAATCCTGATAGGGGAGGTTTTCAGTATCTTCGGCGGTATAAAGGGGTTTGACGGCGATACCTTCAGGGGTTTCCCAGGTGAGGGTTTCCACTGATTTGCTGCGGAGTTCTTTTTCCGCAGCGGTGTTCCAGTCTTCCCGGGTGAATTTTGGAAAATCTGTCATGGAGGCAGTCTCACTCTTTGTCAGAGGTTGGGTTGAATGAAATTTTTGTTTGCACCCGCCGCCGCTGTTATCAGCAGTTGCCCGGCGCAACAATCAATAAAGGTTTCTTTCCCTAACGCACTATAAATAAACGGAAAAATGGCCTCAAACCATACCCTTATCACGCCAAGAAAGAAAGGGTAATTTCAATCATAAAAAGCGGGCAAAAAACATCATTGGCCAAGGCGTTCTCCAATGGGGGCTTTACGGAAAAACCCGCTACCAACACATCCGCCGGCAACTTCGAAGCAATCAAAACCATAAATAACGAGCAATAAAAAGGGACTATAAACCTACGCTTATAGTCCCCTTAAATTCACAATTTGGCTCCGCCTGCTGGGCTCGAACCAGCGACCCAATGATTAACAGTCATTTGCTCTACCAACTGAGCTAAGGCGGAATTGATACGTCGTGTGGGCGCGTATCTTAATGATGGCGGTTAAGTCCGTCAACCCTGAAATGCAGGATGTTTTAAAAAATTTAATAATTCCTGCAAACCTTTGCTGCGGATTTTTCCTATAATGGGGCGAATTTCCGTTTTGAGTAGAGATGAAAGAATTTAGTCTGACAAGTCACTATCAGCCCGCAGGGGATCAACCCAAAGCCATCGCCCAGCTGGTGGCTGGGCTGGAGGCAGGACTGGCGGCGCAGACCCTGCTTGGCGTTACAGGTTCCGGCAAGACGTTCACCATAGCCAATGTCATTGCGCAACTACAGCGCCCCACCATTGTTCTCGCCCACAATAAAACCCTGGCGGCACAACTCTATGGGGAGTTCAGGGATTTTTTTCCCGACAACGCGGTGGAGTATTTTGTTTCATATTACGACTATTACCAGCCGGAAGCTTATGTGCCTTCCTCTGACACGTTTATTGAGAAAGATGCATCCATCAACCAGCATATTGAACAGATGCGTCTTTCAGCCACCAAGGCGCTCATGGAGCGCCGGGACGTTATTGTTGTGGCCACGGTGTCGTCCATTTACGGACTTGGTGATCCCGAATCCTATCTGAAAATGGTGCTGCACCTGGTTAAAGGCGACCAGGTGGATCAGCGTGCCATTCTGCGCCGCCTGGCGGAGCTGCAATACAGTCGCAATGATATGGACTTTCGCCGTTCAACCTATAGGGTGCGCGGTGATGTTATCGATATTTACCCCGCAGATTCTGACGACCAGGCGGTTCGCGTAGAGCTGTTTGACGAGGAAATTGAAAACATCTCGCTGTTTGACCCCCTGACCGGCGAGGTATTTGGCCGTGTTCCCCGCTTTACCATCTACCCGAAAAGCCATTATGTGACCCCCAGGCACACCATTCTTGAGGCAGTGGAAAAAATTGATGAGGAATTAAAGCTCCGCCTTGAACAGCTGCGCAGCCTGGACAAGCTGGTTGAAGCTCAAAGAATCAGCGAGCGCACCCGCTACGATATGGAAATGATGCGCGAGCTTGGCTACTGTAATGGTATTGAAAACTATTCCCGCTATCTGTCCGGGCGCGAACCTGGCGAGCCACCACCCACACTCTACGATTATCTTCCCGATGATGCCCTCATGGTGATTGATGAGTCCCACGTTACCATCTCCCAGCTGGGGGGTATGTATCGCGGTGACAGATCCCGCAAGGAAACCCTGGTGGAATACGGTTTTCGCCTGCCATCAGCCCTGGATAACCGCCCCATGCGCTTTGATGAATGGGAGCGGGTCTCTCCCCAGGCCATTTATGTTTCTGCAACGCCCGGAAAATACGAAGCAGAGCATGCCGGGCAGGTTGTCGAACAGGTGGTTCGCCCTACGGGTCTGGTGGATCCGCTTATTGAAGTGCGGCCTGCTTTGACCCAGGTCGACGATGTGATGGGGGAAATTCAAAAAACCGTGGCCGCTGGCGATCGCGTCCTCATAACCACATTGACCAAGCGCATGGCGGAAGATCTCACCGACTATCTTCAGGAGCACCGGGTTAAGGTTCGCTACCTCCACTCCGATATAGATACGGTTGAGCGGGTTGAAATTATCCGCGATCTTCGCCTTGGCGAATTCGATGTCCTGGTGGGCATCAACCTATTGAGGGAGGGGCTGGATATGCCGGAGGTTGCCCTGGTGGCGATTCTCGATGCCGACAAGGAGGGTTTTTTGCGTTCAGAACAGTCCCTGATTCAAACCATTGGCCGAGCTGCCCGCAATTTGAATGGCCGGGCGATTCTTTATGCCGACCGGGTGACAGGCTCCATGCAGCGGGCGATGGACGAAACCGATAGGCGTCGCAACAAGCAGCTGGCTTTTAACCTGGCCAACGGGCTGACACCAAAGGGTATATACAAGTCTGTCGCCGATATTATGGAAGGCGCGGTCATATACGGCGCCGGCAAAAACAAAAAACGCAAGCAGGGGGAAGATTCCCTTGGCCACAGTTTCGATGTTGGCGCCAGCGCCGCCGTCAGCTTGAAATCCCTGGCGGCTCAGATTGCCGATTTGGAGGAGCAAATGTACCGCCATGCTCAGAACCTCGAGTTTGAGCAGGCCGCAGCACTGAGGGACAGAATTCATCGCCTGCGGGAGAGGGAAATTGTCGCCGTCGGCTAGCCCGGATGTTGCCCTTAAGGTTTGCGTGGTGCTGGCTATCGGGTTAGAGTTGCGCTCCCCGAACAGCGCCCTTTGAGCCTGTTTAAATCGATGGCCAAAGGTGACTTTGGCTTTAAATCACTCGCTGTTAATAGAGGTTGAATGTGGAAATTGCATGTCTTGATCTGGAAGGTGTATTAATTCCCGAAATTTGGATTGCGTTTGCCGAGAAAACGGGAATTGAGTCTCTTCGAGCCACAACCAGAGACATTCCTGACTACGACGTGCTGATGAAGCAAAGGCTGAGAATTCTTGACGAGCACGGTCTCGGTCTCAATGAGATCCAGGAGGTTATTGCCACCCTGGAGCCGCTGCCCGGTGCCGTCGAATTTACAGACTGGCTGCGGGAACGCTTTCAGGTGATTATTCTGTCTGACACCTTTTACGAGTTTTCCCAGCCTTTGATGCGCCAGCTTGGCTTTCCTACACTGTTATGCCACAAGCTGGAAGTGGACGGCAGCGGCAGGGTGATCGATTACCGGCTTCGCCAGGCCAATCCGAAACGCCAGGCCGTTGTCGCCCTAAAAAGTCTCTACTATCGCGTTATCGCAGCGGGAGATTCCTACAATGACACCACGATGCTCGCCGAAGCCGATGCCGGCATTTTATTCCATGCCCCAGAAAATGTTATTCGCGAGTTTCCCCAGTTTCCCGCTGTTCACAACTATGAAGATCTCAAAAAAGAATTCATTCGCCTCAGCAACCGCGAACTTAATCTTTAGGCGCGGCGGTAACTCAGGTTTTCTGCATAGGTGAACAGCTCGGGATGCTGCACATTACTCCGTCAGGTTTTTGTGGCGGGGTAATAAAACCACGGGGCAATAGCAAATCATGGCCACAATATTGATTTTAGAGGAAGATAACCCATGACAATAATCCTAAAAACAATGGTGCTTCGATTACTGTGCGGACTCCTGCTGATAGCCAGCTTTTCCATGCAGGCTTCAACGCTTTCATCGCCGCAAAAAGCGTTGGAATTCAGCAATACCGTGGTTATGAACATTAGCCGCGGGCGCTTTGATGATGCCTGGAGAAGCATCAAGGAAAACTCTTCGATTCCCCAGGAGCGGATCAATGAATTTGCCCGTGAGTACGACAGCCATTATGTGAGAACCATTCAGCATTTTGGCTCGTCCACCGGGGTTGAATTGATCGGCGAGGAGATGTCCGGCAAATCCATGCTTAGGATAACCTATTTGGTCAAGTACGAAATCACCGGTGTCGCCTGGTACATGTATTTTTACCGTGTCAGAGACAGCTGGGTACTCAGCGAGTTTAACTACGACCTCAACAGCAGTTCAATTTTTAAAAAGGTGGATGCCGCCAAAGGTTCATCAGACTCAGGCTTGTTAATAGGACTTTGGCAAAACGAAGTGGAGAAGCGTCTCGCCAGCCTTGAAAACAAGCAAAACCATACAACCCCGGTGCAGCCTGTTATTGGCGCCAATGCCCAGCCGGGGGATGGCGACATGGCGATATTGGCGGCAATGGAAAGCCGACTGGCCGCCATTGAGCGCCAGCTGGCGGAAACCCAGGCGCGCCTTGCCGCTGTGGATGCCGCTACGGCAAAAACCCTGGAAAAAACAGCGTCCGAAAATCAGTATTCCCTTGCCGATGAGCTGGCGTTAATTAAAAGAACCCTCACACTTCTCAAAAAACAGCACCCTTACACGGATTTTCCCGCGCAATAGGCATTGTTTATTAAAATTCTAAGAGGCAGGTTTTACATGGTTTTTGGCAGTTATTTTAAACCTCTCTTGCCATCGGGGCTGTGAGTTCGCTAGAATTCACGCCGTCTGTTAAAGACAAACCTTAGGGGTGGTCTGGGCTTACATGCGCCAGATCTGAGACGTCCGCAGGGCGAACCCTTTGAACCTGATCCGGTTAATGCCGGCGTAGGGATAGGTGCTCCTTTATATTAATACCTTCCGCACGTCCATTCCGGGTCTCCCTAACCAGTACGGCATTACGCTCGCATTCGTAATGCATGTTTCGGAGGCTCTATGCGCTATTTTGTTAAAAAACCCCTTTGTTCACTGTTTGCCCTTACTGCATTTGCCAATACCGCTTACGGTATTAGCCCCCAGTCCCGCGCCATCGAAGAGGTTTTGGTGACCTCTGATTTTCGCAAATCTGCGGAAATGACCTATGCCGCCAGCATCAGTATTGTTGGCAGCGACCAGATTCAGGGCAGGGCTGCCCAGCATCTTGAAGAAATTCTCAATGTGGCACCCAACGTCAACTTCGCCGGTGGAGCATCCCGCAACCGCTACCTGCAAATACGGGGTATTGGCGAGCGTAGCCAGTTTGTTGATCCCATCAACCCTTCGGTGGGGTTGATGATTGACGGGATTGATCTCAGTGGCGTCGGCAACGCCAGCACATTGTTTGATATTGAGCAGGTGGAAGTGCTTCGCGGCCCCCAGGGCACCAATTTTGGTGCCAGCGCCCTTGCCGGTATGGTCAGTATTCGCTCAAAAGCGCCGACAGACAGCTTTGAAGGGTTGGTCAACGCAGGCCTGGGCAACTACGATGGCTGGCAAACCGGTGTTGTCTTAAGCGGCCCTTTAACAGAGGATTTGCTGGGGCGTGTTGCCGTTGAGCAATTTCGCAGTGATGGTTTTATCGATAATGTTTACCTGGGGCGCGACGACACCGGTGACCGCGATGAAATGACAGCGCGGGGCAAACTGCAGTGGCAGGCGAGCGAACGCCTTACCCTCAATGGCACCCTGTTCTATATCAATGTCGACAACGGCTACGACGCCTTTTCCCTCGACAATAACCGCAATACCCTTTCCGACCAACCGGGGCGGGATGCCCAGGAAACCCTGGCGCTGGCGCTGTCTGCTGATTGGGTGGCAAGCCCTCTATTTGCTGTGGTGGCAACTCTCGGCCTGGAAAATACCAACGTAGAGTACGGCTACGACGAGGATTGGACAAACACCGCCATTTGTGACGATCTCGCCTGCGATTCAAGCCTGTGGGGCTTTGATTGGTGGTACTCCACCACCGATACTTACAATCGCGACCGCAAATCAAAGCAGCTGGACATTCGTCTCATCTCCGCAGAGCAGGGCAAACTGTTTGGCGCTATCGATTGGGTAACCGGTCTCTACGGCATCGACCAGCAAGAAGACCTGGTCAGGGATTACAGCGGCGCAGCCAGCCTGTTTGATAACAGTTACGACACCCAGCGGCTTGCCTGGTATGGCGAACTTTCTATACCGCTGGCGGAAAAAATCACCTTTACCCTGGGTGGCCGCATTGAAGATTTTTCGGCGGACTACGACGACAGCAGAGGTGTCAGCGCAGAGCCTGAGGAAACACTTTGGGGCGGTGAAATGACCCTTGAATATCACACGAATGAAAATACTCTGGTGTATGGCTTGGTTTCCCGCGGCTTCAAGGCGGGCGGTGTCAATGGCGAAGCCCTGGGTAGAGCCGAAGAGCGCAATTTTGAGCAAAGCGTCATCGACTTTCTTGCCAGTCGCCTCACCTTTGACACTGAAACCGCGACAAATTTTGAGCTCGGCTTCAAGGGCAGTTACTGGCAGGATCGCTGGCAGCTTCGCCTTGCCGCCTTTTACATGGAGCGAGATGATGTCCAGCTCAAAGGCTGGTACAACGAAGGGCAATTATTTGTCGGTTACACCGATAACGGCGCCTCTGGAACCAATAAGGGCATAGAATTGGAAACCGCAGTAACGCCGGTTGACGACATACGATTTTTTGCTTCCCTGGGCTTTCTAGATACTGAAATAAAAGACTTTTATGTGCTCAGCGATACGGATGCCCTGGTGAATAAAAGTGGCAGGGATCAAGCCCATGCGCCCGCCTATCAGTTTAATATTGGCACTGAACTGGATCTTACGGACAGGCTCCAGATTCGTATCGAAACTGACGGCCGCGATGAGTTTTATTTTTCAGACAGTCACGATAAAAAATCAAAATCCTATGCACTGCTGCACGCCAGCCTAAACTATCGCATGGCAGATTTAACGCTAAAACTTTGGGGGCGCAACCTTGCGGATAAAGACTATGCCGTGAGGGGATTTTATTTTCCCAATGACCCAAGGGCGTTCTATGAAGATGATCAGGCTTACGTGCAGCTGGGCGATCCGCGCACCTATGGTGTCAGTGCCAGCTATGAGTTCTAACCCTATTTTTTGACTATTTTCAGGAGCCAGTTATGCAACTTTCAGCAGAAATTACCATGTATCCCCTTCAGGATGATTATTTGCCCAAAATTGAACGCTTTCTCGATGAGCTCAGCAAAATCGGGCAGGTGAAGCGGCAAACATTTCCCACCTGTACGGTATTGAGCGGCGACTATGATCAGGTGGTCAACCTTATTGCCAGAATGATGAAATGGAGTCACGAATCCCTGGGAAAAGCCGTCTTTGTTGTTAAATATTTGCCCGGCTACGAGGCTATTTAAATGGATGTTATTGGCGGTGAAATT
>JALOAH010000212.1 GCA_023228865.1 Porticoccaceae bacterium | reverse complement strand
GGCACGGATCGAACGCACCCGCTCCAGCAGTTCGCGGAAATAGTCTTTGCCAAAGAAACGGCCATTTTTCAGGCGCTCATCATCCATGGCAAAGCCCTTGATGATGTACTCCTTGATAAGCTGGGTGGCCCAGATACGAAACTGGGTAGCCTGCGCCGAATTGACGCGGTAGCCCACCGAAATCACCGCATCAAGGTTGTAATACTGGGTCTGGTACTTTTTGCCGTCTTCGGCAGTTGTTTCCAAAATGGAAATAACTGAATCCGGGTTTAGCTCATTACTTTCAAAGATGTTTTTCAGGTGCTTGGATATGGCAGGCACCCCCACGCCAAACAACTCCGCCATGCGCTTCTGGGTCAGCCAAATGGTCTCGTTGGCAAGCAGAACCTCTACCTTGATCGCGCCATTCGGGGCGGTGTAGAGCAGGAATTCCGTGGTTTGGTCGCGCAACGTGAGCGGGTGTCTTGGCATGGCCGTATCCCTTTACGCACTGGCGGCTAAAGCGGTTTCTGGTTTGGGGAAGCTCAGCAACAGATCACGGTAATACTCGTATTGTTTCTGGCGCAGCTCGATTTCGCGCGGCAAGCCTTCGGTGATGGAGTTGGTCAGGGCGTCGAATTTGTCGAGGATGGCGACGATTCGTTCTTGTTCGCTCAATTGAGGAATGGGCAATAGAAATTCTTCCATTTGCTTTTTAGAAACCGCCGGAATGCCACCTTTTTGTTGAATTCCAATGAGTTTTGCTTCTGATTGCTTCAAATAATAATATACAAAGTTCCAATTCAGAGAATCTTCATTAACGACCCCAATCGAATAACAACTATTTCCCGCCCAATACGGAGAAGACAACCTATTCACAAACCCGGCATTCGCACCTCTGGCGCTAACGATTATTTTATTGCCGGTATTGTTGTATTTGTCATAGTAACCTGTGGCTGTTCGACCGCCGTTATACACTGGGTATTTGGCATTCACATCCTGTTTGTCTTTATGAACAAACTCACCAATTGTAATTGTGGCAACTTCTCCCAGCGCCTTCCACTCCACTTCCCCTTCTTCAAAACTCAACAACTTGTCGCGGTAGTAGTTGTATTGTTTTTTGCGGGCGGTCAGCTCGGCGGTCAGCTCGGCGGTCAGCTCGGTGAAGCTGTCCAGTATGCGAACGATTTCTGCCTGGATTTCAAGCGATTTTTTGGGGTTGTTGGGGCAAGGGATTGGAAATTTATATTCGAGTATCTTTGCTTTGTCGCCACGAGGCATTTTTGCCCCTTTGGCGTGCTGCATGTTGTAAGCGAAGAAATTCTCATCAGTGAGCACCTGGTACAAATAACCAGAGCTCAGCGATTCATGAGTGGGGCGAACAACAAGTACATCGCCATTTGTGCCGCCAGACTGATTCGCAAGCCAAATCTTCTTCAAATAGGGACGAATATTTCCGATCAAAATATCACCTGGGCGATATTCAATCAGGCGACCCTCAGTAGGGACATAACTTGAGTTGATTTTCCCTGCCCTGTTCTGGAGAAGGTTATCAACGCCTACATAGTTATTTTCATCGATCCCAGTACTGTCGATGCGAATGTTAGAGTACTTGGCTACATCGCCTAGCGCCACCCACTCCACATCAGCGCCATCCAGCAGCTTTTCCAAGAGGTTCTTGCCGCTCATGCCTCCAACTCCTCGCCTTCAATCTCGGCCACAATGGCATCAATGTCCTTGCGCAGCTGATCGATCCGGGCAACGGTGGTTTTCAGTTCCGCATTGAGCTTGACAATGTCCACCACTTCACGGTTGTCCTTGGCTTCCACGTAGCTGCTGACCGACAGGTTGTAGTTGTTGGCAGCCACATCTTCCAACGGCACGGACTTGGCGAAGTGATCGACATTTGCCTTGCTGTCGAACACGGCCATGATCTGGTCGATATGCTCGTCCAGCAGCAGATTGTTATTGGTGCCCTTCTTGAACAACTCGCTGGCGTCGATGAACTGGATGTCGGTATCGGTCTTGTGCTTGGACAGTACCAGGATGTTCACCGCGATGGTGGTGCCGTAGAACAGGTTGGGCGCCAGCGAGATCACGGTTTCGACGTAGTTGTTGTCCACCAAATACTGGCGGATTTTCTGCTCGGCCCCGCCCCGGTAAAAGATGCCGGGGAAGCAGACGATAGCAGCGCGCCCCTTGCTGGAGAGGTAGCTGAGCGCGTGCAGCACAAAGGCAAAGTCGGCCTTGGACTTGGGCGCGAGCACACCGGCCGGGGCGAAGCGTTCGTCGTTGATCAGCGTCGGGTCGTCGCTGCCGATCCACTTCACCGAATACGGCGGGTTGGAGACGATGGCGTCGAAGGGCTTTTCGTCGCCAAAGTGCGGTTCGGTCAGCGTGTTGCCGAGCCGGATGTTGAACTTGTCGTAGTTGATGTTGTGCAGGAACATGTTCATCCGCGCCAGGTTGTACGTGGTGTGGTTGATTTCCTGCCCAAAGAAGCCGTCTTCGATGATGTGGTCGTCAAACTGCTTCTTGGCTTGCAGCAGCAGCGAGCCGGAACCGCAGGCCGGGTCGTAGATCTTGTTGATGCTGGATTGCCCATGCATCGCCAACCGGGCAATCAGCTTGGAGACCTGCTGCGGGGTGAAGAACTCGCCGCCGGATTTCCCCGCATTGGCCGCGTAGTTGGAAATCAGGAACTCGTAGGCGTCGCCGAACAGGTCGATATGGCTGGCGTCGAAGCCGCCGAAATCCAGTTCCGCCACACGTTTGAGCACCTTGGCCAAGCGCTCGTTCTTGTCTTTGACGGTATTGCCCAGGCGGTTGCTGGTGGTGTCGAAATCCGCAAACAGGCCTTTGATGTCGTGTTCGGAGGGGTAGCCGCTGGCCGACGCTTCGATGGCCTTGAAGATGTTGGCCAGGTCCGTGTTC
Organism: Porticoccaceae bacterium; assembly: GCA_023228865.1. The sequence continues at coordinate 355 of JALOAH010000212.1, read as the reverse complement.
AGGCTTTCGTTGGTGTTGGCCTTGGCCGCAACGTTGACGAAGAGCTGGCTGGGGTAGATGAAATAGCCCTTGGTCTTGATGGCGTCATCCTTGGCGGCCGCGATGTTAGGGTCATCGTCTGCCATGGCGGCGTAATTGACGGACGGGTCGCCGCCGGTGATGTAATCGGTGAAGTTCTCGCTGATGAAGCGATAGAACAGGGTGCCCAGCACGTATTGCTTGAAGTCCCAGCCATCGACGGCACCGCGCACGTCATTGGCGATATCCCAGATCTTGCGCTGCAGGGCGGCGCGTTGTTCGTTGCTTGTCATTCTGTTGTTCCTGATTCGATCAGTAGATTGTTATTTTTTCGAAG
>JALOAH010000073.1 GCA_023228865.1 Porticoccaceae bacterium | reverse complement strand
CCACAATGTGATCCTTTCCATTGGTGGGATACCGCTGATCTACCTGGGAGATGAGGTGGGAACCCTCAACGATTACTCCTATCGCCAGAACCCGGCAAAAGCCGATGATAGCCGCTGGGTGCACCGCCCGGAAGCTGACCCGGAACTTTATGCCCTCAGCACTGATGAGAGCACGATCCCCGGGAAAATATTTCACGGTTTACAAAACCTGATTGAGCTCAGGAAATCAACCCCCATAATTCAGCAGGGGCTGCCTGAGTTTATCGATTCAGGCAACCCGCACGTGTTTGCCTATCGCCATGCGGGGAAAGAAGCGAATATTTTGTTCCTGAATAACTTCAGCGATCAACCCCAGACCGTACCAAACAATGTGCTGCGGCTGTGCAACCTGGTGTTCCCCCTGGTGGACATGGTCAGCGGCACCGTGATAAAAGACGAAACCGTTCTATCCCTGGCGCCCTGTCAATACCTGTGGTTGCAGTCAGAATCATAGTCGGGATAGGAAATTGAACCCTTTGATGTTTATTGTCTCTTAAACCCAATCAGGGGGACCAGACCGGATCGTAGTCCGGAGTGGGGTGATCGGTCAATTGGATCAAGTTGGCGCTGGGAAAAGACATGATATAAATATCTTCAAGGACGTTAAAATACCAGTAGTCAAACGCCAGCCAGTAACCGTCCGGTGACAAATCCACATGATCCATCAGGGGAATGTAATCCAGTTTCATCATGGGGATGATTTTGTTTTCTTCAGCCTGACCAATATCTTCGACCCTCATCCCGTAAATCTGCTTGGAAGCACTGCCCTCGCCAAAAGATTGGCTGAAAAGAATCAGGCTGCCATCGTAATACCAGGCGGGATTGGTGTTATCGATCCTGCCTGACCGCGTGAACTGAACTTGATTTTCACCATTCGGATCCATCAGCCAGATCTGGTCCACACCGCGGTTGCGAACATAAGCCAGTTGTGTTCCATCTGGCGACCAGGCAGGCGAAGAATCGGGATAACTGCCGTCAGAAAGCTTGAGAGGCGTCAGCTCATTGATGTTAATTTTTGCTAGTTGTTCCCGTTTGCTGATGAGGGTGGTATAGGCAATCCATTCGCCATCCGGTGACCAGGCTGGGTCAAAATCACCCTCTAAAGAGGGGGGTAGAGACTGCATTTCACCGCTGGCAATATCGATGATCATTAACCGGGAACCAGGGTAACTTGCCCGCTTTGACATGCAGGGCGACGTAAACACGATGTGTTCACCGCAGGGAGACCAATCAGGCTGGCAAGCGCCATCATCCAGGTCGGTCAGCTGGGTTGTCTCCTTGCTGGACACATCAATCAGCCAAATTTGAGGGATGCCCGAGCGCTCCGAGACATATGCCAGCAATCCTGCACCGCCGCCCATAGACGTGGGGGCGGGGGCGAAATCGGGTTCGGTTTCTGTTACGATGATTTCTTCACTTAGGGGGGTGACCGTCTGCACAATACCCGGCTCTGCTGTGGGCAATGGGAGCACCTCCATCTCATTTTGATGAGCCACATTGATTTGCGTCGTTGTGGGTTGCTGATCGATAATAATGAGCCCATGCAAACCCTGCGGCTTGAGGAGCGTAAAACCAAGCAAAGCCCCCAGTACAACAATGATGGCAGCAAAAAAATACCAGATTGGATCGCGTTTAGAAAACAGTTTTTTTAATTTGATTCGTTCAATCAACGAGAGCCCCCGTTTTTCCAGCTCCCTGCGAGAAGGTGCCGTCGAGGTTGACATCTGATCAAGCGGCGTCAGGCGGGTTTCTTCTTGCTGCTTATCTGCGGGGAGGGCATCGCGAGCGGTGATCAGCGCGGCTTTCATCTCAGCAGCCGATTGCCAGCGGTCTTCACAGTGCAGGTTGAGCGCTGTTTCGACTGCCTCCACGGTCAGGCGGGTGAGCCCCGGTTGATATCCCAGCAAAGGCGATAGTTGTGCTTTGCCCGTCGCCCGTTCCTGGCTGTTTTCTGGCGGATACCCGGCCAGGGCAGTATACAGAGCCCCACCCAGGGAGAAGATGTCCGACCGCTGATCGAGCCCCTCCTCAGAAAAATGCTCTGGTGCGATAAATCCGTGGCTTTTCGCTTGTGTGGATGTGCTTTTGAGCTGGCTTTGCAAATAAGCATCATCAATTCCCAAATCCACCAACATGATCTCACCAAAGGGCGAGAATTTGATGTTTTTGGGCGCAATTCCGTTATGGAGAATGGGCGGATCCTGGCTGTGCAGATAAATTAAAGCATTGCAAATGGCAATCCCAACCTGCAAGGCTTCCATTTCAGACAGCTCTCCTGCGTCAGACACCCATTGCCGCAAATCCTGCCCTTCGATGTATTCCCCCACCAGGTACAGCCCCTGACCTTCAATCAGGAAATAATTATAAACTCTCGCCATATTGGGGTGCCGGAGTGAGGCCAGGACCCTGGCGCCCCGTTGAAAGTGCTGAGCATTGTCTTCTGAGCGATAAACACGCTCCTTAACCACCACGCTGATATCCAGTTTTTCATCAACGGCGCGGTACATAACCCCGATAGCCCCCTGCCCGAGGATGTCAAGAATGCGGTAGCGACCGTGTAAGAGATAACCGTTTTTCAAGGTCATTGCACAAAAAATCATCTGATCGCATCGAAAGAATCGATATGTATCATTATACAGTTAATTCTAAACGATAAAATACGCTATAATTTGTTTGGGTTTACGGAATCGGCTTATGTTGAAAATTGATATTCAATCAACGGTTTTTACTGCGGTAATCATCATGGGGGTTGCCGCTATTTTAACATTGATTTTCGGCATCAACCACCTGACCAAAGGACGCAAAATACCCTTTTTTGGAAAGCGGCAAGCCCGCATGCGACGCGGCTGGCGGTTAATCATCATCTCGATCCTGTTAATTCCCCTGGCCTGGGTAACCCTCAATTATGCTGAGCCGATGGTGTATGTGTTTATTACGCCTTCACCCACCGTCACTCAAACGCCGACCGTCACCGTCACGCCCAGTATAACCATCACACCTTCGATTACACTGACACCCACCATCACCGACACACCCTCGATCACCAGCACGCCCAGCTTGCCCCCTGAAGTGGAAAACGAAAGTGAAGCTGAGGTTCCCCCCAACCCCGATGCTTTGTTCAGCCCGATTGTTTTCGCCCGGCGGATGAGTGAGGACTGGCAGCCGGTTGACCCGGCAGAGGAATTTGATAACCCGGTAGGTCAACTGTTTGGCACCTTCAGTTACAACAATATGGCGGTTGGCTCACAATGGAGCGCACTCTGGTATTGGGAGGGCGAACTGGTGCACTTTCAAACCCGCCCCTGGCTCGATGGCACCGGAGGTTACGGTTATACCAACTGGGAACCCCCCGATCAACATTGGCGACCGGGCACCTATGAAGTGCGGATCTTCGCAGGCACACAGTGGAAGGTTACAGGATATTTTACCGTTATCGGAGAAATTGTTCTCTCAACGGTTACACCGACCCCCACACGGACGCAATCCCCCACGCCGTCTTTACCGCCCACATTGACCGGTACCCCCACCCGCACGCGCACAAGTACGCCCACGGTGACGCCCTCACAAACGCGCTGGCCGACGGCCACCAACACCTTGACACCGACGATGACACGGGGCCCCTAACAATATTCAACATAGACGCTGTTTAAAAATTGGCAAAACCTTTGGTCGCACGGATCGCTTTGGAAACCTGCGCAGCTACGCTGGCATTATTCTTCAGCAATGCCAGGTTCGCGCGCAGGCTTTCACCGCCGGTCAGTTCGCTGACGCGCTGCAGCAAGAAGGGCGTGGCTGTTGCACCGTGGATTCCGGCCGTTTCCGCCTGTGCCAGCGCGGTCTGGATGGCGTCTTCGATTTCATCGGCAGGCATTGATACCGCTTCGGGTGGCGGTACCACCAGCAGCACTGCGCTGTGCAGGCCGGCTTTCCAGGTCGCCAGTGCAATTTGAGCCGCGGCTTCGGGGGTGTCCACGCGCTGATCGACGGTCAACCCACTGCTGCGGGTGAAGAACCCGGGAAATTCATCGGTCTGGTAGCCGATCACCGGCACCCCCCGGGTTTCAAGCACCTCGCGTGTGGCTGGCAGGTCGAGAATTGCCTTGGCGCCGGCGCATACCACCACCACGGGCGACCTGCCCAGTTGAACTAAATCGGTGGAGACATCGAAAGCCGAGCCGCGGTGAACCCCGCCGATCCCGCCGGTGGCAAATACATGGATGCCCGCCTGCACGGCTGCATACAGCGTGGCTGCGACCGTTGTGCCCCCGCTCAGCTTCCCGGCCAGAGCGATGCCGAGGTCGCGCAGGCTGATCTTGCGGGTTGTGTCCATCTCTGCCAGCGCGGTGATCTGCTCCTCGCTCAGCCCGACGTGCACTTTGCCCTCCAGCAGGGCGATGGTGGCGGGCGTGGCGCCCTGGGCGCGCACCTCGGCTTCCACATCCCGGGCGAGGGCGAGGTTGTGCGGGTGGGGCAAGCCGTGGGTGATTACAGCCGATTCCAGCGCCACAACCGGAAAACCCAGGTTGAGCGCCTGCAGCACGTCGGGTGAGAGGACAAAAGAGGGGGGCAGGGGCGTGTTCATCAGGTGTTGATCCTTTTCGCAAGAAGTGGTTTCAGACAATACTTTTAGTTCGATTGTAAAGCATGATTTCGCCAGGCGCATCCTCAGCGCTGTCTGCGCACCCACATCCCCTTCCCGTCGCTGCTGACCCGCACCCAGCCGTAGGCTTGCCCGCTGACCAGCGGGTAGCCGGTCAACGCTGCCTGCAGGGGTGGCGCTTCCGCTTCTGTAGCGGAAAGCAGGATCACTTCAGGCGCCCAGAGCGTGATTTGCTCCAGGGGAAGGTCTTCCACGCCCACACCAGCGGGCAGGAACAGCACATCCGGCGGGGCAGGCAGATGATGCCAGCAGTCGCCAACCCTGCCCGTGGGAATCAACGCGCGAAAATCCTCCCAGGTCAGCCACAGCAGGGCGCCGCGCTCGCCCTCCCACAGGATTTCAATCCGCAGCCCTTTCCCGGCGTCCACAACAGCGCCCGCACTTGTAATCTGAGATTGCACGCCCTGTTCAGCCAGCAGGGCAACAACAGTACGGCTGGTCTGGTTGACATCCGGGTCCACAGCCCACAGGACCATGTCAATCGGTACTTTCTTGATCACGCCGATCAGCCCGAGCAGATCTTCGCGGGAATTGCTGCCGATGATCAACAGGTCCAGATGGCGCCCCCCGGTCGGGAGCATCTCGCCCAATGCCTGGTTGAGCGCTGACCCGCTCTCACCCCCGCCGATCAGCACGGACCCTCCCGACGGGGTCTGCACCAGCAGCGTCCCACGGTCATCCAGCAGGGTCAAATGCAAACGTCCATCCGGCGCACTCAAAACCCGGTTCCACACAAGCACGGTCAGGCCCGCCAGCATCAGCAAACCAATCTGCGGAGAAAATATTTTCTTAAGGGTTAACGTGCGCGCCTCAGGGGGAAGGAGCGTCAACAGGAACAAACCAGCATAAAACACCACCAGCCACAGAACATGAAAAGAGGGGAATACCACTTCGCTGCCGGGTAGGCGCGCCAGCCAGGTCACCATGCGGATGGTGTAGCGCACAAAGGGCAGACCGAAGACCGCCAGAACTTGTCCCATCCCGGGTAAGGCCAGACCCGTCAGCAGGGCCAACCCGCTCAACACCATCACCAGGGATTGTGGTGGCAGGATCAAAGGATTGGCCAGCAACGTAATCCAGGACACGCCCCCGAAATGGTAGATCATAATCGGCAGGGTCATCACCTGGGCAGCCAGGGTAAAGAGTAAAAATTCGCTCACCGGGCCCACCAACTTTTGGGCTTTTTCTTCTGATATCCTCCGGGCGGCGAACTGGATAAACCACTCTTCCAGAGGTTGCGCATACAACACCAACCCCACTGTTGCCGCGGTGGAGAGCTGAAAGCCAAAATCCCAGGGCAGGTTCGGGTTGATCAGCGCCATGCCCAGCACAGCCAGGCCCAGGCTGTTGAGCCCGTTTTGTCGCCGACCGAACATCCCGCCCAACACCCCCATAGCACCCATGATCGCCGCCCTTACGACGCCCGCATCTCCGCCCACAAAGACCGCATAGGCTGATATAGCGGCCACAGCCGCCAGCGCGCCCCATCTGCGCCCCAGCAGGCGCGTGAAGGCAGCGGAAAATAAACCCGCCAGGATGGCAATATTGAATCCCGAAATGGCGATGATATGCGCTGTGCCCGTGCGGCGGAAGGCGTCCTGCAGTTCAGACGAAAGGCCCTGATCGCGCCCGAGCAGGATGCCCGCCTGCAGGTCAGCCTCCGGGGAAGGGAACAGGGTCTGCAATGTGGCATACGCACGGTCGTGCAGGGCAAAGATCGCCGCTTTGAAAGGGTTGCCCCGGTCGAATTCCAACCGGTTAACCCGGGGATTGGTCATCAGGCTTCCGATGCCTTTGCGAGCCAAAAAATCCTGAAAGGAAAAATCATCGCCATCGGGCGGCGTCCGCAACTGACCGGTAACGCTGATGCGCATCCCGTAAGCCCAGGCGCTGCCGGGTTGCATCTGCACCAGCACCCGGCCAGAGATTTCAGCGGGGTTCACCTGTTGCGCAAGCCCGTCCAGGACTTCCAGAGATTCCACTGCCACGGTCAGGTTGGTCACAGTGTCACGAAAATCGGGCGGCTTGACCACCGTTCCCACCATCTGGACCGTGCCGCGGTCATTGTAATAGGCGGCGTGCTGAGGTGTGAGCGCAGGCTGTGCCGCGGCAAAGCGCCAGCCGCCCAGGCACAGGGCAGCTGCCAAAAGCGCACCCGGCAGGCGTTGATCGACCCGCGTCAGGCGGCGCAGGTGGTGGGTCAGGGCTAAGCGCCCGGGCAGGCGCCAGGCTAAAATCAGCGCCAGGAGGCACAGCAGCATCCCCGCCAGCCAGCCCCAGGCGGGGATTGCGACCCGATCCGCCAGCAGGATGCCGCCCACGCTGGTCAACGCCAGCCAGAAGAAGGGCAAAAAGCCCTGGAAAGGTGAGCGTTTTGTGGGTTGTTGCGGGGACGGCGCTGGCATGGCACATCTTTCGCAAAGTGAGCTAAATCGGGGTCAGCAGTCTAATTTTATCAAAGATATGGCATTGTGCGGTTGAATGCGCAAAACATGGATCAAAAAAGTGTTGTGATGAGGTCCCTGGGGTTTAGAGAGTGCTGAATATAGGCTCGTAGGGCAACCACGGCTCAATACCCTTTCAGGGCACAGGGAGTGCTACGCGAAGGGTTGCCCCTACGAATTGATATAATATTAGTTTAATTCGTATTTAATAAAATTTTATAATGATTCATGAACCTATTGATTAACATCATTTGTTTGTAAACCCACTCTTTTATTAATTACACATACACAACAATTCCCCTTTAGAAGAAATAAAACCGCTGGCTGAAGTGCAATTTCAGCCAGCGGCATTGGTATTGACCCGTACCGCGTTATGCCACGCCCCGTTCCGCGCGCACCGCTGCCAGCATCTCCAGCATTTTTTGGTGGATAACCGGGTTGGCGCACACAACGGTGGATGGTGTTTGCAGGTAATCCGGGCCGCCGTAGAGGTCTGTCACCACGCCGCCTGCCTCCTGCACAATTAAACAGCCCGCAGCGATGTCCCACTGACCGATGCTCACTTGCCAGAACCCGTCCAGTCGCCCGGCAGCCACATACACCATATCCAGCGCTGCAGACCCCAACCGGCGCACGGTTTGCGCCCGGGTGTTAAAACGGATAAAGTTAGCCGCGTTATCATCCTGCGAGTTATCTGCCTCCTGAGGGAAACCGGTCACCAGCATGCAGTCCACCAATTCCGTATACTGCGACACCTGGAGGGGAGCCCCGTTCAGGGTTGCGCCCGAACCACGCTGAGCCGAAAATAGTTCCCCGCGTTCGGGGTCATACACCACGCCCAGGGTCAGCTCGCCTCGATAGGCATAGCCGATCGAGACCGCGTAAAAGGGCACCCCGTGGGCATAGTTGAGGGTGCCGTCCAGGGGGTCGATAAACCATTGATGTTCCTTAGAACCCCCCGACTCGCCTGATTCCTCAGCGATGATGGCGTGCCCGGGAAAGGCCTGCTGGATGGCATCGATCAAATAGCGCTCCGATGCATAGTCCGCCTGGGTGACCAGGTCCCGGCTGCTTTTGTGGGCAATGTCCAAATCTTCACGTTTAAAATTCTTTAAAATATCACCCGCGTTGACAGCAATTTGGTTAACGAAATCGAGGGTGGGTTTCATAATGAGGTTCCTTTCATGGTTTTGATCAGATCAAGGCTTCATTGTAGCACATGCGGATCGTGTGCATGGTGATTGAAGAATGGTAAAGCAAAATTTGGAATCATTAATTGGAAATTGGTACTGTCTGTATTGCGGTTGTTTTCCGGTCACTTTTTCGGGAGGTTTGTGTATAATCGTCAGTGCAACCATCGGTGTGAAGCAATGCAACCTTATTTTGATAAATTCTGTTCTGGACGAATCATAAACCAGATTCCTGATCACCTCCCATCATGATTACCCTGCGCCTCGACAAAGTCACTTTCTCATACCCTTCCACGCCCATCTTTAGCGATGCCTCATGTGAAATCCAGCAGGGCTGCTATGGGTTGATCGGTCCCAATGGCAGCGGAAAGACCACCCTGTTAAAGCTGATTCTCGGCGAGCTGAAACCGGATGCAGGTGTGGTATTGATCGATAAGCGCATGAACGTTGCCTACATGGCACAGGAAGTTGCCCTCGACCCCGAACAATCCGCTTCTGAAGCCGTACGCCAGGGTGCGGGGCGCGTCCTGGCCCTTGAGGTTGAACTGGCTGAACTGGAAGCTAAATTTGCTCATCCTGAATATTACGCAGACGAAAAGCGCCTGGCGCGCTTGATCGAACAACATGAACGCGCCCTGAGCGCCTATCACGAGCTGGGAGGCTCCGGGCTTGAGGGCCAGGTGAAAGCCCTGCTGACCAGCATCGGCTTTAAAGACCATGAGCTGAACCTGCCGGTTAAAAACCTTAGCGGCGGACAGAAGAAATTGCTGGGCCTGGCGCGCATCATCCTTAGCCGTCCGGATATCCTTTTGCTGGATGAACCGGACAATCACCTGGACCTGGACGGCAAAGCCATGCTCAGCAAGTTGATCCAGTCCTTTCCGGGCAGCGTGGTGATCGTCTCACACGATCGTTATTTCCTGGATATGGTGGTGGATGAGATCCTGGAAGTTGGCCACGGGCGCATTGAGCAATTCAAGGGCAATTATTCAGAATATACCTTTGATAAACAACTTCGACTGCAGCGGCAATCTGTTCTTTTTCAGGCTCAACAGAAAGAGATCTCACGCCTGGAACAGGCGGCAAAACGCCTGTTGATGTGGGGCAAGGTTTACGACAACCCCAAATTCTCCCAGCGCGGGATAAACATTCTCAAACGCCTTGATCGGTTGGAGAGGGTTGATCAACCCCCTTCCGACGCGAACAGGATCGAAATTAACCTGGGCGGCTGGCGCGGCAGTGAAAAGGTGCTGGAAGTCACCGATGTGAGCAAGGGCTTTCTCACTGCGGACGGCATGGATACAGCCGTGGTGCTGGATAAGATTAACTTCCTCCTGCGCTATGGCGACCGTGCGGGAATAATCGGCCCCAACGGTGTCGGGAAATCACTGCTGATCCGACTGATTTTGGGAGAGTTGCCTCCGGACGGTGGGACGATCTACCTGGGTCCCAGCATCAAGGCAGGTTATTACGCCCAGGAGTTTGAGACGCTTGACCCGAAACCGGGCTTACTGGAAACCGTCTGCAAAGCCGGAAATTTTTCAGAAAACCGCGGGGTGGCGTTCTTAATCAAATATGGCTTTAACTATGAACAACGCGATACCCCGGTCGGGTCGCTCTCTGGTGGAGAGCGCGCCCGGCTGCAAATCGCCCTGATCACCCTTTCTGGCGCCAACTTCCTCCTTCTAGATGAACCCACCAATCACCTCGACATTCCCTCCTGCGAAGTGCTTGAGGATGCCCTGCTGGATTTCAACGGCACCCTGCTGGCAATCTCCCATGACCGATATTTCCTCGATCGAATTGCTAACCGGATCATCGAGTTGCGCGGTGACGGTTTAAGTGAATATTCAGGAAATTATTCGGATTACGAAATTCAGCGTTTATCGCCAGACTCCCCCGATTAAATTGCCGAGCGCCAGGGAAACCAGTCCTGGCGCTCTTCAGAAGGAGAAGAAAAGTGTGTTTGTTGAGGCTATTGTAGCATTTTAGCAGGGTCTCTACTTGACGGCTCTCCTACGATCACCCTACACACGCCCTCTAAAACAGGTTATTTTTGAAAATCAAATGGAATCAGCGCTTAATTCAAGATTCTTATGCTGAAATTGTCCGGCTATTCGTAACGTAAGGCTTCAACCGGTGCCAGGTTCGCTGCTCGATTGGCAGGATAAAAACCAAAGAAGACGCCAACAGCCGCCGAGAACAGGGTGGCCAGCAAAACAGAGTTCAATGTCACTGCGATCTCCAGCGGAGTGCCGCTGCTCGTGGCAATCTGGCTGACGACGACAGAAATACCCCAGCCCAGGACAATGCCGATGGTGCCGCCAAACAGGCTCAATAACACCGATTCTGTCAGAAATTGGATTAAGATATCAGCCTTTCGCGCCCCCAAAGCTTTGCGCAACCCTATTTCCCGGGTGCGCTCGGTCACAGAGACAAGCATGATGTTCATAATCCCGATGCCGCCCACCAGCAGCGAGATCGCCCCAATACCCCCCAAGAAGATGGTCAGCACGTTGGTGATGGTATCTGCAACTGCCAGGATGTCCTGCTGGTTAAGCAGGGTGAAATCATCCGGGCTGCGCGGTGGAATGCGGTGTGTACTGCGCAGCACCTCACGGATCTGCCGGAGGGCCAGGTCTGCATTATCGGTGTTGACCATGGAGACCAGAATATTCTGAACCCGGTCAGATGCCCCGCTCCCGCTGCGCGGCAGGCGAGCCTGGGCGGTGGAGATGGGAATATAGACGTTTTTATCAGGGTTGTTAAACGCGCTGCCGCCCTTAGCCTCGGTCACCCCCACAATCCGATACGGGTATCCGCCAATCCTGACCGTATTTCCCACCACCCCGGCGCTGCGCCCGAGTAATTGCTCTGCTATCGATGGCCCCAGCACCACCCCGGCGCTGCGTCCCTCAACCTGGGCTGCGCTGACAAATTCACCTTCCGCCATGGTCAAATTCTGCACGAACTGGTAATCGGGAGTGATTCCCAGGATGGACGTCGTCACACTGCGATCAGCATGGGTGATCTCAGCAGCACCGGAGAAGACCGGCGCCACATAGGCGATCTCTGATGTGCGCGCTGAGGCCGCCAGGGACTGTGCATCCCGCAGGGTTAGTTCCTTAGGATTGGTGACATCCTCACTGCTGTTGCCCCCCAGGACGTAGATCACATTGGTTCCAATGCTCTCGATCTCCCCGGTGATGGAAGCTCCAGCGCTCTCTCCCAACGAGAGCAGGGCAATCACCGACGCCACACCGATCACAATCCCCAATATCGTCAACAGGGAGCGCATTTTATTGGCGCCCAGGCTGCCCATAGCCTCCCTGATATTCAGGATCAGGTTCACTGGCGCACCTCCTGTTTTTCGATCAGCCCGTCACGCAGGTAGATGACACGCTGAGCCACCGCCGCCACCTCTGCGTCATGGGTGACAATCAACAGCGTGGTGGCGTTGGTGTGGTTCAAAGACAGCAAGAGGTTAATAATTTCTTCTCCGGAGGACGTATCCAGGTTGCCGGTGGGTTCGTCCGCCAGGATGATGGCAGGGCTATTGACCAGGGCACGCGCCAAAGCCACTCGCTGCTGCTGACCGCCTGAAAGCTCATTCGGCTTGTGATGCACCCGATCACCCAGCCCCACAGCCTCCAGGGCATCAAGGGCTAATGCTTTACGGTTGCCAGTCATCCCTGAATAGCGTAAGGGCAGCTCAACATTGGCCAGCGCGGTTGCCCGCGGCAGCAGGTTGAACTGCTGAAACACAAACCCGATCTTACGGTTGCGCACTTCAGCCAGTTCATCATCCACCAGGGTGGAAACCCGTTCGCCATCCAGGTAATAGTCGCCGTCGGTGGGGGTATCCAAACAGCCAAGCATATTCATCAGCGTCGATTTACCAGAGCCGGAGGGACCCATGATCGCCAGCACTTCTCCGGGCGCCACAGTAAAACTAACGCCGCGCAGGGCATGCACCTGGACCTCCCCCATCTGGTAGACCTTGGTCAGGTTCTCAATTTGAATGACATATTCCTGCTCAGCCATGGTTCATCCTAATTTCTAAATCCGCCAAAACCACCACTCCCGGGACCCATATTAAAAGGCATCAATCCGGTGATCTCCGCCGGTGGGTTGAGCACGATCAATTCACCTTCTTGTATTTCTGCTTCAAGCACTTCGCTGTAATAATCCGAATAAAAGCCCAAAACAACAGGCACGCCCACATACACCTCGCCCCGGCGGACAAAAACCAGCTCCTGCCCGTTAATGCTGACGATGGCTTCGTTGGAAATGACAAATACATTCTCGATTTCTTCGATCAGGATCGACACAGCCGCAGTCATGCCAGGACGGATGCTCACATCAGCATCTTGCATCTGGATGGTGACCGTATATTCAACCACACCCTGGCCTGAACTGCCCACCGGAGAAATTTCCGTCACGGTTCCATTGAAGGTTCTCTCATAGTATGCGTCAAATACCAGATGTGCCGGCTGGCCTTGGTTCACATAGGGAATATCGATTTCCGAAATTTGTACTGCCAACCGCAGTTCTGCCAGATTATCCAACTGTACCGCCCTGGCGCCCATCTGGACGACATCGCCAACCTGTGCGGGCAGTTCCGTGATCACGCCAGCGAAGGGCGCTTTTATCGTCGGGCTGTCCAGTCGCGATTGGGCAATCGCCAGGCGAGTTTCCAGGATGGTCACCTCGTCGGGGTCCGGCCCATCCGTGAGCAGGTTCACCCGGTTTTGCAGACTGGTCAGGCGGGCTTCGGCCAGCTCGATCTCCAGCTCAGCTTCTGCAATTTCGCGTTCGCTAAATTCCGCCACGCAGAAGTTTAAATTGGCCTGGGCAGTATTGACCCGCTGCAGGTTGGTAGCATTTTGCTGGAAGTTATATATCTGTTCTGCCTTATCCAGATCCTCTTCCAGTTCCTCGATCTTCTCGTCTGAACAGCGCCGAAAATTCATCACCGACCGCTGATTTTGCAGGTCTTCCAGTTGCTCTTCGGCATTCAACAAATCCAGCCGGGCTTGAGCCAGATCAACGCCCCAGTTTTCATAAAGCTTATCCAGAGCTTGCTGCGCGTTGATCACGTCAATTTGGGCTTGCAAAATCTCCACTGACAGGGAATCCGTTTCCAGTGACATCAGCACCTGGTCTTTTTCAACCCGGTCACCCACTGCAATCCCGACCTCACCGATAATGCCGCTGGCAGACCAGGTCAGCACGGCAGTTTGGCCGGGCTCGACAGTGCCGGTGCCGTAAATGAAAGCGCTCAGGCTGTCCCGTTGATAGGGTTGTGTTTCAATATTAGCCAGAGCCCGGTTGGCTGCCTGGCGTGTGGAATAAAACCGCCATCCAACATACAAACCAGCTAAAACCAGGATTAAAAGCAGTATCCACAGCCCTTTTTTGCTTCTTTTTCTTCTTTTACTTGTTTCCGTCACACTCTTCCTCCAAAACTCGCGGGTAGCGTGAACCCGCTGTTATCACATCCTTCACCCGTTAGGAAAAGGCATATTTTTATCCCGGCAATATCCACCATGATATTCAGCCTATATTCCCATTTTACTCTTCAGATTAGAGAAAGGTAATGAGAAGCTATTAGCTGGTAGTTGGTCCCGCTTCGCGTAGCACTCCCTGTGCCCTGCAAAGGTATTGAGCGCCTGCGCTCGGGGATTGCATAGCTGGTTGCATGTAGTTGATTACTGGTAAAAGTTCATGATTCCTGTTTCCTGATTCCTTGTATAAATAAGTCAGTAGCTAGTATAAGGCTTGATTACAATCAATCGTAGAAGCTGAGGTCGACGAAAAATTCCTTGAGGGTCAGCCTCGTGAAGCAGAATGTCGCCTCAGCTCTGCGAGAGGTCTCGAATAAGCAGGTTGCAGAAAAAGCTGCGCATAACTAACAAGGCAGAGAGTCTCGCAGAGTCCTGAGGTCACCTCACTTCAAGGATCATATCACAAGGAGTTGAACTTATGTTTTACTGCGGGATTGATGTTGCAAAAAAGAAACATGATGCTGTCATCTTGACCGACGATGGGGAGACTCAAGGTAAACCGTTGACAATTTCGAATACCGCTTCAGGATTTGAAGAATTGATGGCAAGACTACAATCTGTTGATCAGAATATGCTGATCGGTCTTGAGGCGACTGGGCACTACTGGTTAGCATTGTTTGAAGCGCTCAGCGATGCAGGTTTCAAGATCGTTGTGCTAAATCCTCTGCAAATCGCAGCCTATCGCCGAAGTGGAATACGAAAAGTTAAGAATGACCGCAGAGATGCTTGGTGGATTGCAGACTATCTTAGGATTGGCAATCTTTCACCTACGGCCAGGCAATTACCCCTTTTGATGAAACTACGGGAACTGACCCGGTTTCGATATGCTCTGATGGATCAGGTTGGAGACCTCAAACGCAAGATTCTTACTATCCTGGATCGGGTATTTCCCGAATACGAGACCGTTTTTTCTGATATTTTCATCAAATCCTCCCGTGCTTTGCTCAAAGAAGCGGTGTCAGCGCAAGATATTGCGAATTTTGACCTCGCGGAGCTTACCAGCATTCTGAGAACCAATAGCCAAGGTCGTTTTGGCCAAGAGAAAGCCAGTCAACTCCAAGAGCTGGCTAAACAATCTGTGGGTATTGGCTTCTTGACCGATGCCGTCTATCTTGAAATGCAATGCCTATTAGAGCAACTCGATCTGCTCCTAAGCCAAATTGAGATTTTAGATAACTCAATTGAGGCAATGATGGACCAAATCCCTCAATTCATCACTTCTATTCCTGGGATTGGAAAGGTGACCGGTTCGGCTATTCTGGCTGAAATCGGTGATGTCAGCCGCTTCGAAAGCAGCGAAAAACTGGTTGCCTTTGCTGGTATTGATCCAACAGTCTACGAAACCGGTCAATTCGTAGCCAAGCAAACTCGTATGAGCAAACGAGGGTCTCCACACTTACGTTATGCTCTTTGGCAAGCTGCTAGCATGGCAATACACTATGATCCAGAACTCAAAGCCTATTACCAATCAAAACGGCCGGAGGGAAAACACCATGGAACAGCTTTAGGAGCTGTCTGTAATAAGTTGCTTTCAAGAATATTCATTATCCTAAAGGACCAACGTCCTTATGTTGTTCGTGGCCGTGAATCTACGAAAACCCCTTCAGATTATGGAGGTTAACCCTTGACATCTAATAGCAGGTCTGATTCCAACTTCCTACTCCCTGCTTCCTACTTCCTGATTCCTACTCACCATCCACCATCCACCATTCACCTAAAATAAAAAAGCTGCTCCATTTCGGAACAGCTTTCTAATCTTATGAACCCAATCGGCTTAATAGCCGCCCATGCCCATTCCACCACCTCCAGGAGGCATTGGCGGTTCTGGTTCGGGAATATCCGTGATCAGGGCTTCGGTGGTCAGGATCATTGCCGCAATGGAAGCCGCGTTTTCTAGCGCACCGCGGGTCACCTTGGCGGGGTCAATCACGCCGCATGCAACCATGTCGCAATATTCTTCGGTCAAAACATCATAACCGATGCGGGAGTTCTTTTCCTTGACCTGTGCCTGGCGAGCATGCTCAACAACCACTGATCCATCTTTGCCGGCGTTTTCGGCGATTTTTCGCATCGGGATTTCCAATGCATCGCGGACAATTTTAACACCGATCTGGGCATCATCACTGTCCATCTTCAGGTCTTCAACTGCGCTCATAGCGTTGATCAACGCCACACCGCCGCCGGGCACGATTCCTTCTTCCACAGCCGCACGGGTTGCAGACAGGGCATCTTCAACACGATGCTTCTTTTCCTTCAGCTCAGTTTCGGTGGCTGCGCCTACACGAATGATGGCAACGCCGCCAGCGAGCTTCGCCAGCCGCTCTTGCAGTTTTTCACGGTCGTAATCGCTGGTTGTATTTTCAATTTCAACCCGGATCTGCTCAACGCGACCCTTGATGGCGTCGTTATCACCCTTACCGCCAACGATGGTTGTCTCGTCTTTTGTGCTGAAGATTTTTTCAGCTTTTCCCAGATCATTGATCGTGACGGTCTCCAGTTTGCGGCCGGTTTCCTCAGAAATCACGCTGGCGCCCGTTAATACAGCGATATCCTGCAACATAGCTTTACGGCGATCGCCAAATCCTGGGGCTTTGACAGCGAGTACGTTGATCATGCCGCGCAGTTTATTGATCACCAGTGTCGCCAGGGCTTCACCATCGATATCCTCTGCAATAATCAGCAGCTCGCGCTTGCCAACCTGCACCAATTTTTCAAGCAAGGGCACGATGTCGCTGGCAGCAGAGATTTTCTTATCGTAAACAAGGACATAGGGGTCCTCAATTATGGATTCCATTGTCTCGGGGTCCGTAACGAAATAGGGCGAGATGTATCCACGATCAAACTGCATACCGTCAACATAGTCGGTTTCAAATTCAAGGCCGCGTGATTCTTCAACCGTGATCACACCATCATTGCCTACTTTGTCCATCACCTCAGCGATCAGTTCACCAATTTCGCGGTCCTGGGCTGAAATTGAGGCCACATTCGCAATTTCTTCCGGACTGGTGATGGCAATTGACTGTGAACCAATCGCCTCTGCCACTGCCTTCGACGCGGCTTCAATACCTCGTTTGAGCAGCATGGGGTTGGCGCCGGCAGCAAGGTTTTTAAGGCCGTCGGTCACGATTGAATGTGCCAGCACAGTGGATGTCGTCGTGCCGTCACCGGCGATGTCATTGGTTTTGGTTGCAGCTTCCTTAAGCAACTGGGCGCCCATATTCTCAAAGGGATCTTCCAGTTCGATTTCTTTAGCAACGGTCACACCGTCATGGGTAATGGTTGGAGAACCAAATTTGCGATCGATGGCGATATTGCGTCCCTTCGGACCGAGGGTTGTAACAACCGATTTTGCCACGATATCAATGCCGGCTTTGAGCGAACGGCGTGCTTCTTCTGAAAAAATAATTTGTTTAGCCATTGTTAATTACTCCTTGGATATTTTTCTCACTAGTTGAGTTTGGCGAGAATATCGCTTTCCCGCATGATCAGCAATTTTTTACCATCGTATTTAACTTCAGTCCCCGAATATTTCGCGAACAGGACACGATCACCCTCTTTAACTTCAAGGGGCATATATTCGCCTTCGTCATTGCGCTCGCCGGGGCCAACAGCCAAAACAACGCCCTTTTGGGGTTTTTCTTTGGCGGTTTCAGGAAGCACGATGCCTCCAGCAGTAATTTCTTCTTCCTCGATGGGTTCGACCACGAGACGATTGCCCAAAGGTTTTATTGAAATTGTCATGAGTTCCTCCGTTTGAATTTATTTTCTTTTATCAGTAGGTTTTCGACTTTTTAGCACTCTCACAACAAGAGTGCTAACACCCCCCAATATTACCTTTTTACAAAATGTACGTCAAGGGTAAAATATAGAATTCTTACAAAAGATTTACACAAACCCCATGCGAGCTACTCTTCTGCGGTATCGCCGACAGGCTGCTCAGGCGGCGGCGTTTCAGTTGCGCCGACCGGCGTTTCCCCCGTTTCGCCCAGATCCATTAACCCAAGGCTGTATGCACAAATCTCTTCACCCGCGCGCACAATGCTCATCACCGAGGGGTCTTCCGCATAGCGACTGCGTATCTGTGCGAAGATGACCAGCGCCCGATCGCACTTATCATCACCGGGGCGATGCAAGCCGGCTAAAACAGAGCCATAAGTAAAATAATTCACAATCGTGCTCCCCGAAAGCGGCAGCCCTTCTACGGCTACCATCGGATCGACATCCGGATTGCATTGACGCACTTCACAACTGATCTCTGCGCTGCAGCCATCAATTGAGCACTGCAACGCAGGGATCGCGCCCTCGTAATTGCGTGACTTATGATAAATTACGCCTAACTGCCCATAAACACTGGGATTGGCAGGGGTAAAGCTTAGCGCCTTTTGCATGTTCCAGGCTGCGGCAAAAAATTCGCCATCCTGGGCATAAGTGTTGGCAATCGTCAGGTAAGGCGTGGGATCTTTGATACCCAATTGCTCATTCAGGTTTGCTGCCGTGGCAAAAAGTTCCAGGGCTTGATCATAAAGCTGAAGATGGCGATAGATCCTTCCCACTGCAATATACAGGTATGTATAATTCGGCATGATCTCAATCGCACGCTTATAAGACTGGATCGAAAGGTTGTATTCTCCCATGGTCTCGTAAGTGAAAGCCATGATCCGGTGGACATCCATCAGGTTAGGGTCCCGCTCCGCAGCCTGTTGAATATACTGGTAAGCCTGGTTTAACTTCATCTGGCTCACCAGAACTTCGGCATAATAAGCCAGCGCCAGGGTGTTCGTGCTGTCGATTTGCAGCGCCATTAATGCCTCGGCTTCGGCGCGATTCAATAAATCTTCTTCTGTCTCCGGGTCCACCAGGAACGGGTTTGCATTCCAATCCAACACAAAGGCACGGATTGCCAGAACCTCGCTGTTATTGGGGTCGATTTCCTTCGCACGATCAATGGATTCAAGCGCCTCAGCCAAACGCTGAGAGCGTTCGGCGTCGGTCGTGCTGAGGGCTGAAGAATAGGTTTGAATCCGTGCCAGCTCGGCAAGGATATTTGTATTCTCTGGATCAAGCATCACCGCGCGTTTTAGTGCGGTAATGGCTGCCTCCAGGTTGCCAGCTTCAAAATGAGTCATTCCCTCTTTCACAAAAGAATCTGAAGTGCGGGTGGGCGTGGGCGTGGGTAAAAACAGCGGCTGAACATCCCCCCGAACAATGCTGGATAACAGCGTCAGAAAGAAGACAATCAACACCACGAAAATAAGAACCCGATAGGGGTTTGATTTTTTGCGGACACTTCTGAAATGCGGTTCTCTGCCGTCAAGGTACATCGTTTTACCTTAGTTGTGCGTCAGGCGAATTGTCATTATCCTGAGTTTATTCCACCTAATCTGACTCACCATTTTCTGGTATGGGCGTGGGCGGATTTTCCTGGAATTCCTGGCAGGTTTCAATAATGATCTCAGCATTGTATACTGCTGTAGGGTCATCAGGCACGGTCTGCAAAATAGCCTGGGCAA
>JALOAH010000211.1 GCA_023228865.1 Porticoccaceae bacterium | reverse complement strand
TTTGGTTTGCGGTGTCTCCATTTGGATTAACGCTGTAGTACTTAAGCTTTTCTTCTGCAATTCGGGCATTCATTTGCTCCAGATTTACAGCCCGATCTCCAGCAGTAGCCGCTTCAACGGTTATGGTGCCATCCGTATTGTAATTGACGTTGCCGCCCGACTCTGGGTCAAAGCTGCCTAGAGTATCCTTCAAGAACTCTAGCTGTCGAACGTTAACAGCGTCATAATCTGCAGAGCCGTCCTCCACATTGGTAATCCGACGCGTCAAACCGGTCGCAGCATTGCCTACAGAGACGGATGGTCCGTCAAAGGCTTTGCCTGTGAGGTACCCCGCCCCAGAAACCTGTACTGCATGGGAGTTATGGCCTAATGCAATACTTCCATCTTCAGCTTTGGCACCAGAGCCTAACGCCAAAGATGCGGTTCCGGCATTTGCACCATAGCCGACTGCTACAGCATCAGTCCCGGCACGACTCAAGCCCCCGATAGAAGTGGCGTGATCTACATCCCCACCCGAATTGTTTGCTTGGTATCCAAGAGAAATATTTCTCTCACCTTCCAGGGATTTTCCTGCCTCAGCACCAATAGCAATCTGGTTACT
This sequence comes from Porticoccaceae bacterium, assembly GCA_023228865.1. The sequence continues at coordinate 2,760 of JALOAH010000211.1, read as the reverse complement.
ACCGGTAGTATTTGATCCAGCGTCCACCCCGATAGCAATGGCTTGGTTGCCATCGATATTCCGGCCGGCATCTTTCCCTATCGCAATAAATGAATGGCGCTGACCCGGGTCATTGGTTTCTGTGCCTGTACCTCGGCCAGCGCGAGTACCCAGAGCAATTGAATCACTCGTAGCAGCAGAGGCATTAAAGCCTGCAGCAAAAGAGTTGCCACCAGCAGCGTCAGCATCACCTATGGCAATACTATTGCCCCCAGAGGCTGCGGCACTAGTACCCAGCGCTGTAGCTCCACCTGCCGTCGCCCTAGCGTCATCACCCAGAGCAACTGCGCTGGTGCCACTAGCATGGCTGTCTCGACCAATGGCTACCGCGCCCGCTCCACCTGAATTTGGTGCTCCACCACCTGCCGTCGCACGTTGACCCAGTGCAAGAGCACCTACGCCCTCTTCTGTTGTTGACGCGCCATCTCCAGCAGCCAAGCTGTTATCGCCTTCGGCGCTGGTGTTAGGACCTATGGCGACGGAGTTATCGCCCTCTGCTTGAGCGTCGGGGTCTGTCGAGTTGGCGCGGAAATACCGAACGCCCTCCACACCCTCTTCCATGCCGAAGAATTCGTAGAGCTGTCCACCAGTAACCGCATCGGCGCTATCTTCCGCGATGGCGCCTTTGGCGAGATTGGTGATCTTGTTGCCATCCATATCGAGCTCGGTGCCAACAGTGACACCAGTGCCGGACACAACAAGATTACCGCTGCCAGCATCGAGGCTGCCGGTGGTGACGCTATCGACGGTGATATCGTCGTCGAGGCTGACGGTGACGGTGGCACCATCAGTAGTACCAGCGTGAGTCACGCTGATGTTGTCACCACCGACGAAATTTACAGTGCCCCCTGAGCCAACATTGGCCGCGGTGCCATCAGTGCTGTTCACATTCCAGCCCGCACTGGCTACGTTGCTGACTTCTTGCAACTGATCTTCCGTTGCTGCTCGTCCGCTGGTGATGCTGCCCGGCGTGAAGGTGGTGTTGGATAGCCCGGTGACTGTGCCTGCTGCACCGTTGATAACAACTGGATTGGTACCGCCCACTGTCACCTGGCTGGCGCCAATGTTTGTTCCACTTGCGCCACCAACCGTCACACCGCTGGTATTCATTACGGTGCTGCCAGTGGTAACACTGGTCACGTCCAGGTCTGGATCAAGATTCACTGTCAGATCCGTACCGTCGCGGTTAATCACGACATTATTGTCAGTGTTGCTAAAGTCCACCGAATCACCGGGACCCACATTCTCAGCCGTACCACCACCGACACTGATGTCCCAGCCAGCATTGGCTGCCGTCAATGCACTTTCAGCCTTACCTTCTACAGTATTCAGTTGGCCGCGATTCACTGCATCATCATCCGCCGTGCCATCGGCCACGCCAGTGATCACCATATTTCCAGCATTGATGCCGCTGGTGGTGATACTGGGGCTATTGGCGCCACTGCCCACCGTCACACCGCTGCTATTCACCACGGTGTTGTCGACTTTTAGTTGGCCCGCATTCGTAAGGTCAACGTTATTGTTGAGGGAGACAGTGACAACTCCTTCGTTCTCACCCCCGCCTACTGTCACTATGATATTGGCATCATCGCCCTCGAAAACTACCTCGCCACCTTCGCCAATTGTCACAGGCCCAGTCCCACCAGGCCCTGCCACTGTCCAATCCGCCAGCGCCCCCTGGGCACCCAGCCCACCAGTCAGCATCAGCACTGCTGCCGCCACGGAGCTTGCAACGCGGTTGCGCCGGGTCACACCACCGGATTCATCGCCCGCCAACCAGGCGGAGGGCAGTAGGCCGGCAAGAAAGCCTGGTACGGTGCGGCGAACGTCGCTGGCCGCCGCTTTGGTCGGCGCTTTGGAGCGGGCCAGCTCGGAGGCGACCATCCATTGGCCGCGACTATGACTCCAAACGATACGGTAGCTTTTGTTCATTGCGTGTCTCCCAGTTTTCTCCACCATGCGGATCAGCCCGATGGCGGTGGATGTGTTTTGGCAACAGTTTTGACTAGTACAATTTGTTACATTTTACTGGTTGGCCAGCGCCGCCATGAAAAAGTGATATTTCTTCAGAAACCTTTTTCTATCGGCGTTGTCGTGCCGCTTAGCGGCGGTGATATCGCGAACCTGGGGCAGCTCATCCACTCCGGAGACTCCGGCTGCGGGGCTGTGAGGTTGCGTTAGATGTATTGAGCGAGGTGGCCAAGCCAGCTGGGTATTGAAGGCAACTCAGCCATACCCATTACGGCGAGGCATTCTATTGACCAGGGAGCAAAATTGGGAAAACAGTCAGCTTTGTTCAGAATAATCTGTACTCCCTTGAAGATTTAGCTCCTTTCTGGCATTGGAGAGTTTGCTGTAGCGATAGCGCGATAAGGAAAAATTAAATACAGCCTGTCAGAGCAGCACCATGATTAGCATTGCAAAAGCCCCCTGCAGGGGCTACTATCTTGCCCTTTTCATGCAGGCAGCCAAGCTGCCTGTTGTTGTTTTCACGACCCGCTAATGCCACGCTGGTTCGTCCACTTGTTCACTAATTAAAGTCCACTAAAAGTTCACTAACTCAAGCAAGCTCAGTTGGAGTTATCCGCTATGACAGTCGGGACACTGATGAATACCTATGGCCAGCGCAGCCTGACCCTTACTCGCGGACAGGGTGCCACGGTGTGGGACGACACCGGTAAAGCCTATCTCGACGCCTTGTCAGGGATCGCCGTGTGTGGT
>JALOAH010000210.1 GCA_023228865.1 Porticoccaceae bacterium | reverse complement strand
TTCTGAGCGCTGACGACTTCCTCGTTGCAGCTCACCGCCCCCACCATATGGCAATTGCCCGGGGGGTTGATCTCGACAAAATGGCTGCCGAGCTGTTTGGCAAGAAAGCCGGGCTCTCCGGTGGCCGTGGCGGTCATATGCACGTCTATGATGCCTCCGTAAACTTTTCTTCCAGCGGCATCATTGCAGAGGGCATGGGCCCTGCTGCAGGCATGGCGCTTGCCCGTCGCATGCAGGGCAAACCTGGCATCGCAGTCAGCGTTATTGGTGACGCGGCCGCCAACCAGGGTGCTTTCCATGAAGTATTAAACTTGGTCGGCATCTATAAACTTCCGATGATCACGGTGATCGAAGACAACAAGTGGGGAGTAACCACGCACAAGTCCGCTTCTACCGCCATCGAGCGCAACAGTGACCGGGCAGCAGCCTATGGCCTGGTGGGCGAGTATGTGGCAGGCAACGACGCAGACCTGATCCGCGAGGCTTGTCAACGAGCTGTGGACCGCGCGCGCAACGGTGAAGGCGGTACCGTTCTCGAGATTGAGACAGCCCGTTTGCGGGGCCACTTTATGGGCGACCCTGCCAGCTATATCACCGGTGATCGCAAGGATTTTCAGGTAGATCCAATTCCATTGTACCGCGCTAAGCTGATCGCCGAGGGTGTCATGAGCGAGGAGCAAGCTGCGGCTATTGAGGCTGAAGAAAAAGCCCGTGTAGACAAGGCAATTCAGTTTGGGCTAGATGCGCCCTACCCTGCACCAGAAGAAGCTCTTGAGCACGTGTTTAAGTCAGCTTAATTTTATAGGGGATAAAAAATGAGTAACGATCAAGCAACAAGCACTGCCGACGTACCCGCGAGCGCCTTTGATGATTTAACCCAGTCAGCATCCTCACGCGTAATGACCTGCGCACGCGCTCAGCGAGAAGCTCTTGAGTGGGAAATGACTCACGACAAGAGTGTCTTCATGTTGGGTGAAGATGTCTACGGTATGGGTGGAGTATTTGGCACCGCCGACGGTCTTGGTGCAAAATTTGGCAAGGAACGCATCCTCGACACACCTATCTCCGAAACGGGCTTCATAGGTATGGCGGCTGGTGCTGCTATCGCCGGCATGAGACCTGTTATCGAGCTTGCCTATGTAGATTTTATCGGTGTTTGCTATAACGCCATCGTCAACTATGCGGCAAAAACCCGTTATATGTCCGGCGGACAGCTCAATGTCCCCATGGTGCTCTTAACAGGTACAGGTGGCGGCTATAACAATGCTGCACAGCACTCTCAGTGTTTGCATGCTACCTTGGCGCATATGCCTGGCGTAAAGGTTGTTTGTCCCACCAATGCCTATGATGCCAAAGGCATGATGCACCAAGCCATTCGCGATGACGACTTTGTCGTCTATTTGATGCACAAGGGTGCTGCCGGGGTGGGCTGGATGGGCCCCACTGTAAAAACAACTCTTGCCGAAGTCCCTCAGAACGATTACACAGTGCCCTTTGGCAAAGTAAAAGTGTATCGGGAAGGCACAGACGTCACCATCGTCGGTGTTGGTCTGTCTGTTCACCATGCACTGGAAGCTGCCGAGGAGCTGGCAAAAGAGGGCATCTCTGCAGAAGTGGTTGATTTGCGGAGCCTGGTGCCGCTTGACCGCGACGGCATTATGGAGTCTGTCTCCAAAACGGGTCGCCTGATCGTGGCCGATGAAGACTATATGAGTTACGGCGTTTCAGGTGAAGTGATTGCCAGCGTGGTTGAACGCGATCCCACTGTGCTCAAGGCACCTCCGAGCCGGGTTTGTGTGCCAGATGTTCCCATTCCCTATTCTCGCGCTCTCGAAAATTACGTCCTGCCCCTTACCGGACGTATTGCCGACGCAGCCCGATCTTTCTTTTAACCCAGGAGTACACCAGCGTGGCTACAGTAGACATTCAGGTTCCCCTCGAACTTTGGGACGATGCAGAAAAAACCGGCTCCATCGTTATCTGGCTCTATAAGGATGGAGCCAAAGTTACAGAAGGCGAAGTCATCGCCGAGATGTTGTTTGAGAAAGCCACTTTTGAGCTAGTGGCCCCTGCTACTGGCACCTTGCATATTGCTGTGGAGCCGGAAGTACCTGTCGCTCTAGGCGACTCAATCGGCACTATTACTACGTAGTACAGCATGTAATAACGCTGACCTTAGAAGCGCACACTCTTAGAAAATGATCGTCAACAGCAGGAATTACTATGGTTGAAGGCCCAGAAATAACGGCCCTGGAAACAATGCAGTGGGTAGGTGACACTGCACGCCTCGGTGCAGAGCTACACCCGCAGCGGATAGCTATCATTATGCCTGAGCAGAATGTCTCTATCAGTTACAGTGAGCTAGAGCGCTTAGTGGGCCGGGCTACAGCCTTATTGCGAGACCAAGGCTTCAAGCCTGGAGATCGGCTGGCGTATCTGGGCAAAAATCATGCTTTGTTCTACATCCTGCTGTTGGCGGCTATCCGTGGAAAGTTTATTGTGGCGCCCCTCAACTGGCGTTGCGTAAGCCACGAGATACATTATTTTCTTGAGGATTCCGAACCCAAGCTGTTGTTCTGTGATCCTGAATTCAGCACTGTAGCTGAGCAGGCCATGGAGGGGCTGGCATCGCCACCAGCCCTGCAGTCAACAACTGCCACTCCCGATGAACGCAGCACCTTTATCACTGCTTTAGAGCAGGACGGCCCCACGGATCCAAGTTCTGCGCCACACGATGATTCCGTTTGCCTGCTGCTCTACACTAGCGGCACCAGCGGCAAGCCCAAAGGCGCGTTGTGTACGCATAAGGCTCTGTCTATCTCACGGCAAACAGAGTTTTGCTTTGAACACTTTCCCACCTGGCGTGACGGCACCATGGTCTCAGCCATGCCTCACTTCCATATCGGCGGCATCTCCTGGATGTTGATGGGGCTGATGAGACAGTCTACCTGTGTTCTTACCATCGACCCTTCGGGTCCCAATATTGCCCGTTTATTACGTGAACACAATGCTTCAACTACCTTTGCAGTCCCCACAGTGGTGCGTTCAATTGTAGAAGAGGTCAAAAAAACCGGCGCGCCGATCCCATCGCTAGATATTGTTTTCTACGGCGCTGCACCTATAGGGGAATCGCTGCTGCGAGACTGCATTGATGTTTTAGGTTGCCGCTTTGGACAGTTCTACGGCATGACTGAAGTCACCGGCTCGGCCACTTTCTTGCCACCTGCAAGCCATGATTTAGAGCGCCCAGAACTGATGCAGTCTGTGGGCCTGCCCTTCCCTGGTGTTGCTCTCGATGTTCGCGACGAGACAGGCAACTCTCTACCACCAGATACAGCAGGTGAGTTGTGGATTCGCACTCCTACGCTGATGACC
>JALOAH010000029.1 GCA_023228865.1 Porticoccaceae bacterium | reverse complement strand
AAAAGTGGGACGCTCGATCCTACATCAGGAAGCGAACGCTTGGCTTTATGGGAGGCGCACGAGAACGTCGGCAGGAGCCCATTGTGATGATCGAATGTAAGCCGGCAGGTCAGAGCCAGACTTCAGGTGTAGAAGTTTCCATCTGATCTGGCACGGGTCTTGAGTAGGACGGGGTTACCGAGTTTGATCGTTGTTTGACCAATTATCTCACTCATAGGGAGTAACCCTGCATGAATGTTGTAAATCAACTGATCGTGAAACCGGTACGGTGCTGACGTCGGCGTAGGCATACGGCTGCTCTGGCAGTTTTCTGCGAGCGGGTGGCGTCGGCGAAGGTGTTATTGGAGGCTCCGAGCACCGCGACGAACATCTGCATTGGCTGGTTCTCGCCAGCGTGATGATCGATCACCGGCACCGTCTGTTCCGCGTAATCGGCAAGCAGCTGCTCGGCAGCGCGGTACTCCTAGCGCATCACCACGTCCAGCTTGCCAGCGGTAATGCTCGCAGAACCAACTGTACTGGAAGCCCTAGTGTTGTCCCTGACGGTATTCCTGCCAGAGCAAAGCTAGGGTCACGCTGGGTCGGCGCAGCTCGGTATGTACCTTGCGCTGCTCGCTGAGTACCACTTGAGGCTGGTGGGAACAACTGCTTCTCCAGCTCGGCACCGGAAAGGGAACAGGGCCAGGTCAGGCCGTTGGCGGCAAAGCGGTTGAGGTAGTCGCCGACAGTGCTGGGGCCAACGCCAGGGCTGCGGGCGTTTTGCGGACGGACAGACCGCAGTCGTACTTGAGGCGCAACACCTCTCGGATTTTACGCATAAATAAACGCTCCACAATGCCCCCTTTGCCTCGAGAAAGAGGTCGATGACAGTGAGTTTCCTGCGTCGCGGTCTGCTTGAAAAGTGTCCGGATCAGCGTGGAATCACTGTCCTAGTCAGCGTAGAATCCGCACTCAATGCGACCTAGTTTCGATTTGGATTGAATCCAAGCAGTGAAAGGCTCGTTTCAACGGCAATCTGCATCCGAACACGCACTTCCTCTAGGGAGGTTTTGTTATCAGCTTCATCGACGCCGTTCGAGTTGACTGCAGCCCCCCAAAAACCGTCCACAATTACCCCGACGCGCTCGGTATTGCTACGTTTGTCATCCATAACGAAAAACCGCTCCGGCAACTCTGGTAGCTGGAAGTGAAGAGCCGTCGAGCCCAAGAACTCAAGTACTTCTGCTCCAAGCGAGATCTCGATGCGGCGAGCGTTAAGATCATAGCTATCCGGATGATAGATAACGCAGACCACGCGCTTAGACACGGTGGGAAGGACGCATTTCACCACTGCGGATTTGATAGCCTTCAATGTGAGCGAATCATCCATCTGCTCTGCCAAGCCGTAGATAAAAACTTCGCCACCCCAGAGCCCATCCGTAACGATTGCACGAAGCGTTTTTACCCCTTTGCGGAAGCGACTGGAATACAACCCTTCGGTTACCCGGTAGGCGTAACCAGAATCAACTAGGAATCGTTCTTCCCTGGCTGTCTTGGCAAAAACCGGCAGCGAAAATGGCAACTGTCCTTGGGCCTTCGTGCCGTCAACCTCTAAGAACCTCATCACGAGGTGATAAGAAGTCTCCTGGTCAAGAGGCCCATTACGACGGGGGGTGCCCGCAGGCCATTTGTTGATCTCTATGTCAAAGGTATGCCCCTCAACGATAACAGAGAGCATTGAGGCCTTTGTCCAATCTTCAAGGCAGGCCAAACGGCTCATAAAAGCCGCATAGTTAAAGATTAGCGCGTGATCCAACGGGCCCTGTTTCAGTGCTGCACGCAGAGATGCATATGTGTGAAAACCGTACCCACGAGCAAGCGCTTCATTAAGTTTTGAGCGGCTTAGGGAGGTGACGCGAGATCCAAGAGCATGGATTCTGCGTGCAAATGTATCGAACTCGGATTGAGTGCAAAAAGGCATGTGATAACTCCATCATCTACCCGGTCAGGCTGCGAATTACACTGGCCGGAAACAATGGAGTTCCAGGCAAAAAGCATTGCAACACTGTCTAGCTCGCAGCAGCTAAGGGAGTGACCCTAGTCTAAAACCGTGCCACAAATATACTTGAATCTTCGACGAAAGGGCAAGCCAATGGAAATCAGTGATCGGGCGAAACAACTGCTGCAAAAAGGTGGGCTGACGATTGAGCTGAGGCCGTCGTGCTGGGGACACGCTTGTTCAAGGCAGACGGAAGAGATGTGGCCAAGATCAACGTAATTGGCACAACTGCTGGCCTAATAGGCCACAACGTTGCGCGCAGTCCATACAGAATCTTTGAGCTTGATGCTGAGATGAACGTGTTTCACGCGCTGAGTGTGAATCGCCCCTGAAGCCTAGACGTGCGCGGCCGCTATGCATGATCAGACCTCGGTCTGTTCCGTCATTTCTAAAGCGTCATCGACCTCAAATCCCAGGTATCGGATGGTACTTTCAAGCTTCGTATCGCCGAGAAGGAGTTGGACTGCCCTCAGGTTCGTCGTTCTGCGGTAGATCAGGGATGCCTTCGCACACCTCATCGTGTGGATGTCGTACATGGACGGATCAAGACCATTGGCTGTCACCCAGGCTTTGACGATTCGTGCGTATTCCCTGGTGTAGATCGGAGCGAGGCTTTTTGTTCGACCAGCTTTCCCTTATTCTAAGGCCGGTGTGGTGTTCATGGTTTGTCCTACACGTGAGGGAGGACAAGGGTTGACCAGCAATAGCAATGGTCGCTAACCGATCAGAAGCAGTCGTTCATGGACGACCACTTCCGACCCATAGCGGACTGTCGAGAATAAGGCCGTCTGTTCTTTTTTGGATGGCTTTCTGTAGTTCGTATCCGCGTAAAAAAGCCCAGCCGTTAGCTGGGTTCTATCCGATCAGATCTGCGGTACTCATCTCAGGCTTCATCGTGATGAGACGTTTCCATCATTACGACTTGGCGAGCCCTTTCGACGCCCCATATCAATGCAGTGCTCAGATTCTTCAAGGGTAAGCAACCGGTGCCTACCGTCTTGACGAGCCGACCGCCATGCTGGATGGCGGCTATAGGCTCACATTCCAGGGCAGCAGTTCGTCGATCCGGTTTACCGGATGGTCTGCAATAACGGACAGGACATGGGTGAGGTACGCCTCCGGGTTGAGGCCATTCAGTTTCGCCGTGCCCAACAGGCTGTACATCGTGGCAGCGCGTTCGCCACCCGCATCAGAGCCCAGGAACATATAATTCTTTCGACCCAACGCGACCCCTCGCAAGGCCCGCTCTGCAGCATTGTTGTCGATCTCGATGCGACCGTCATTGAGGTAGCGCGTAAGCGCTTGCCACTGGTTCATGACATATCCGATCGCATCCGCAGTGGTGGATTTGCGTGAGATCCTGGACGCTTGATCCAGCAACCAGGCGTGCAACGCTGTGATGAGCGGAGCGGCCTGTTCCTGACGTGTTGCCTTGCGCTCATCCGGCGGTCGACCGCGTATCCCCGCCTCGACCCTGTAAAGCAGACTGATCTGTTCGAGAGCATGCGTGGTGATTGGGGTTGGCTGCCGCACATGTATGTCATGGAACTTACGTCTGGCGTGAGCCCAGCATCCTGCTTCGATAACACGTCCGGTTTTATATATCTCGTTGTAGCCCGGGTAGGCATCTGCTTGCAGAATGCCGTCATAGTCTTTCAGGTGCGTTTGTGGGTGGATGCCCTTGCGATCAGGTGAGTAACGGAACCAGACCGCCGGTGCGGCGGTGTCACCACAGGGGCGATCATCACGCGCATATACCCACAGTCGAGCCTGTCGTGTCTTGCCGTTCCCGGGAGCCAGTACGGCAATGGGCGTATCATCGGTGTGCAGTTTTGCAGCACCGAAGACGTGTTGTTGCAGTGCGTCAACCAGCGGGCGTACCAGGTGATGTACACCGCCCACCCAGTCGCCCAGGGTGCTTTCGCTCAGTTCAACGCCTTCACGTGCATGGATCTGAACCTGACGGTACAAGGGCTGATGATCCAGGTATTTGGATGTCATGATGCGACTTAGCAAGCCAGGGCCTGCGTAGCTGCGAGCAATGGGTCGACTGACTGCTGGAGCTTGTTCCATCCGGTCGCAGCAGCTGCAACTCATACGCGGACGCACATGACGGATCACGCGGAAGCTGGCGGGCACATATTCCAGCACGTCGCTGACATCCTCACCCAACCGCTGCCAGGTACCACCACAGTCAGGGCAGCTGGTATCGTGCGGCAAGTGCTCTTTGATATCGCGGGGCAGATGTTCAGGTAAAGGCCGGCGGTGCGGTGCAGATCGCGCCGGTTTATCAGGCGCTTCAGCGCCGGCCTTTTGAGCACGTTCGCCTTGATTGATATGCAACTCTTCCAGCTCAAGTTGCAGTTGCTCTATTTGTTGAGTGAGCTTTTCGGACTTGCGGCCAAACAGCATTCGCTGCAACTTATCGATCAACAGCGTGAGACGCTGGATCTGCTGGCGGTCGGTACTTTTCTCCTCGCGGAGCAAGTCACGCTCAGCTTTCAGCGCGGTCACTTCCGCCTGTTGCGCCGACAGCAAGGCCTGCAATTCAGCGATATTGTCGGGGAGTGAAGTGGGCTTGGGCATGCGTAACATTATACTGAATACGGCACATTTCAGCCATCGAAAATAGCGCTGAAAGCCATATATAATGGTGCTTTCAGCGTTTTTATCCGATCAGACTCCAGAGGGCTTATGTGTCCTTTTTGGCCGTCGCCAATCGATACCTTCCAGCAACATCGACAGTTGTGCAGGTGACAAATAAACGGCCCCGGATTCCGCCTGGGGCCACACAAACCGTCCGTCTTCCAGACGCTTGGCCAGCAGACACATGCCATCGCCGCTCCACCACAGCACCTTGATACGGTCGCCCTTGCGGCCACGGAAGACGAAGACATGACCGCTGAACGGATCTTTATCCAGCGTGCTTTGTACTGTTGCTGCCAAACCATCAAAACCACGGCGCATGTCTGTCACTCCGGCGGCCAGCCACACCCGAGTTCCTGCTGGCAGACCGATCATTGAAGCGCCTCCACCAGGTCACGTAACACATCGACGGTGAATGAACCCTCAAGCACGATCGACCCTTTGCGCAAACGAAGCTCCAGCGAGGACACCATGAGCGCGGCGGCTACATCAGCACGCTCTGGCAGTGTCGCTGGTGACGTAATCGTAACCGGCAAGAATGACTGCTCTGCCATGGACGGTTTTGTTTGCTCACCGAGTTTGCCCTGCAGGTACTCGCGTCGCCATTTTCCCAGGAGATTGGGATGGATATCATGGGTGCGTGCGAGTTGTGCCAGGGTTAACGACGATTCGCCATCCACTAGTTGCTGGGCCAGGCTGCGCTTGAAGTCTCGACTGTATCGGCGGCGCGAAAGGCTCCGGTAAGTCTGGGTTGGTTTGTTTAGGTTTGTCATAGGTTCCCACCAAAAATACGTGGGAACCTATTGTTCGGATTACTGATTCAGATACCAGACGGTATTGGCCGGAGGCTTACACTGCTTATGCACAATTCCGAAGGGAGTTGCCCTCCAGCGTCGACTTGGCGAAAGCGAGCCCTCCCCATAAGAGCCCGTGGCCGATTGAGTACGTATCAAACGAAAAGATTGAAAGTTACAAACAGAGCTACAACGGCACCTACTACGGCGATGCTATTGTCAGCTCAGCTGTCAAGGATGGCAACCAAGCATGCCGCCCTGCGCGTTTATAAACGCCCTTTACGGCGTTTTTGCGCTGGTTGGGTGTGGTTGGTGGGGTGTTGGGTGTTTGGGGCGTTGTGGGGGCGGTTTTCTGCGCGACCCGGCTATGCATCTTTTTGCGGCAGCAAAACTACTCTCAGGGCGACGGCTACCACACTCCGCGTTGTAGGTAACTTTTGACGCGGAGAAAGTATGGGTTCAACAACGCGAATGCAGATGGCCAGGTACGAACTGCTGGCCGATATCGCCGCCATGGCAGCGAAGGTTTCAAGCAAGTACGGCCTTTCTGCGGGGGTAGCAGCTAAGGCCGCATTGAACATGTCGAGCGAGCTGGCCGCCAACTGGGTTGGTCAGGTGTTTGTCATCCCGAAAGACATGCGCTGGCGGCGCCAGGCGCGGGACGAGCGCATTCACGCGGAGTTCACCGGCAGCAATCACGGGGATCTGGCGCAGCGCCACAATCTGACCGTGAACTCCATCTACAAGATCATCAAGGCACGTAGCCAGCGGCAATCGCATGACGTGGAGCGTAGCGAGCTGCTGGCCGACGTGGCCGACCACGCGCAATTCATCTTTGAAAGCCATGGGTTGCAGCCTGAGCAAGCAGAAACGGCAGGCTCCGAGGTTGCTGATGCACTGGCTGATGCCTGGGGCGGGCAAATGTTCTGCGTTCCGCATGGCATGTCTGAGCGCTGGCAGGAGCTGGTTACCCACATTCATACGGCCTCGGCAGACACCAGCCTCTGTGCGTTGAGCGCGGAGCTGGATATGCCGCAGGTGGCCATCAAGAAAATCGTTGAACTGAACATCCAGGAGTAAGTGACATGCAAGGCAATAATGAAGACCTGATCCAATCTGCGCTGAATGCCATGGAGGCGGCGAAGGCGTCTCTTCGGGGCGATATCGAGGCGCTCCGGGCGCGCATCAACGAACTGCACGCTCAGCGTCAGAAGCTCACCACGTGCCGTATCAGCTTTGCGGACTACAGCCAGCTCATCCGAGAAAAGGTGATGCGACTGGCAGACGCCTACGAGAAGACCCTGTACGGCAATGTGCGCGGTGAGCGCTTCGTAGATCACCAGCTCACATGTGAGGGGATCAACGGGTCATCAGAGAGTGACTACAGCCAGTGGTTACAGGGTGATGTCACCTTTGACGCGCTTTGTTTCCTGTTCCCCGAGGCGATCATCCAGAAGCTGATTAACAAGGTTAGTGCGCGTTATGGCGAGCAGTTCCGCAAGGAAGATGACCTGCCGCTTGATGAGCGCACCCGCTGCGCTGAACAGCTGTTCGAGGAGATCAAGGGCCTTGAGAAACAGGTATATGACCTGCAGGTCAGGCTGCACAGCCTCTCTCAAAGCGCTGGACAGCATTAACCAGGCACACAGGAGCCCGTGATGAAAGCAACCTTTGCGCAACCGCTCGACCTGGCAACGGTGCAGCCGATACCAACGAGCATGGCCCCGATAGTGCTGCTCAAGGCATTCCGCATCTTGCCAGCCGGGCGTTTTGCGCCGACCGATAATCGGTTGCATGGGCGCTCTTGGAACCTGTCTCCAGAACAGGGCCGCGCGCTGGCGTCACGAGTCTCCCAGCGCGCGGACGACTACCTGATCGACTATGAGCACCAAAGCTTGGTGCCAGGACAGTCGGCGCCAGCAGCTGGTTGGTTCAAAGAGTTGGAGTGGCGCGATGATGGGTTGTATGTGCTGGATGCCCGATGGACAAAAAAGGCTTTTGAGCTGATTGCCTGCCAGCAGTATCGCTATATCTCACCCGTATTCGAGTACGACCCTGTGACAATGGAAGTGGTGCAGCTGATCAGCCTCGCGTTGACCAATACACCGGCGTTGGACGGGCTGACGACTGCGATGCCGGTTGCCTCGCTGACCAGTAAAGCGCCTGCTCTGCCCGCTCCGCCGATGAGCGAGGAAGAAAGAGAAAAGTTCAGGTGGTTGTTCGGCCCGCAGGCTGCCTGGGTCGCACAGGAGGTGAAGAACGGCAAGAGCCCACTGAGTGCCAATGAGCTGGCCAATTGGAAGGCTGTTTTCCCTGAGGTGTTTGGTGGCAAATAAAGACTTGGAACTGGCTCTGCGGATCAAAGCCGACCTTGACCAGGGCAAGGCTGAGCTGCAGGCGTTCTCGCAGGAGCTGAGCAACACCGGCGAGGCAGCCGAGTCCGCTAGCGCTGACCTTGCACGTATGGGCGAAAGCTCTGAACAGCAGCGTGCTCGCATTCGAGCGATGGTTGAGGCCAGCCTGGCGCAAGCCAGTGCCCACGATCAGGCAGCTCAAGGCGCAGTGCAAATGGCGTCTGCGCTGGATCGCGCGGGCGCAGCCTCGGACAAAGTGGCTGCTGCTCAAACGGCTGCGATGAACGCCTATCATCAGGCAGAGCGCGCAGCCTCCTCGACAGCGTCCTCGCAGGATAAGGTCGCCACCTCGACGCGCACCGCCGCCACCGCAGCCGATCAGCAAGCGCAGGAGCTTACTGATCTTCTGGGCCGCATCGATCCTGTTGTGCGCGAGCTGGACAAGCTCGACGCCATGGAACGCCAATTGGCCCAGGCACACCGCGCGGGCCGCATCGACACTGATACCTGGACGGCTTATAACGCCAAGCTCGCTGAGAATCGCAGCCGCCTTGCTGTTGCCTCGGACATGACTGGTCGGGCCGCGATGACAACCCGCCAGTACCAGCAGGCGATGCGTCAGCTGCCGATGCAGATCACTGACGTCACCACCAGCTTGGCCAGCGGCATGCCGATCTGGATGGTGGCGATCCAGCAAGGTGGTCAGATCAAGGACAGCTTCGGCGGCATTGGTCCGGCTGCTCGCGCCGTAGTCTCAGCCATCAACCCTATGACCCTCGCCCTTGGTGCAGCCGCTGCAGCAGCTTTTGGACTGGTTGTTGCCCATGAGCAAGGCGCTGCCGAGGCTCGGCAGTACCGCGAGGCGCTGATTCTCACGGGCAACGCTGCTGGCACCAGTGCGGGTCAGATGTCTGCTATGGCTGAGCGTATTGATGGCGTTGTGGGGACTCAGCGCCAGGCCGCTGCTGCGCTGGCTGCGGCAGCGAGCACTGGAAAGATTGCCGGTGCAGACCTGGAGCAAGTGGCGCAAACCGCCGTGCAGATGCAGGTGGCCATGGGCAAGGCCGTTGAGGAGACCATCGCGGAATATGTGGAGCTCGCCAAAGACCCGGTCAATGCACTCACCAAGCTGGATGACAAGTATCACTTTCTGACGGCTTCCGTCCTGGAACAGGTGTCGTCACTGCGAGAGCAAGGGCGAGAGGCCGACGCCGCGCGGCTGGCCATGGACACCTACTCCGAGACCATGCAGACACGCACCCAGCAGATTGCCGGTGATCTGGGATTGGTCGAGTCAGCGTGGCAAGGCATCAAGAACGTCGCTGCTGGAGCTTGGGACGCCATGCTCAATGTGGGGCGCGAGCCGACGCTGGAGGATGACCTCAAGGACATTGAGCGGCGACGGCTGGAGGCTCAATACGGGCCGCGATTAGACCGCGCCGGTTACACCATTGACCCTGAAATCCAACTCAGGCTGGACGCAGAGCGCGACATGGTGTTGGCGAAAATTCGCCAGCGGGATCTGGCTGCTGAAGAGGATGCCCAGCGTGATCAAACCCGGCAAGACGCCGCAGACGCGGTTGATTACCTCAATAAGCTGCGCGAGGCGGGCCTAACGCGCGAAGAGCAGAAAGCTAAAGCTATTGCCGAGTACTGGCGTGAAATCGAGGCCTTACGCGCTGGTAACCCTGACTCGGAATTGCTTAGCGAGACCAATATTCAGCAGGGGCTTGCCGCTGTTGAAAAACGTTTTCAAGCGCCTGACCGAGGCAACGGGCGAACCGATGCGGAACGTCTGGCGGATCAGAACCGCCGTTGGGTCGAGCAGCTAGAAAAAGAGGCTGCCACCTTCGGCCTAGGGAAGGCCGCGACCCGCGAGTACGAGCTGGAACAGCGCAACCTGACTGGCGCGTTGCTGGAACGTGCGCAAGCGGTCACCAAACTGTTCGCTGCCGAAGAAGAGCGGTTGGCGATAGAAGCTGACGCAAGGGCGGTTGCCGGGCTGCAGATTCAACTATTGCGTTCCCAGGGCAAGGAGTCCGCGGCGGCTGCACTGGAATTGGAGCAGCGCTACGGAGAGCTGATGACACGCCTGCAGGAGCGTGCAGATACCGCCGGTGTTGAAATAGTCAAAAGCCTGATCAATACAGAGCAGGCACGGAAAGAGCTATCTGGCTTGCAAAAAGAGTTGGATCGCATCTTTAACGACACGAGCCGCCGTGAGCAGACGATACAAGCTCAAGTGAATGCGGGCCTTATCACCGAAGGCGAGGCCCGACGAAGGATCGTTAAGGAACACCAAAAACAGGCGCAGGAGCTAGAGAACATTTTGCTTCTGACGGAAGCGATGGCAGAGCAAACCGGCAATCCTGTTTTTCTGGAGGAAGCTGAGCGTATCCGTGCCGAGTTGGAGCTCCTTAAGTACACCGCAGATGAGGTGGCGATTGCCTTCCGGGATGGTCTTCAGGGTGGTCTGGAAGAATCAATCATGGGCTTGGTGGATGGCACCATGAGCCTGCGTGATGCCCTTGAATCGTTGGTGCTGGGCATCGTTAACTCAATGGCGAGGATGGCGAGTGAGCAGCTTGCTGATATGGCCACGCAAAACGTGCTTGATCTGTTCCAGCAAGGCGCGCAGGCAGCAACAGCTGCAGCCGGCCAGAAGGCGGCGGCCGAGGTCGCCGCCATCCAGACCGTGACGCTTGCGCAACAGGCAGCAGATACCACTCGTGCCTCGTCATCCGTACTTGCTGCCAACACAGCCGCAGCTGGCCAAGCCGGCGCTGCAGCAAGCACTGCAACCGCTTGGCAGCCCGCAGCCATTGCTGCGTCGATCGGCAGTTTTGGCAGCGCCGCCGCGATCGGCCTGGCTGCTGTTGTGGCTGCAATGGCGTTTCAGGCGTTCGCTGACGGTGGTGAAGTCTGGGGCGCTGGCACAGGCACCTCCGACAGCATCCCGGCTTGGCTCAGCAATGGTGAGTTCGTTACACGGGCCGCCATCATGGCACAGCCTGGAGCACGGGCGTTCCAGAACGACTTCAATACCCGCGGAATGACAGCCATTCAAGACTGGTCTGGAGCGGTCCACCACGCGACTGGCGGCTTGGCTGGAGTGCCAGCACCAGCTATGCCTGTCCCTTCGCTGTCGGCAGGTGTGATGCCAGAGCCTGCATCCGCGCTCGCTCCTACGGTAGCGAACAACTTCAGGTTTGCGGCACTATTGGACACCGATGATCTGGTAGCTCGCTTAGGCAGTTCACCGGGTTTCACTGACGTACTGATCAGGCTGACTGCTGACAACTCCACAGCAATGCAATCCGCCTTGAATAACTGACCAAGTTGGTTGCTTAAGGCCTGTTATTGAAATTCCTTTGCGCTGTGAGCAAAGAGCCCTGCACATCAAATAGCGCGCACGAAGGCTTCAAATATCGCGCGCGTCTACATCATGAGGCGAGTGGAGTTGCCTTGGGGGCGAGTCTTGGCACCGGCAAAGGCACGGTCACCTTTGCCGACTTTGAGCAAGCTGACGCAATTTTTGTGCTGGGCCAGAATCCGGGAACCAACCATCCAAGAATGCTAGAGCCCTTACGCGATGCAGTAAGCCGCGGAGCACAGGTGGTTTGCTTCAATCCGCTGAAAGAGCGCGGGCTAGAACGCTTTCAGCATCCGCAAAGCATGGCGAGAATGCTGAGCAATAGCGCTGACGCGATGCACACCGCTTATTTTCGGCCAGCTCTGGGTGGCGATCTCGCGGTACTGCGCGGGATGGCCAAGTACATGCTGCAGTGGCAGCGTGAAGCTCAGCGGTATCGTCTGGAGGGTGTATTTGATGAGGCGTTCATACTTTCTCAGACCAGTGGCTTTCAGGATTATATCGCCGTGCTGGATACAACTGATTGGGCTGATGTAGTTGCTCAGTCCGGTCTCCGCCTAGACGAGATAGAGCAGGCGGCGCGGCTTTTTTGCGATGCCGGAAACACTATTTTCTGCTGGGCAATGGGGATAACCCAACACCATCACGGTGTAGCGACAATTCAGGAAATTGTGAACCTGCAGCTATTGCGAGGAAACATTGGCCGCGCTGGTTCCGGCGTGTGTCCGGTTCGGGGCCACAGTAACGTGCAAGGCGATAGAACAATGGGCATCGATGAGCGACCTAGCCCTGCGTTTCTGGATCGCTTGCAGGAATACTTTGGTTTCAGCCCTCCGCGCAAGCCAGGCCATAACACAGTAGAAGCAATCAAGGCGTTGTTGGAGGGGAGGGCAAAAGTTTTCATCGGGTTGGGTGGGAATTTTGCCCAGGCAACACCGGACAGCAGGGTAACTCATGCCGCTTTGTCCCGCTGCGCGCTCAATGTACAGATCAGTACCAAGCTCAACCGCAGCCATTTAATGGTGAGCAATGATGCGCTGATCTTGCCGTGCCTGGGCCGAACGGATATTGACCGTCAAGCCTCCGGCCACCAATGCGTTACCGTGGAAGACTCGTTCAGCATGGTGCATGCATCTTTTGGCCAGCTAGAGCCGCTCTCTGAGGGTATGAAGTCTGAACCATGGATTATTGCTGGAATGGCGAGAGCAACAGTGGGTGATCACATTGTTGATTGGCAAGCCATGCGGGACGACTATCGGACTATCCGTGCAGCGATTGGCGCCTGTGTTCCAGGCTTCGAGCATTTTGAGCAGCGGCTCCAAAACCCGGGTGGGTTCCACCTTACTAATACGGCGGCTACACGTTGTTGGCGCACGGATAGCGGTAAGGCGAGGTTCATTGCCAGTGACTTGCCAGCAGATTTGCTACCGGAAGCGGTCAGGTCGTCCGGTCAGAAACATGACCTGGTCTTGCAGAGCCTGCGCTCGCACGATCAATATAACACCACTATTTACGGGCTCGATGATCGCTACCGAGGCGTGACGGGACAGCGAGAGATTGTTTTCATCAACCAACACGACATCGATAGACTAGGTTTAATTGCTGGTGCCAAAGTCGACATAGTGTCGATCTGGAATGATGGCGTCGAAAGGCGCGTGCGAGGTTTTCGAGTACTGCCATACGATATTCCTCCAGGACAGGCAGCGGCCTACTACCCGGAAGTGAACCCCTTGGTGCCGTTGGATAGTTGCGGTGTTGGGAGCAGTACGCCGGTGTCGAAGTACATCCCTATCAGGGTGGAGCCGTCCCAAGGTGATGCTCCGCTGGCCTCCAGCGGAGCATAGCGGGACTTTTATCTAGTCGCGCTCTACGGCTAGTGCCACTCCCTGGCCACCACCTATGCACAAGGTGGCCAGCCCTTTCTTGGCGTCCCGTAGCGCCATTTCATGCAGCAGCGTTACTAGCACTCGACAGCCCGATGCGCCGATCGGGTGCCCCAAGGCGATAGCGCCACCGTTCACATTGACCTTGTCGATATCCCACTGCAGCTCCTTGCCTACCGAGAGGCACTGGGCGGCGAAAGCCTCGTTGGCTTCAATCAGGTCCAGTTGATCCAGGGTCCAGCCGGCTTTCGCTAAACAGCGTTTGCTGGCCGGTACCGGTCCAATGCCCATGATCGCCGGATCCACGCCGGCACTCGCATAGCCTTTGACTCGGGCCAGAACAGGCAGCCCCAATGCTTCTGCGCGCTTGGCAGACATCAGTAGCACAGCTGCCGCACCGTCATTGAGGGTCGAGGCATTGCCTGCCGTTACGCTGCCTTCTTTTTTGAAGGCAGGACGCAACCCGGCAAGGCTGTCCGCAGTGGTTGCTGAGCGGGGCTGCTCATCGATTTCAAAGAGAATAGGGTCGCCTTTGCGTTGAGGGATTGGTACGGGGGCAATCTCACTCTTGAAGCGCCCCGCCTTGATAGCCGCAGCAGCGCGCTGCTGGGATATCAGTGCGTAGGCATCCTGGTCCGCTCGGCTCAGTTGGTACTGGTCAGCCAGGTTTTCCGCAGTGATGCCCATGTGGTAGTCATTAAAGGCATCAATCAAACCGTCTTTAAGTAGGCTGTCTTGCAGCTCGGCATGGCCCATCCGCAAGCCGGTGCGGGCCTTGGGTAGCACATAGGGCGCCAGGCTCATGCTTTCCATACCGCCTGCAATTACGGCTTCTGCGTCGCCGCAGCGAATCGCTTGCACCGCCATATGCACCGCTTTCAGGCCGGAGCCACATAGTTTATTCAACGTCATTGCCGACGTTGAAAAGGGCAGCCCTGCGTTAATGGCCGACTGACGAGCGGGATTCTGTCCGCATCCGGCACTGAGCACTTGACCCATGATAACCTCGTCAATGTCGGCAGCATCAACGCCACTTGTGCTGAGCAAGGCGCGAATGACAGTGCTGCCCAGTTCCACTGCGGATATACTAGCCAGTGATCCTTGAAAGCTGCCAATGGCGGTACGTTTGGCAGCAATGATTACAACATCTTGCATATTGATTCTCCAAAAAAAACGTGGCCTCCCGAAGGTTGAGCCACGTAAATGTTCCAACGGGCAGCATTTGCCTCGCAGCAAGGGGCAGCAGCAAGGCAAATCCGAGTTATCTGTAAGTGCAGGTCAGTATTTACTTTGGAAACGGTCTACCTGCAGAGCGCAGCCGGTAACGTTTTGTAGATGCTCTATCGAGATATCCGGCGCAAGCTCTACAAGCTCCAGTCCCGTGTCTGTGATGTCCATGACAGCAAGATCGGTAATGATCCGATTGACCACGCCTAACCCGGTAAGGGGAAGGTCACAGTTCTCGAGGATCTTAGGGCTCCCGTCTTTTGCGCAGTGTTCCATGAGCACCACCACACGTTTGACGCCAGCGACTAGGTCCATGGCACCGCCCATGCCCTTGACCATCTTGCCGGGAATCATCCAGTTGGCGAGATCGCCTTGCTGTGAGACCTGCATCGCGCCAAGGATGGCTAGGTTGATGTGCCCGCCTCGAATCATTGCAAAGGATTCTGCGTTGTCGAAGAAACTGCTGCCTGGCAAGCTGGTGACCGTTTGCTTGCCAGCGTTGATCAGGTCCGGATCAACCTCGTTTTCCAGAGGGAAGGGGCCGATGCCGAGTAGACCATTTTCACTTTGTAGCCAAACGTCCATACCTGTGGGAATGTAGTTGGCGACCAGTGTTGGCAAGCCAATACCCAGGTTGACATAGAAGCCATCTGACAGTTCTTGCGCAGCGCGCTGTGCCATTTGTTCACGTGTCCAAGCCATGATCAGGCGCTCCGTGTAGTGCGTTTTTCGATGCGTTTTTCGGGTGAGGTATTAAGTACCATGCGCTGGACATAGATGCCCGGCAGGTGAATCTGGTCGGCGTCCAGCTCGCCAATTTCAACAATTTCTTCTACTTCAACGATGCACACCTTGCCGGCAGTCGCAGCAAGCGGATTGAAGTTGCGAGCTGTTTTGTTGAAGACGAGGTTGCCTGATTTGTCCGCTTTCCATGCCTTGATCAATGCCACGTCTGCGGTCAGCGACGTCTCCATGACGTACCACTCGTCTTTGAACTGGCGCGTTTCCTTGCCTTCTGCAATCAGCGTGCCGTAGCCGGTCTTGGTGTAAAAGGCGGGAATTCCTGCGCCACCGGCCCGCAGCTTTTCAGCCAGAGTGCCCTGTGGTGTGAACTCAAGCTCCAGTTCGCCAGACAGATACTGGCGCTCGAACTCCTTGTTCTCGCCAACATACGACGAAACCATTTTGCGAATCTGGCGCGTTTCAAGTAGCAGGCCCAAACCAAAGCCGTCTACACCAGCGTTGTTACTGATGACGGTAAGGTCTTTCTTGCCGGAATCACGCAAGGCTTCAATGAGCGCTTCCGGTATGCCGCAGAGGCCAAACCCGCCAACTGCCAAGGTCATTCCATCGTCTATCAGCCCCTCTAGGGCGTGATGGGCATTGGGATAAATTTTGTTCATTGTTATTGCTACTCCTCGTGCCGTTGAAACTTGAAAATTGCGCTATGCGTGTTGCTTGTTTTTCGCTCTGGCAACCCTTGATCCATTGGGGCGTTCCAGAGTCTCGCTAATCCGATTGCCAGCTTCTATCAGAGAGCCGAGATCAATACCGGTATCAATCCCCAGCCCATTCAGCAGGTACACGACGTCTTCACTGGCAACATTGCCGGTGGCGCCCTTGGCATAGGGGCAGCCACCCAACCCTGCTACCGAACTGTCGAATACCTGCACACCTTCGAGCAGGCTGGCGTAGATATTTGCCAAAGCCTGGCCGTAGGTGTCGTGAAAATGCCCAGCGAGCGCAGCATGGGGTACCACATCTGATACGCGGGCAATCAACTGGCGGGTGGCGCCAGGAGTGCCGGTGCCAATGGTGTCGCCCAAGGAAATTTCGTAGCAGCCCATGGCGTAAAGCTCACGAGCAACCGCTGCCACCTGTGAAGCTGGAACGTCTCCGTCATAAGGACAGCCGAGCACACAGGAAACATATCCACGCACCCGAATACCGGCTTGCGCGGCCGCGGCCAGAACAGGCTCGAATCGTTGGAGACTTTCGCTGATTGAGCAGTTGATGTTTTTCTGTGAGAAGCCCTCGGATGCAGCAGCAAACACTGCTACCTCTTGGGCGCCAGCAGTCAGGGCCTGTTCAAAGCCTTTCATATTGGGTGTTAACGCGGTGTAGGTACTGCCTGCATAACGGTTTATTCCGGCGAAAACCTGCTCTGACCCCGCCATCTGGGGTACCCACTTTGGCGATACAAAACTGCCGACTTCGATCACGGGTAGGCCGGCAGCACCAAGGTCGTTGATCAGTCGGATGCGGTCAGCGCTGCTGACCGGGTGGGACTCATTCTGCAGGCCATCGCGGGGGCCTACCTCCACCAGCTTGACCTTAGCAGGTAGGCTCATTCCGACTCCTCCATCTCCACCAGCATGGTGCCTTCCGAGATCAGATCGCCCTCACCGCAAAACACAGCTTTTACCCGCCCGTTAGTTGGGGCACGGATACTGTGCTCCATCTTCATTGCTTCAAGAACTAGCAACGGCGCGCCTGCTTCCACTTGCTGCCCCACTGTCGCCATTACTCGAACCACGCTGCCGTTCATAGGCGCTTGCAGGCCGCCCGCACTTTGCTGAGCGTGACCCGCTTCTTCGATTGGGTCATAGGTGTTGATCTGTTGCCAAGCGCCATGCCAGTTGAGGTAAAGGTCTGCACCTTTGCGTACCGCACGGTAGCGAACCTTCTGCGCTCCTTCATCAATCGTCAGCAGCTCACTGTTGGGACAATAGCTGGCGTTGTTGAGGCTAACGCTAGAGAAAACCTGATCTAACTCGGCGCAGCGCAAATGTAGCCGACTTTGCGTTGGCAAGCCTGCGCGCCAGCCAGGCAGTTGTTGCCAAAGGGCGGGAGGCGTCGGGCAGTCGTCACCCGCTGGGCGGGTAAGCAACCAAGCTTTGGCGGCTAGGTTCCAGAAGCTACTGTCCAGCTCTGCAGGCTTGTGCAGTAGCTGCGCAGTGTGTTTTGCAATGAATCCGGTATCCAGCTCCTGCGCGGCGAAGGCCGGATGGGCTAAGATTTTTTCCAGAAAGCGCAGGTTGGTTTTTACCCCGGCTACTGAGGTATTGCGCAACATATCCAGCAACTCGAGACGCGCCTGCTCACGGGTCTCGCCCCAAGCAACCAACTTCGCGAGCATTGGGTCATAAAAAGGAGAGATGCTATCGCCTTCACTGACGCCGCTATCAACTCTGCGGCCCCGGCCGGTACTCGGTTCACGATAAAGGGTGAGGGTGCCGCTGGCAGGTAGAAAATCCTGATCAGGGTCCTCGGCGTACAGCCGAACTTCAATGGCGTGGCCGTGCAGTGGAATTTGCTCTTGAGTCATTGGCAGTGGCTCGCCTTGAGCGACGCGCAGTTGCCAAGCTACAAGATCCTGACCGGTAATGGCTTCGGTAACCGGGTGCTCTACCTGCAGGCGGGTGTTCATCTCCATAAAGAAAAACTCGCCACGTGCATCCAGCAAAAACTCCACGGTACCAGCGCCGACGTAGCCGATAGCCTGTGCGGCCTTGACTGCTGCTTCGCCCATCGCTTTACGCAATTGTTCCGACAGTCCTGGTGCGGGCGCCTCTTCAACCACCTTCTGATGCCGTCTTTGAATGGAACAATCGCGTTCATGCAGGTAAACGGCATTACCGTGCTGGTCTGCGAAAACCTGAATTTCGACGTGGCGGGGTTGCAGTACGTACTTTTCCACCAGCATGCGGGCGTCGCCGAAGGAAGACTGGGCTTCGCGTTGAGCGGAGGCCAGCGCATCTGCCAGCTCTCGTTCGCTTTCTACGACCTTCATACCTTTGCCACCCCCGCCAGCGGTGGCTTTCAGTAGTACCGGGTAGCCAATTTCCTGAGATGCAGCCCGGAAAGTATCGAGTTGCTGATCGTCGCCATGGTAACCGGGTACCAGTGGTACTCCGGCTTTTTCCATCAAGGCCTTGGCGGCGGACTTGCTGCCCATAGCATCAATCGCCGAGGCGGGTGGGCCGACAAAAATCAGGCCGCTAGCTTCAATAGAACGAGCGAAGTCAGCGTTCTCAGAAAGAAAACCGTAGCCTGGGTGGATTGCTTGCGCGCCACTGGCCTTGGCGGCCTGAATGATGCGGTCGGCACGCAGATAGCTGTCTGCGGGTTTGGTTCCGCCCAGGTTAACTGCGATGTCGGCGAGCTTGGCGTGTGATGCGTGCTGGTCGATGTCGCTGTGTACGGCAACCGTTTTGATGCCCAGCCGCTGAGCTGTCCGCATGATGCGACAGGCGATTTCTCCTCGGTTGGCGATTAGCAGAGTATTGATCATTGTTCTTCTATCCACATGATTGCTTGGTTTGCCTCGGGCAGCGCAGTCAGGTCAGCAGCCACTGTGGCTTGCGTTTGTCGAGGAAGGCCGAAAGTCCCTCCTGACCCTCTTTGCTGACGCGAATACTGGCTATTGCCGACTCGGTGTAGCTGCGCAGATCGGGCGTTAGATCGCCGTGCTTTACCTGCTGCATTAGCGCCTTGGTGGCGCGCATCGCTTGCGGGCTGTTGAGTAGCAGGTTGGCAACCCACCCATGCAACTCGCTTTCCAGATCAGCTGCGGGATAGGCCTCTGCCAACAAGCCCAGCTGCTGAGCGCGCTTGCCATCAAAGCGCTCAGCCGTAAGGGCGTAACGCCTGGCGGCGCGTGGCCCAATCGCCTGGGCAACATAGGGGCTTATGACGGCCGGCAATAAACCTATGCGCACTTCGGACAAGCTGAACAGGCTGTCTTCGGTGCCAATGGCGATATCGCAACAACTGATCAGGCCCAGCGCGCCCCCGAAGGCTGCACCCTGCACCACGGCCAAGGTTGGAACTTTAAGCTGGGCCAGACTGGCCATCAGTTTGCCCAGCTCGCGGGCGTCATTGAGGTTAGCGTCGTAGTCCAATTGCGCGCAGGCCTGCATCCATGAAAGGTCTGCACCTGCAGAGAAATGTTTGCCGCGGCCGCGCAAAATCAAGAAGCGCAGTTCGTCGTTCATCTGAATCTCGCTGAGTGCCCTCAGAAGCTCGGCGATCATTTCAGCGTTGAACGCGTTGTTCTTTTCGGGGCGGTTTAGCCACACGGTAGCTATGCCGCCTGCGTTGATCTCAACTTCTAGGGTGTTAAATGCACTCACGCTTATTGGCTCCTCCGTTGGCATGGCTGGTCTCACATCCGGAACACGCCGAAGCGTGTCTGGTTGATTGGCGCATTCAATGCTGCGGAAATTGCCAAGCCGAGAATGTCGCGCGTTTGCGCTGGGTCGATGACTCCGTCATCCCATAGGCGGGCACTTGAGTAGTAGGGGTGGCCCTGCTCTTCGTACTGCTCGAGGATGGGTTTGCGCAGGTGATTGGCTTGCTCGGCGCTGAAGGTTTCGCCGCTGCGCTCCGCCTGCTCTTGCTTGACCTGGACCAGAACGCCTGCAGCTTGCTCGCCGCCCATGACCGAAATACGCGCGTTTGGCCACATCCAAAGGAAGCGGGGGTCGTACGCACGGCCGCACATGCCGTAGTTGCCGGCGCCGAAGCTTCCACCGATGATCACCGTGAACTTTGGAACCTGCGCACAGGCCACAGCAGTCACCAGTTTGGCGCCGTGCTTGGCAATGCCTCCAGCTTCATATTTTTGGCCTACCATGAAGCCAGTTATATTCTGCAGAAACAGCAGAGGAATACCTCGCTGACAGGCAAGTTCAATGAAGTGCGCGCCTTTTTGCGCAGACTCGGCAAACAGGATGCCGTTATTGGCCAGAACCGCGACAGGATGCCCATGCAAGTGGGCGAAGCCGCACACCAGGGTTGTTCCGTAGAGGGCTTTGAATTCATCGAAAGCGCTGTCGTCAACTAGTCGCGCGATGATTTCGCGCACATCAAACGGCTGCTTCGGGTCGGCAGGAATGATGCCGTACAAGTCACTCGCGGCATAACGTGGCGCCACCGGCGCGCGGAGGTTTAGTTGGCCCTGTTTGCGCCAGTTAAGGTTGGCGATACTGCGCCGGGCCAGTGCTAGCGCATGTTCGTCATTTTCTGCGTAGTGGTCGGCCACTCCCGAGGTTTTGCAATGGACATCGGCTCCGCCAAGGTCTTCGGCACTGACCACTTCGCCAGTGGCTGCCCTGACCAGAGGCGGGCCGGCAAGAAAGATGGTTGCTTGCTCTCTCACCATGATGGCCTCATCTGCCATCGCTGGTACGTATGCTCCACCTGCCGTGCATGACCCCATGACCACAGCGATCTGGGGAATGCCTTGGGCACTCATGTTGGCCTGGTTGAAAAAGATGCGGCCGAAGTGCTCACGATCAGGAAATACCTCATCCTGGCGCGGGAGGTTGGCGCCGCCCGAGTCGACCAGATAAATGCAGGGGAGGCGGTTTTGTTGTGCTATGGCCTGTGCTCTTAGGTGTTTCTTTACGCTAAGGGGGTAGTAGGAGCCGCCTTTCACGGTCGCGTCGTTGGCGACGATCATGCACTCAACCCCTTCAACTCGACCAATGCCCGCAATTATCCCTGCTGCCGGCACCTGTTCGCTGTAGACCTCATGGGCGGCTAGCTGACCGATTTCGAGAAATGGTGAGCCCTGGTCCAGTAGGGCGTCAACGCGCTGTCTGGGCAGCAGCTTGCCTCGAGAAAGATGCCGAGCTTGAGCCGCTGGGCCACCGCCTTCTGCTACTTTTCCTAGCAACTCTCGAAGATTACCCACGAGCTCCTGCATCGCTGCCACATTGGTGCTGAACTCCGGCGAGCGAGTGTTGACCTGGCTTTTAAGTGAACTCATGCCGGCGCTCCTTGGGTTGCAAGCCGGCTTCTGAAGGTCGGGACGCGCACCTGTTTAACGTGTTTCATTGAACAGCTCCCGGCCAATCAACATACGGCGGACCTCGCTGGTACCGGCACCGATTTCATAGAGTTTGGCGTCACGCCACAGGCGACCTGCCGGGTATTCGTTGATATAGCCGTTACCGCCAAGAATCTGGATTGCCTCGCCAGCCATCCAGGTCGCTTTTTCGGCGGTATACAGGATCACCCCGGCACAGTCCTTGCGCACCTGCCGTACATGTCCACTGCCCATGGCGTCTAGGTGCTTGCCGACGCTGTACTGATAGGCGCGGCAGGCTTGCAGGGTGGTATACATATCTGCAACCTTGCCCTGAATGAGCTGAAACTCGCCGATGCTTTGACCGAACTGTTTTCGGTCGTGGATGTAAGGCGTGACGATGTCCATCGCTGCTTGCATCAGGCCCAGTGGGCCACCGCTGAGCACCGCGCGCTCGTAGTCAAGGCCACTCATGAGTACGCGGGCACCTTCACCAACGCCGCCCAGAATGTTCTCTTCCGGAACTTCAACATTGTCGAAAACCAGTTCGCCGGTATGTGATCCGCGCATGCCAAGCTTGTCCAGCTTCTGCGCAACGGAGAAACCGGGAGTGTCCGTTTCGAGGATGAAGGCCGTCATGCCCTTGGCGCCGGCAGCAACATCAGTTTTGGCGTAGACCACCAGGACGTCGCAGTCTGGACCGTTGGTGATCCACATCTTGGTGCCGTTGAGGATGTAGCGGTCGCCCTGCTTGTCGGCACGCAGCTTCATACTGACGACGTCAGAACCGGCGTTTGGCTCGCTCATTGCCAAAGCGCCGATATGCTCCCCCGATACCAGCTTGGGTAGAAACTTGGCTTTTTGTTCTTCGCTACCATTGCGGTGGATCTGGTTTACGCAGAGGTTTGAGTGAGCACCATAGGACAGTCCGATACCACCAGCTGCCCGGGAAATTTCTTCCATGGCAATCATGTGTGCGAGGTAGCCCATTCCGGAGCCACCGTACTCTTCGGCCACGGTTAGACCTAGCAGCCCCATGTCGCCGAACTTGCGCCACAAATCCATGGGGAACTCATCAGTGCGGTCTGCCTCGGCCGCACGGGGCGCGATTTCCTTGCCAGCAAAACCAGCGACTGATTCGCGCAGCATGTCTATTTCTTCGCCGAGGAAAAAGTCCAATCCAGGTATTGCACTCATACGTTTATCTCCTTTTGTTATTGGCGTTACAGCTGAGTGACGTTGATGCGCTCTGCTGACTCTTGTGTCGTGGCGTCACGGAATAGCGCTTGGTGCTCTCCTCGCCATTGTTTTAGAAGGTTCTCGCGTTGTTTTTCGGCCTGCGCTAGGAAGCGTTCTTTCACAGGGCCGTAGCCGCGTACGATGTCGGGAAGGCTCGCGAGCTGGATGGCAATCGGCAACTTGTCGCTGTCGAGTGATTCCAGGATTTGATCGAGAAGCTGTTCGTAGCTTTCCAGCCATTGCCGCTCGAGCTTGCGTTCTGCGGTGTAGCCAAATGGATCCAGAACCGAATTGCGGAGGAACTTCATCCGAGCGAGGAGTTTAAAACCAGTTAGCATCCATGGGCCGTAGCTGCGCTTTTTAGGTTCTTTCCCGGGCTTGGCACTATTGAGCACAGGTGGCGCCAGGTGAAACTTGAGTTTGTAGTCACCCTCAAAACTGTCCTGTACTTTTTTGATGAAGTCGCCATTGGTATAAAGACGAGCTACTTCATACTCATCCTTGATTGCCAATACTTTGTAGTAGTTGCGGGCGACGGCGTCAGCCAAGGCACCGGTATTACCAGAAATGGCCGATTCAGCGCTCTGGAATTGTTGCACTCGGGCGCGATAGCGTGCTGCAAGATTGGCATCCTGATACTCGGTGAGGGCAGCGACGCGTTTATGAATAACCTCTTCAGTAGTCTGTGACAACGCTTCCGCTGGGCGCTTGCCCTGGCTGTCGATCATTCCTTGAACGCGCAGGGGATCCACCGCAGTACGGCGCCCCCAGGTGAAGGCCTTGAGGTTGAACTCGACGGCCGTGCCATTCAGTTCAATAGCGGCTATCAGCGCTTCAGCGCCAACCGGCAACCAGCCTTTCTGATAGGCAAAACCGAGCATGAAGGTATTGGTCGCGATGGAGTCGCCCATCAGCGCCGTGGCTATTTTGCTGGCATCCACGAAAATGGCGTGGTCGTTGCCGACAGCTTCTGCAATTTGTGCAGACATACCTTGTGTGCGAAATTTCGGGTCGGGGTGCGCCTGCAGGTCGCCACTCTCCGCTTGCATTGCGAAAGTACGAACAAACTCGCTGGTGATGCTTTCTTCCGAGTTGACCAAGGCATGAGTGTGCCCATGCCGCAACTTGGCCAGGGTCTCGTGATTGGCACTTACCACCAGGTCGCAGCCGAGCAGCAAGCTGGTTTCACCTTCGGCTATGCGCGGTGCATGCAGTTGGGACTGGTCAGCTGCGATGCGGATATGCGACCAGACCGCACCACCTTTCTGGGCCATGCCGGCCATGTCCAGGTTGAGCGTACCTTTGTTCTCCATGAAGGCGGCCATGCCGAGCAGGGCACCAATTGTTACAACACCGGTACCACCTACGCCGGTCACCAGAATGCTGTAAGGCTGATCGAGTGCCACTGTGTTAGGCGTGGTCAGATTCCAGTCGTCAACCGCTTGGTCGGTAAGCGCTTTGGCTTTACGTAGCGAGCCACCTTCGATGGTGACGAAGCTTGGGCAGAAGCCGGAGAGGCATGAAAAATCTTTGTTGCATGATGACTGGTCAATGCTGCGTTTCTGACCAAACTCGGTATTCACCGTCACCACGGACATGCAGTTCGACTTACTGCTGCAGTCGCCACAGCCTTCGCAAACTGCCTGGTTGATCATTACCCGCCGTGCCGGATCGGGAAACTGCCCCCGCTTGCGTCGTCTGCGCTTTTCGGCCGCGCAGGTCTGATCGTAAATGATGGCTGAGACGCCGGGATACTCTCGAAGTTGAGTCTGCAGTTCCTCCATTTTCTCTCGGTGCAACACCGGTACGCCGGGAGCGAGTCCTTGAACTGCCTTGTACTTCTCGGGCTCGTCAGTCACCACGGCAATGCGCTTGACGCCCTCCGCAGCGAGTTGCTGAGAGATTTGCGGTACTGTCAGAGTGCCGTCCACGGGCTGGCCGCCGGTCATGGCAACAGCATCGTTGTAAAGAATCTTGTAGGTAATCGGCACATTCGCTGCAACTGCAGCTCGAATCGCTAAGGTACCGGAGTGGAAATAGGTGCCATCCCCAAGGTTGGCAAACACGTGTTTGGTCTTGGTGAAGGGGGCTTGCCCAATCCAGGCGACACCCTCGCCACCCATCTGGCTGAAGGTCTGGGTTTGGGGATAGATCCAAGCAGCCATGTAGTGGCAGCCAATACCGGCAAGGGCGCGACTGCCTTCGGGCACCTTGGTCGAAATATTGTGCGGGCAGCCGGAGCAGTAATGTGGCACTCGGTCCATCAACGAGCCCAGGACGTTCTTGGTGGTGAGCTGTGCCTCTAGATCATCCAGATGCAGTTGCAGAGAGGTGTCTGCATGCAGACGAAGAATTCGTTTGGCCAGCGCGCGAGCAATGTGAGCTGGAGTCAGGTCGTTGATCGCCGGCAGTAGCCAATCGGTGTGCGGCATAGTCCACTCACCTTTGTCGTCAAACTTGCCGACGATGCGCGGACGTACGTCTTCCCGCCAGTTGTAGAGTTCCTCCTTCATTTGGTACTCGATCATGTGGCGCTTTTCTTCAACCACCACAATTTCTTCGAGACCTTCGGCGAAGTGCCTGACGCCGTCAGCTTCAAGCGGCCAGACCATGCCGACCTTGTAAACGCGCAAGCCAATCTCCTGCGCTTTGGCATCGTCAATACCAAGCATGTTCAGAGCCTGACAAACGTCCAGGTAGGATTTGCCCGCCGTGATAATGCCGATACGCGCCTTGGGCGAGTCCATGACCACGCGGTCAATGCGGTTGGCCTTGGCATAGGCGAGCGCGGCGTAGAGTTTGTGTTCCAGCAGTCGCTGCTCTTGAGCAAGCGGTGGGTCTGGCCAACGGATATTCAGGCCGCCCTCGGGGATGTCGAAATCAGGAGTTACGCTTTCCACACGGAAGGGGTCAATATCGACAATGGCAGCGCTTTCTACAGTGTCCGCTACTGCCTTAAGTGCTACCCAGCAACCGGAATAGCGTGACATGGCCCATCCGTGGATACCGTAGTCCAGATACTCCTGCACCCCCGAAGGGGCCAGTACGGGCATCATCACTGCCTTGAAAATGTGCTCGGTCTGGTGCGGGAGTGATGAAGAGCGGGCGCCGTGATCATCGCCGGCAACGGCAAGCACTCCACCGAATTGCGAGGTGCCGGCAGCGTTTGCATGTCGGAATACATCACCTGAGCGATCAACACCGGGACCTTTTCCGTACCACATGCCGAAAACGCCGTCGTAGGTTGCCCCTTCGAAGATGTTTACCTGCTGCGTTCCCCAGATGGCGGTAGCAGCTAGCTCCTCGTTGACGCCAGGTTGGAAGTGAGTGCTGCCTTTCTCCAGATACTTACGTGCACGCCATAAAGCTTGGTCCAGACCGCCGAGAGGGGAGCCGCGGTAGCCGGAAATAAAGCCAGCAGTGTTCAGCCCGTTGGCCTGATCGCGCTGCTTCTGCATTAGCGGAAGCCGAACCAGCGCTTGAATACCAGTCATCAACTGCAGACCGCTATTCTCTGTGTACTTGTCATCCAGCGAGATAGATTTGCCCATGGCTACTCACACCTTTTTATTCTGATATTGGGTATCGCAGCGCGCGCAATACACGATGGGCTGGAGTATATGGATTGGGTTTGGTATCGTAAATTATTAAAAATTGCGGTCAGGTATCTGAAAAAATTATGTCTAGGTCCGATATTTCCATGCGCCAATTGCGCTATTTCGTGGCGGCGTCTGAGACCGGTCAGTTCTCGCAGGCCGCTGCTGCAGTTCATGTTTCGCAGTCCGCCGTGACCACTGCAGTGATGCAGCTGGAGCAGCGACTGGGCGTGAAACTTTTCGAACGCTTGCCGAATGGAGTAAGCCTGACGGCGGAAGGAAACAAGTTCTTTCAGCATGCTCGCCACATTCTGGATACGCTGCAGGATGCGATCAGCGAGCCATTTTTCATGAGTCACTCGGTATCCGGTGT
The DNA here is from genome assembly GCA_023228865.1 of Porticoccaceae bacterium. The sequence continues at coordinate 20,538 of JALOAH010000029.1, read as the reverse complement.
TGTTCGCGTTGGCGCCTCCTATACGGTGCTTGGTTACTTCCTGCCCAACCTGCTTGCGCGCTTCAAGCGCAGTTACCCCGATGTGGAAATCGATTTGATCGACATGGACAGGGTCAGTATCGAGAGCTCGGTCAGACAAGGAGAGCTTGATGTAGGTTTGACGGTTGTTTCGAACGCGACCGACTTGTCCGGCCTGGATGCCAGCGTGCTGATACGCTCGCGTCGTCAGTTGTGGCTGGCGTCCGGCCATCCGCTCATGGGGCTGGCGTCGATCACCCTGAAGGACGTTGCTGAGCATGCCTACATCCTGCCCACCGTCGATGAGGGGGAGGAGTCGGTTCAGCGATATTGGCAAGCGCAGGGGCTGGAGCCGAAGATCGCATTTCGAACCTCCTCCGTGGAGTCCTTGCGTGGTCTGGTGGCGCACGGGTTTGGTGTGACCGTGTTGTCCGACATGCTGTACCGAGCCTGGTCGCTTGAGGGCCGCAAAATTGAGGTGCGTCCTTTGAATGACGCTGTGCCCTCGATGGAGTTGGGCTTGATTTGGGCGCAAGGCCGAGAAATAAGCGAGCCAGGCAGCGCTTTTCAACAGTTCATGATTCATGCCTGTGGCTCGTGAGTGAGCCTGGCATAGGAACTGTCGCTGTCGCAGGGAGCCTGGCGAATTCATTAAATGCTGCTCTGCATCTCGCGCCGTTGGCGAATGCTCTCTGCAAAGTCGCGCTTGAGTGTGGGATAGTAGGCTATTTGACCGCCCATCCCTCCGGCGATGTCGATCGATGCACCGCTGATGAAACTGGCGTATTCGCTTGCCAGAAACAGAACCATGCCGGTGACGTCCTCGGGCTTGCCGTAACGGCCTGCAGGGACCACTTTCATGACCATGGCATCGAACTCCTGCCGAGTAACGCCGTCGCCCATTTCTTTGAAGTGGCGGTCCCATTGACCAGTGTCGATCCAGCCCATATTCAATGTGTTAACCATAATGTTGTCTTTCGGTAGAGACATGCCCAGGGAGCGTGAAAGGGCGATACAGGAGGCTCTATTGATGACCGATGGGATGCCTTCGGGAGTGGGGATGGTCCCGGCCAGAGCGTTGATTTCTATAATGCGGCCCCAGCGCTGCTTGCGCATGTGAGGCACAACTGCCTGGGTAAATCTAAAATGGCCCATTTGCAGCACGTTGGCGTGTTCAAGAATGTCCTCGGGTGTGAGGGTATCCAGATTGCCGCCTTTCCCTTGGCCGGCGTTATTGACCAGTACGTCAACGCCGCCCCAGGCTTCGGCTACCTCAGTAACAAAGGCGCTCACGTTATGACTATCAGTAACGTCAACGGCGCGAGCTATGACTGCGTCCGCGCTCTCGGTTAGAGCTTCTCCAACATTTGCGATGTCTGCGATATTTCGCGAGCAGATTGCCACTTTCGCCCCGTCTTTGGCGAAGGCTGTAGCTATCGCTCTCCCAATCCCACGTGATGCACCGGTCACGATGACGCGCTTTCCCTTCAAATCGATATTCATACATTTTCCTTGGCTATTATTTTTTCAGAATGTTTCGGCTGGGGTGGGCTGGAACGCCCGCTTTATAAGGCATAAGTGCCTTTTTTACCCATATTCCCGATAGGGAAGCGCTGATTAAACGACGGCATGCGGGACAATAACCACGGGGCCCAAAAAGCAAACGTATCCGGGTTGATTTCGACATTAACGCATCCAGATCACGCCGTTTTTTTCATTAAAGTCCTGGTTCATAGCCACGCCACACCGTTCTCCACGCTGTTTTCGTCGTCTGGACGAACTTCAGGCGCACGGAGACGGATTGAACCGTCGAGCAAGCACCAGGTTGGCCAAACCGAACAAAGTAAATAGCTGAGCTGTGTTCTTTAATAATCCCCGGTAACGGACTTTCCGATGTCGGAACAGGTTCTTGATGACATGAAACGGGTGCTCAACCTTTGACCGCAGCTGGGCCTTTGCATGCTCCAGCTGGGTGGTGAGTTCTTTGCGCAGGCCGGCTGCCATCTTCTTGAGCTTGCCACGCTTCTCAGCCACGAGCCAGGTCACACTCGAGTCCTTGAACTCATCACGCTTGGCTACGCCTGTATAGCCGGCATCGCCGTACGCCGTGGTTTCTTCACCGTGCAGTAAATGCCTGGACTCGACGATATCCGCGACGTTGGCAGCTGTGCCGGTGAGGCTGTGGACCAGGCCTGAGGCCGCGTCGACTCCAATATGGGCCTTCATGCCGAAGTGCCACTGGTTGCCCTTTTTGGTTTGGCGCATCTCGGGATCGCGCGCCTTTTCTCGGTTCTTGGTCGACGGTGGGGCGGCAATGATCGTGGCATCGACGATGGTACCTTCGCGCATCAACATACCCTTCTCGCCCAGGTATCCATTGATCTCCTCGAAGATCACCTTCGTCAGGGACCGCTCTTCCAGCAGGTGCCGGAATTTCAACAGCGTGGTCGCGTCCGGTACGGACTCTATCGCCAGATCAATGCCAACAAAGTTGCGAAGGGCCTGACTGTCATAAATAGCGTCCTCAAGCGCCTCGTCTGCCAGGGCGTACCACTGTTGGACAAAGTACATGCGCAGCATGCGGTTCAAGGGCGTCGGCGGGCGACCGCGTTTACCTTTGGAGTCGGGATAGTAATGCGGCTGCAGCACGTCAAGAAGTCGCGACCACGGAACCACTTGTTCCATTTCAGCCAAAAACCGCTCCCGCCGGGTGGTCTTTTTCTTGGCGGCGAACTCTGCCTGGGCGAAACTCGTCTGCTTCATGGTCGATCCTGGTCACTACGCAACGGGGGCATCATTATATCGAAAGACGACAGCAAGCTGAATTGATCAGCGTTTCCATAGGGGTTCTGCAAAAAGTAAAACATAAATTGAACAAAGTATAAATTTATGTTTAATTTTGTCTGTGTGAGGTTCAAAGCCTAGCCCGGATTTCTCATGAGGCCGGCAGGCGTGGCCGGTGAAGCCTCGGTGTATCAACAACCTGCCTTCCACCGCTAAAAATTGATCGTTTTTTATTCAATTCCCGCGTATGGGGCGCACTGCCCCCTTTCCCCCATTGAGCCGGGCCGGGGGCGCCCGCCTGTTCAGGTCGGCTTGAGGCGGGCAACCAGCCCCGCAAAGAGTTCCTGATGCGGATAGGCCTCGCTGATCAGCACGCGGATGCGCCGGCTGTTGCGAATGATCACCGCACCGATCTTGAGCAGTTTCAAGCGCAGGTTATGGATGCTCATGCGCGCCAATGCGGTGCCCTGGAGATGATCGCGTAGCCGTTCGAACAGCACATAGGCAAAGGCCGACAGCATCAGCCGCCACTGGTTGGTCCACCAGCGTGGGCTGGAGGTGCGGTCGGCGAACAGATCCAACTGTTGGTCCTTGATCCGATTCTCCATGTCGCCACGGCCGCAGTAGTCTTCGTAGTACTGCTGGGCAGCATCCTCGGCAAAGCGGGACACGACGATGAAGCGTGGATTGGCACCCTGCTCGCCATGTTCCAGGCGCGACACGACCAGGCGGCGCCTACGCCAACTACCGGCCTGATAGAGGAAGCGATACACGCCGGACATCTTCTGCCCGGTTTCTTGGTAGGCCTCGGCGACCGCTTGCATGGCCGGCGCCGCCATCCGCTGCAGGCGGGTGTTGCGGGCCAGACCCACCACATAATCCACCTGCTTGCGGTCACACCAGTCGAGCATGCGATGTCGGCAAAAACCGCCGTCACCGCGGAACACGATGCGGGTCTCTGGCCAGAAGCGGCGAATGAACTTGACCAGCAGTGCCAGGATGGCCCAACTGTGTCGGGCGCCATCGATGTTGCTCGGGCGTAAATAGCTCACCAGCAGATGGCGACCACAGAACACATAGAGCGGCAGGAAGCAGTAATGGTCGTAATAGCCATGGAAGAAGCGCCCTTCCTGATCACCATGCACCGGCACATCGGTCGCATCGAAGTCGAGCACGATCTCAGCCGGCGCCTGGTCATGCTGGGCGATGAAGTGCTCCCACAGCAGGCGATGGGCTTGCACCACCGTTTCGCGATCGGCTTGCTGTTCCAGGCGCCCCAGAGTGGATTTGCCGGCCAGCGGTTGCAGGCGGTTGACCGCAGTCTGCAGCGCGTAGTCATGGCGCAGGCCGTCATGATCGTTGAGATCCTCGTAGCCGGCGGCCAGTGCATAGATACGCTGGGCGAGCAGTGTCTGCAGTCCATGCTGGACACGCCCAGGATCACGCCGATCGGGAACGATTTTGGCCAGGCGGCGGGTCAAGCCATGTTGCCGGTCGACCTCGCGCAGCAGCAACAAGCCCGCATCCGAGGTGATGTGACCACCGGTGAAAGAGGCCTCGACGAGGCGGCGAGAGAGGGGTGAAAAGTGGAGTTTTTCTGGTAGCATTTTGTGCGCGGCTGAAGACTTATGGGGCTTTGTTTGGCGACAAGAATCATAAGGCTTTCAGCCGTTTTTGTTTATGCGGTCATGAGAAATCCGGGCTAGCGCCTCAAGTTCTCGTTGATGGGAAGCAAGATAGGCAATCACCACTTGTTTGAGTTGTTGCTGATAGTTGTAGGCGGGCTTATAGCCCTTGATATAGGGCTGCCCCATTTCGATGAGAACAGCACCGATATTCTGGTGTTTGAATTCAATAGAGCCTTCAGAACGGTTGTTCAATCTAGACCACAGAGCCCGCCGGTGCTGGGCTTTACGGTAAGGCTGCCCTGTCAGCTCCTTATCGAGCATAGCGAAGTAATCTGCGACGATGGCCTCGCACTCGAGCCAATCCCAGCCGTTACCAACATCGAGAATATTGCGACGGGAATCCATCGTGAGATTTTGCTGCAACGAGGCTTTAAGGAGATTGCGGTCTACCGGGCCGGCCAGTAATTCGAACTGCCGAGTAAATACCTGCCTTAACGTATCATCGAACTCAATACGGTTGGCGGTGATCTCCCCATGCTCAATGCGCTCGATAATAGCCAACAACATAGCAACTTTGTGCGGGCTTCTTTCCCCTCCCCCACGCGTGTTCAGTCGGAGGGATGAAAAGCGACTTTCGTAATCGAGCAAGCTCACCGGTTGCTCCAGTAATTCGCCTTCTGGGGAATTACCCAACGCACACCACCGCGGGGATCATCACCTTCCTTATGGTAGCGCGGGATAAGATGAATGTGGAGGTGGGGTACGGTTTGACCGGCGGCCGGTCCATCGTTGATACCGATGTTATAGCCATCAGGGCTGTAGTTGGCTGCTATTTGAGACTTGGCCTGATCAAGCAGTAGCAACAATGCGGCCCTTTCCTCTTCAGTCAGATCAAAAAAGGACTGAACATGGCGATTAGGGATAATCAAAGTATGGCCATTGGAGACGGGAAAACCATCTCGCACAGCAAAACCCAGAGCATTGGTGATTTGCTTACGCTGATGCCTATCATCGCGGGCCATCTCACAAAAGGGGCACTCAGGCACTACGCACACCCTGTGCTCTGGCGGCCATGCGTCTCACCCCCACCCATAGATCAAAGTCGCAATCAACATCCTCCCCCTTTTGCTCATGTGAGCTTCCCGGTACCTTTGCCTGAAATCAGATAACATCCACGTCTTCGGCAAGCACATCCCGAAACTCTCAGTCACCAGGAAACTTAAGCATATAAAGCTATTCAGTAGACCATACCCGGCCAAGGCAGGCAATATAATAAACTCATAGAAATCAGTCAGTTAATAATGCTTCTATTTACTCCAGATGCCTCCAACCCGTCACCCTGACTACCTCAATTAGCGCCGCTCACCCATGGTAGGTTTTACAGTACCGATAAAAGGGTGTTTCTCACCGAGTCATTGATACTCACCTGGCTGGGAGAAGCCAACCGCCCGGAACCAAAACATACCCCTCGGTATATTTGTTTGGAGTGCTTATAACCGTGGCGTATACTGGTCTAGCTAACCAGAGGTACCCATGAAACGACTAAGCCAAACAGAAAAGACGCAACTGACCCGCTCCCGGCTGAAACAGTCGGCCCTGAAATCGTTCGCGAAAAAAGGGGTTAACAGTACCGGTATTGAGGAAATTGCACGCGGTGCGGGCTACTCGAAAGGTGCGTTTTACGGCAACTACTCCAGCAAATTTGAGCTGCTGTTAGACGCCCTGGAAGAGAAGCAGCTCAGTGAGGTGCGTTTCTGGAAGGAGGTGATGGAAAGCGCTGGCGACCCGGATCAGGGGTTGGCGGCACTCACGAAGCGCTATGTGGATGCCGAGCCGATGCTGGAGCGCACCCTGCTCTCGATCGAACTGCAGCTGGAGGCCGACCGCAACCCAGAATTTGAAGAGGCCTTTAAAGGTTATCTGGATGCGCTGTACGAGGAGATGCGAAAGTTATTGACTACCACCCTGGCGCGCATGGGTAAGGCGCCACCACCCAGCCTGGATACGATCCTGGTGACCGTAAGGCTGCTGGGCATCGGCCTGGGCTCGCAGACTATTCTGGGCAACGAGATTGGCAGCCGCACTCAGCCGGTAGAGATTATGCTCGACTTTCTGCGCGGTGTGATTGCCTCTTCACCCCCCCTGAAAGATGGTGAAGAGCACGCCGCCGCTACAGTGGTGTAATAGCACCGCCAAAATCACCCAGAAAATCCTTTTTACCCAGCTCTACCCCGTTGTGGCGCAACATGTCGTAGGTCGTCGCACAGTGGAAGTAGAAGTTGGGCAATATAAACTTCTGCAAATAGTCGGCCTGGGCGGCAAACGTCATCCGAAAGGTGCCCATTGCGGTAAAGCTTACTGCCTGTCCCTGGTTCGCGCCCAGCTGTTCGGGCGTCACCGCAGCCACAACCTCTCTGGAGGAGGCGATTAGCTGCAGCAGCCCCTCAAAGCTGGTGGGTACATCCTGGGTCAGCACAGGCTCTTCACCCGTTAGCCTTACGGCACCCATGACGGCGGTATCGGCAGCAGTTTTTACCTGGCGCGCAAACTGATACATGTCAGGACGGAAGCGGAAGTCCAGCAGTGCAGCTTCTTCGATGCCGTTTTCTTCACAAAAAGCTTTGCCCTTGGCAACAACAACCGCCAGGTTATCGAGCCCCTGCAACAAGACGGGCAGTGAAATATCGTAAAGCGAGAATGTCATAGTCAAATCCCTTGTCTCGGAGTGAGAAAGATTAGCGCGTATTTGAGATTATTGGCTTATGGGTCTGGCGGTACTGATTCTGGCTTCAGCCGCCCCCGTTGTACTGCCCGTTAAGGCCGTTCGTTACATGCTGTTACCCGTTGATATACCCCGGTCGAGCGGTGTCAGACACAGGGCGAGGCCAGCTTTTATAGGAATATCAATACCAGCTTCCACCCGCCGTGCGATAAGCGCGGGAGGACGCATTATATAAACACTGTTTTCACGCACGGTTCAACGTGTTTCGGGGTGTTGACTTTAACCCTGGTCAAACGAAACCTCCAGCTACCTTATTGATGCTGGGACTACCACAGCCGTCAAGAGAAGCGATTAATCTGCACCCCAAGACCTTCAACGGTTGCCTCGACCACATCGCCACTGCGCAGGTACACGTCAAACTCCATGCCGTTACCGGCCGGCGAGCCGGTGGAAATAATGTCCCCCGGCGACAGTTGCACCACCCGCGAGGCATAGGCCACGAGGGTTTGCACGTTGTGAATCATGTCGTCGGTGCAGCTATCCTGCATTAATTTGCCATTGTGCTTCAGGCTCAGGCTTAGCTTGTTGGGGTCACCCACGTAAGCTGCAGGCACAATATATGGGCCAAGGGGAAGAAACTGGGGCGCGCATTTGGCCGTCAGCCAGTCCTGAGCGGGGCCAAATTCATCGCGCACCAGCAGGTCGCGGGCGGAAAGGTCATTAGCGATACAGTAACCGGCCACGTAGTCCAGCGCCTGCTCGACGCTAACATTGCGCGCCGGACGGCCAATAACCAACGCCAGCTCCACCTCCCAGTCGGCCTTTTGTGTGGCTTCGGGTATTTGTACGGTGTCGTAAGGGCCGGTGATAGCACTGCTGGTTTTCACCCAGAAGAAGGGATCGCCCTCAGTGGCTTTGCGCTCTACCAAGGCTTCCAAGTCGGCACGGCGCTCTGCTTCTGTCTCTCCGGCTCCTCTTCCCATGCGCAGGGACAGCTCAACAATATGCCGACGATAGTTGGCTCGGGCCATTAATATCTGACCCGGGTCTTGCAGCGGTGCGTGTATCTGCAGCTCTGCCACCTCCACCATCAGCGCCATCAGCTCTGTACCCAGCGGGTTTAAATCGGAAGCGCTGCCCGCGATCGCAACGGCAGCCTCATTCAAAATTGGAAAGTTGTGCGGCCAATCGGCCAACAAATCCCGAATCGTGTCACAACCAATCAATTTGCTGTCACTTTCATTGGCATGCTGATTGATCGCATGCAGCGCCAGCACTTTATCTGACATCATCATCCCGGCAAAGGGACGGCTACCCGCTATCGAAAACATTCCCAGAGAAAACTTCTGAAGGGCATCAGTTCTCATTATTTTACCTTCCTGTATCTGCACAGACTAAAGAGCCGACTAGTTAAACAGCTGCTCCTATCCGGCGTCATGTTGGAAAGTATTCGCACTCCATGCGACTGCGTGTCCATCTGTCTGAACTTTCCATGTTGCCAGCATGGAGCCCAAATTAAATAATTATCGGTGCCGTGTCGAGCCTGTTCACTACAGGCCGTGCCCGCAAATTACGCCTAAGTGATTGCAGCGGCCAGGCTGAACTCAAAGACAGCACTTTTATTTCAATTTCTCAAGCCAAACACATGATAATAATCAGGAGATCGGCATGACTATCGACGACCTAATAATTGATGACGCGGAAGACCGACGTTTCCGTGTCGAGCGCAGCGTCTTTACCAAACAGCAGATTCTCGATGAAGAGAAAGAAAATATTTTCAACCGCTGCTGGCTATACGCCGGGCACGAGTCTGAATTGCCAGAGCCTGAAACCTTTCTCGCGCGAAAAATTGCTAACAAGCCGATTATCTTAACCCGCGCCAAGGATGGAGAAATTCGTGCTTTTCTTAACGCCTGTACCCACCGTGGCAATCTGGTTTGCCGCGAAAAAGCGGGCAAAGGCAAATTGTTGCGCTGCTTTTACCACAGCTGGGCCTTTAACCTGGAAGGCGAACTGGCCGCACTGCCCGGCCCGGAGGCTTACAGTGGCTCCTGGAAAAAAGAAGACATGGGTTTAACCCCTGTACCCCGCGTTGAAAGCTACCGGGGACTTATTTTTATCTGCCACGATGAAAATGTAGAACCACTGGCCGAATATCTGGGCGATGTTACTGAATACATTGATTTGATGCTTGATTTTACCGACGCAGAAAGTGAAATTGCCAAAGGCGAGCAGAACTACTGTATTGGTGCCAACTGGAAGCTACTGGTAGAAAACAGTTTTGATTCCTATCACGGTTTACCCACCCACGGCCGTTATTTCGGAAAGTTCCTTAACGACGTGAAGCTCGATAGTGGCTCCTGGTCTGAGCTGAACGATGGTGATTCACTGGGTGGCCGTTCCTATGCGTTCAAAAATGGCCACGCACTGACGGAAAACCCTGCACGCCCGACGCCGCTGCAGATCCGCTCTCAGGAAGAATTGGCCGACATTAAAAAGCGCCTAACAGCAAAGTATGGCGAAGAACGGGCCAACAGAATTACCGGGTTTAATCGCAATATTTTTATTTTCCCTAACCTGTTTTTAATCGCGTACTGGAGAACCATTCGCACGTTCTACCCGGTCTCCCCAGATTACATGGAGATCAACGCCTGGTGCCTGCTGCCCACCAATGACTCGCCACAGTTGAAGCAAAACCGCCTGGAGAATTTCATCTCGTTCCTCGGCCCAGCCGGATTTGGCACACCCGATGATGTTGCTGCCCTGGAAGGCTGTCAAAAAGGCTTTGCCGCCACCAACCGTGACCCTGGCTGGTCTGATATTTCCCGTGGCATGGGTAAAGACATAGCCGACTCAACCGACGAACGACAGATGAGAACATTCTGGCGAGAGTGGCAGCGGCGCATGGCGACGCAGGAAACGCCGGTCGATATTCTTGACAATAGCGACGCTAAAAAATAGCGACAAGCACACGTTCGCGCAATAGCTGCGCGAAAGAGCAGGCCGAATAGAGAGGAATACATCATGAGCGAGCAAGCCACCCGCACAAGCGGCTACATGCAGCAGGATCAGCAACTCAGACAAGAAATAGAAAGTTACCTTTTTTACGATGCGCAACTCCTGGACGAGTGGCGCCTGGAAGAGTGGTCCGAACATTTCTGCGAAGATGCACGATACATGGTACCAGCGCTGGATAACCCGGACGGAGATTATCACGATTCGCTGTTTTTAATTTCGGATGACTACCTGACCCTGATGTCACGTGTCTCGCAACTTAAAGGGCGCAACGCCTGGGTAGAAAACCCCTTATCCAAAACCCGTCGCCTGATCACCAACGTACAAGCCAGCGAAGACAGTGATAAGCGCATTCACGTCCGTGCTAACTTTGCCATCTGGCGCTTTCATCAGGGCCTATCACTAACCTATGTGGGTCGCTATGAACACACACTGGCCCGAGTCGACAACGGCTTAAAATTCAAGGTCCGGAAATCCATTCTCGATATGGAAACACTCCGGCCTCACGGCCGTATCAGTATCATTCTGTAATTACCCATAAAAATAAAAAGGAATATTATGCTAACCGTTACCTTTATAGATTACCTTGGCGACTCCACTGTGGTTAATGCTGAGCCGGGTACATCCCTCATGCAAGTGGCAACGGCCAATACCGTACCAGGTATTTCCGCCGATTGTGGCGGTGCCTGCGCCTGTGCCACTTGCCATGTGTATGTGGAAGATAAGTGGCTTGGCAAGCTTCCGCCCCCGAAAGCGGGGGAAGAAGAAATGCTCGCATTTGTTGAAGAGCAGCGGGATACCAGTCGTCTTGCCTGCCAGATTACCCTGGATGAAAAACTGGACGGACTGGTGGTTCACACCCCGGAAAACCAGGGCTGATCCAGCCACAATAATAATGCTTACGGCTCCCCCCCTGTGTCAGCCTAGTTGTCCAGTAGGCAGTTTTGCCTGAAACCACATCACAGGGGGCGGTATGGATGCACACATGCCACGCTATTCCAATGAACGTAAAGCGGCCGTCCTGAACAAGCTATTGCCGCCCCATAACCGGACCGTCGTCTCAGTGTCCGCAGAGGAAGGCATCTCCGATGTGACCCTGTATAGTTGGCTGAAACAGTGTCGACAACAAGGAATGCCTGTGCCGGGTAATCGTAATAATGGAGACGATTGGTCTCCCGAAGCCAAGCTGGCTGCTGTGATTGAAACAGCGCCCATGTCTGAAGCCGAACTCAGCGCCTATTGCCGTGAGAAAGGCTTGTACCCCGAGCAGGTCCAACGCTGGAAGGCCGGTTGCCTCCAGGGTGCAGGCATGCAGGTGGAGAGCGACAAGGCCGCTCAGAAGCAGCATCGAGAGGCTCGCAAAACCATCAAGAAGCTCCAGGCAGAAGTGCGCCGTAAAGACCGCGTACTGGCAGAAACGACCTCCTTGCTGGTGCTGTCAAAAAAGCTCGAAGCCTTGTACGGCGAAACCCCGGACAACGAGGACAGCTGACCTCGCTGGACGAACGTACAAGGCTGTTGCAGTACTTTGATGAGGCCGTGACTGGCGGTGCCGCTCGCTACAAGGCAGCGGAGCTGATGGGCCTGAGTGAGCGTACGGTAAAGCGTTGGCGACAAGCCGATGGTCTGGTTACCACGGATCGTCGGCCACTGGCCCCAATCAGGTGTGGAGCTGGGACATCAGTTACTGCCCGTCGGCAGTCCGTGGTCAGCACTGGTATCTGTACCTGGTGCTGGACATTTACAGCCGCAAGATTGTGGCTTGGGAGGTACATGATGCTGAGTCCGGCCTGCTGGCAAAGCAGCTCATCGAGCGCGCGCTATTACGCGAAGGCTGCTGGCACAAACCACCGGTTCTGCACTCGGACAATGGCGCACCGATGACGTCGCATACGCTGCGTTCACGGCTGGCAGAGCTGGGTATGCCGATGTCGCACAGCAGGCCTCGTGTCAGCAATGACAACCCGTATTCTGAATCGCTGTTCCGGACGCTGAAGTACTGCCCGGCCTGGCCGTCAAAGGGCTTTGCATCACTGGCTGATGTGCGTGACTGGATGCTGGCCTTTGAGCGGGGATACAACAGCCAGCACCTGCATAGTGGCATCAACTTCGTCACTCCAAGTGTTCGCCATGCTGGCAAAGATACGGAGCAATTACAGCACCGTAAGTGGGTGTATGAGGCAGCCAAACGTCGGAACCCTCGGCGCTGGTCCAGGGCAACCCGGAACTGGGAACCGGTGGGAGCGGTGTCGCTCAACCCCGGCAAATTGCAGGAAATTGAGCTGAATAAATCGGCTGCTTAAACGCATTAAAATGGACAACTGGGTTGAAAATTACCGCTCCATCCATTCATTAACAAGAGAAATTTCATGAGCAATAAACAGTACATTGCCCTGTTCTTCGATGCCCTGGAACGCGGCGCCATTGAAACCATCCAGTCACTCATTGCCACTGGGGTAAAATGGGAAATCGTCGGGCTGGGTGCCCGCTCTCGGGATGAAGTCTGCGCCAACCTGGAGCAGACTTTTGCCACTACGGATACCAGAAGTGCCAAGCTGCTCTCGCTGATTGCTGAAGGCGACGAAGTACACGCGTTGGTGGCCAGCTCATTCGTCTATAAAAATGGTAAAACCCTCGACAACACGCTCTCGCTGACCTACCGCTTTGCCGCCAATCAGATTATTGAGTGTACCGAGTTTATGGATATGGATCGTGTCAGGGCTTTTTTCGCGCCGCCAGCTGCGTAGCTTTTCGGCTAGCAGACTACCGATTTTGTTGGCAAAAATCTGCCAAAGCAAAAGAGTGATCTCGTGTCTGAAGCCTCCTGGAGCCGCCCAAGGCTCAGACACAAGTCAGCACAGTACCTGGCAGGCGAGTGTGCATCCGGTAGGCAGTCTATTTAAATATCAAGCGCGATCAAAAATCTGGACGCCATATTGTACGAGCTGATAATACCCATCAGCTCCACCAATTTTCGCGGCGAGTTCATCGCATTTCGGGCACGATTAAATGTCTCGTCACTGACCCGCACGGTGTTGGTCATCTCAATGGTCAATTGCATAACCGCGCAGCAGGTTTCATCGAAAATATCGCGTCGGCCCGCAGCGGCCACAAAGTCTTGCAGTGCCTCTACCTGTGCTGGCGTGGCGCCCTCGGCAATCAGAATAGGCAGGTGATTCTCCACCTCAAATTCTGAGCCGTTCAGGTAACCAACACCACAAATAGCCAGTTCTTTGAGAAAAGGCTCGACCGTCAGATGATTTCTGACGGTACCCATCAATAAGTTAAAACCACGGGCAAAATCCGGTGCATGCAGCACCATACGATCCGCCTCATTAAGCTTGCCCCCACGACGTGCCTTCATGGCGGCAACGACATCTTCCGGGGTTTGCCAATCTTCTGGTAAAAGATCCAGTCTCGGCATTACGTCATACTCCGTTCAGTCCGCATTCACAACAGCACCCGCGCATTATGCGGGTGTGACATCATCCAGCCATTGCAATGTTTCCACCACCGTCGCCATCGGCAGCGATGCCCCCAACAACGTGACTACGGCGTGTTGCACACTGGCTTTGGGCAGGCCGTTTTCACAGGCGCGCTTGGCATGGCCTTTAAAGGCAAGTTCCATACGCGCGGTGGCAAAGGAGGCCAGCGTAATCAGCTCCAGAGTTTCACTGCTGAGATCACCTGATTTTTGCGCACTGCCCCGCAGTGCTCTAAAACTGGCAGCGACGTCAGGGTCGACGGCTGCAAGGTATTCGTTTAAGGATTTTTGCTTACTCATGATCAGATCCTGCTAACGCTATGTTAGTGATAGAAAATAAAAAGACCCTCCCGAAGCACTCGGGAGGGTAAGCCGCATACTAGAAAAGATACTTAATGCTGCCACCAAAGGTACGCGGTGCCCCCTGGAAGTTGGTGGCAAAGCCCATTGATGTCCAGAGGTTGAAGCTGGCGGTGTAGTACTCCTCTTCCGTCAGGTTTCTGCCCCAGAGGGACAGCTCAACGCTATCGTCGGCTGTCCACAGTGAGAGCCGAGCATTCAACAGACCATAACCATCAAACCGGCTCAGATCGTTGGCTTTTTCCACCGCGGCTAACTGCTCTGCAGTCGAGCCGGGCGCCGCCGTCTGTATATTGATCACCTGCTCACCAATATAGGTATAGTCGGCGTGGGCAATCAGCTCACCGATATCCAGGTCCATGGTCTTGGTCAGGCCAATGCTGTAGGTCAACTCGGGCAGGCGCGGCAGGTCTTCACCGCTTCTGTCCACATAAATGGGACCGCTCAGGCTACCCTGATTTTCAATAAATTTCTTCCGCCTTGCGGGAGGTCACGGTAATTTCTTCTAATACCGCTGAGGCATTGGCACCTGCAGAAGCCGCAAGCAATATTCCCGCCGTCAGTCGGTTCAATGTTTTGGGTGGTATCATTATTATTTATCCCTTTATTATATTGGCGTGTTAATACATCGTGGAAATGATTAGAAACAGATCAGCGCTATAAATAAGCGCGGCTATCCGCCTCAAAAATCAGCTAATCTCGCAACTCTCCACGTCGCCCATGGTGGCGTAACGTGGATCGACTGGCCCCAGCCAGATATCAGTTGACTCCGGTTTAAGTGGCAGCGTGCGCGGGTCTCTGGGCTGCACCTCGGGAAATTCTTCCATCCCAAAGCTGTACTCCAGCGTGAGCCCGTCCGGGTCAAGAAAATAAAGAAAAATACTGCCCGATGCCGGATGCCGACCAATACCCTTCATGATTTCAACGCCGTGCTTGTTAAAGCGGTGAAAAGCGCGCCCCACATCATCCACATCGCTCACCATAAAATTAACGTGGTGCAGTCCCGTTCGCTGGCCGGTCGCGATACCGATACCGTGATGATAAGGATTGGGAAATGGCCGCATAAAGGTCACGGCGCCACCAATAGAGTCGCTGTATTTAAAGTTGAGGGTTTTATCCAGAAAGTCTGTGCACTGATCTTTTTCGGGTGACCACAGTGCCACATGACCCAGGCGCTGGATTTTGGCTACCGTAGGCTGCCAGGGTTGCGTATAAAGACTCTCTTGCCAGCGATAAAATTCAAACGTTGCACCACTGTGCGGCTCGACCATTCTTACCGCGCGCTGGAATAACCGCGACTGACATTCTTCTTCACTAAGCGTTTCAAAGGGGACACCATCACGCACTAGCTGCGCCTGCAATTGTTCAAACTGCGGCGCGCCTTCGAGCTCCCACCCCACGCGTTTAAGACCCGGATTCTTATTTTTATGCAAAACAATAGAATAGGGATCATCTGTGCACCGGAAGCGAATCTCTGTATCAGAGATAACACTGTCCAGCTCTAAACCGAGCATCTCACTGTAGAATTTTTTTGATCGCGTCAAATCAGTGACATTAAGCTCGACAATACCTAACTGCGCATATCTAAGCATGAACTTTCACCTAACAAGCTTATTTATTGTTTTAGACATTGGCTCGTACCTGTGGCGCTTACCACATGCTTAAAGGATATAGGAATTACGGGCGATATCAAGGAACGTCACTAGACTCCAATGCCGTGACCGGGAACAAAACAATAAAAACTTTCAGGGAAAATAAGATTACTTTTACAGATCAGTAAAAAGCGGAAAAATACTATAATTATGCCTGCGTACAAAAATGGCTGATTCAATATCAGCCATAAAAAAGTCAGGTTATATTCAAAAAAAGAAGGGCCAGATTAAAACCGACTTTTCGAATCGTCAGGAAAAAAGATTAAGCTCCGAAATTGACTCAAACGGTTTAACCGGCGATGGACTTGGATAAAGCGCGACACCGTCATCATCCACTTCGATCTTCGCCTCCGGATAAACCGCACACACCAAACTCAGCGTGTCATTAAATGCCGGTTTCATCTGTCGTATATTTTTATAACCGGCGCCAAAGCGGCGTTTTATTTCAGGCCACTCTGCCAGGATAGGGGAATCCAGCTTTCGCAAGCCGTCACTCAGACGAATATAGACATCAATAGCCGAACTGTTATTGCGCAGCAACGTCAGTGCCGGGTAGCTTATGGGTACCATGCTGCTCTGGATGTGTTTAAAGAATGCATCGTTCAAAGTGATTTCGGTAGGCAGATTAGTGGAGGCCAAATCCCCCGGCGTGAAGATTTTATCCCAAGCTTCGAGCTGTTCCCCCTGGGTATTGAGCAGCGCCAGGCCCGCCTCCAGTACACGCCAGCCATGCTCAAACGTAATCCGATAGGTCATGCCGCCCACAGAGCTGTTCTGGAGACGTGAATTCCAGCTGTAAAGCGTATCGCCACAGACCACATTGGCGCTTTGATGAGACAATGCATAGTGCAGAACATGGATTAATATCATGCGGGATTTCGCCCCGTACGGCAGCCCCAGGGTGTCCGAATTGGAGCGCCAGCGATAGATAAATTCACCCTCTGTTTGCTGCCAGAATTCGACATCATCGGCGATTTTATGTGGCAGCGTAGTGCAGGCCCGGGATACCAGAAGAACCCGATCATCTGTTTCGTTGAGTGTCGACCAAGCTGCATCTATGGCTACGCGCTCAGCCTTTGTGGCAGCGACTCTTCTCGCCTCAGTAATCCCGAGTTGGTCGATCATGCGGTGGGCATATATCATTGTACAGCACCCTTATTATCATTATTTTCACCAGTGCTGGGGGCTATTAATCGCTGGATATCCAGTCATAAAGAGCCATTGCTGACAGCTACAAAGCAATACGTCACGGTCATACGTATTGCACTGGTGATATTATCATTTTTTAAGGGGGTAATTATAACCTGTCATCTACCTTAAAATATATCAGGAACATCAAACAATCGTACAAGTCACTACTAAACAATAATTAAATCAATGTCTTAGCCATATCAGTCAAGTCGGATTTACGTACCTTTCCCCCTGCACCCCTGGGCAAATCATCAAGAATAATGAGTTTTTCCGGCAGCTGCCATACTGCCAGGCCACTCTCTAACAAGAACTGTTTCATTGTCTCGAAGTCCAGTGAGGCCGCCTCACGCAAGACCACAAAAGCCCCGGCTTTCTCCCCCAGAATAGGGTCGGGAATAGCCGCCACAGCCACTTCCAGCACCGCACTGTGTTTCATTAGGGGCTCTTCGATCGCTTGAGGCGAAATATTTCTGCCGCCTCGCAGGATCATATCTTTGATTCTGCCGGTAATATGCAAATAGCCTTGCTCATCCAGAAAGCCAATATCACCACTTTTGTAAAACCCCGCTTCGGTAAATGTGGCTTTCGTTTGCGCATCATCGCCCATATAGCCCCAGCTCTTGTCGGCACAGCGCCAGACAATTTCGCCCTTCTCTCCAGGCGGTAGCCTGTTGCCGTGTTCATCACAGATCTTCAGCTCGGCAAAATCCACGACTCTTCCCACCGTTTGCAGACGCTTGTCATCGGCATCGTCCAGGTCTGTCATGGTAGGCACACCGCCATCGGTAGAGCCATAAATACTTTGTATTCTGCACTCCAGGTAACGTTCAATCTTTACCGCCGTCTCCAATGGCAGCGGGGCACCCGCATTGGCAAAGCAACGCAGTGAGTTTATCTGAAATGTCTCCGCCTCCAGCACCGGTACCATTTTGCTCATCTGGGTGGGAATCGCCACGGCGTAGCTACAATGATACTTTTCCAATAACAGCAAGGCGTCTTTGGGGTCGCGCCACAGGGGCAAAATTACCGCGGTGGCGCCTTTCATCAACGGCATAAAAATAGGATAGAGGTAACCAGTAGCACCCGTGCCTGCGGGCGCAATTGCGGCGGCGATATCGTTTTCCGTTAGCCGCGCGGCCTTGGCGGCAGGCTCGATCATTGCCAGAATATTGTTACTGCTAAAACGGCTGATTTTTGAAACCGAGGTAGTTCCGCCAGAGAGCATCAGAGCAGCGGGATAGTCGGGATCGGGCATTTTACCTGCAATCAGTTCACGCTCATTATCCCGAGCGACTAAAAGATCAGTGAAGGGTTTAACGCCGCTGCCACATTCTGCCAGGGAATAAACCTGTAATGACTGTGGCAGATTATTGGCGATGGTGGTGAGCATTGCGGTGTAATCAAACTGCTTGTAGACACCGGGGCAAACAATAATTTTTGCATTCGCCAGTGCCAGCAACTGCTCCAGCTCGTGCTCTCTCCAGCTGTCGTGCAGTGGCATATAAATGGCGCCAATGGTGTTGCAGGCAAAGTGCAGCATCGGACACTCAAGCGCATTGGGTAGCTGACCAGCCACTACATCACCGGCACCCATTCCAGCGTTGCTCAGGTTTGCGGCCAACGTGCGAACCGCTGTGGCCAGCTCACGGTAACTAAGGCTTCTATCGCCACAGATCAGCGCAGTTTTATCTCCATATTCAGCCGCCACGGAGAAAAACTTCTCAGCCACTGTTACATCTTTCCAGAAGCCTTTTTTTCTATACTGTGCAGCCCGTTCTGGAGAAGTAAGCGGAAGATTATTTATCATAGAGCGAGTCCGTTGGATAAATTTTTATTGGGAAATAGTCACTGAGACGGTTTTTTAAATATCACACGACAATAACAAACAGCCGCTTGAATCAGGCATTTCGCCAGTGTGAAAAGTCAGGCTGACGCTTTTCTTTAAATGCCTGCAATGCCTCGTCCTGCTCACCCCGGCGAAAATAATCCGGCGCGACCGATTGCAGCGTATCACTCACGTTATGCTCGAAGGCGGGCTGCATAATCTGCAGAAACGATTGTTTGATGGTGGCCAGACAAGTGGGGCTCAATGCCAGCACTTCGCTGCACCACTGCGCGACTTCGGCGTCGAGCTGATCACGACTGACAACGGCATTCACCAAACCCCATTCCAGCGCCTGCGCGGCACTGTACTTTCTGCATAGCATCCACATTTCTCGCGCACGTTTGTGACCGATTACCCCAGCCAGATAAGAGACCACATAGCCACCGGCGGGTGAACCAACGCGCGGGCCATTTTGACCAAAAACAGAGGTCGTGGTAGCGATGGTGAAGTCGCAAAAATAGGCCAGGTGATTACCGCCGCCAATGGCATAACCATCAACTCTGGCGATCACCGGCTTGCGGCAGCTGACAATATGTTTTCCCAGCTCCCAGTCCAGACCTTCCAGGCCACCGTCTATTTCCCAGTCGATATCCCCCCCCACACAAAACGCTCGCTCCCCCGCTCCTGTCAGTACAATCACGCCGACTTCAGGGTTTTCGTCCGACTGTTTCAGTGCATCGGCGATCTCGTCGACGGTCTCGCCGGTAAAGGCATTGAGGCGATCAGGTCGATTGATGGTAATGGTGGCGACGCCAGCATTGATGGAAAACAATAGATCGCTATAGGGCATAGAAATATCGCTGTTTGTAAAATCAATGGAAGTGGGGGGATCGCCGTCCCTGGCGAAGATAATTATGCGTTGGCCAACGCCGTACCGTAGTTGCTGTATTGACCTTTTGAACCGGCACTGTGGGCCGCGGCCACACGCGCATCGCGCCAGCGCTGCTGCAAACGCGATTTTTTATACACCGCTACACTGCCACCCAATTCGACAATCTCATTCATCAGCTGGGTGGTTTCCTGGTGAATATACCCGGCCCAACAGGCACCACGGGGCAAATGTACAGCGGGATTAAACACGTCAGTTCCGCTAACAAAGCGGCGCAGCCCCTTTATCTGCTCTGCATGTAAAGCGTCCAGAGCGGCATAGCGCACAGAGAGCTCAGTCAGGCGATAGCCAAAGACGTCACTTTCAGCCAGCGTTACCGTGGGGTTATTGGCAGATTTTTTGGTTTTTGCCAACACGGTTAACTCCTGCAATGCGCCGCGCAATATCCCCAGGCACACGGAGGAGTGGGTGGGGCCCGCCAGCATCGGAAAAGGCAGATCAAACAGCGCTTCACCAAAGGTATTTGGCAGCGAAAAGTCGAATAAGTCGGCGGTATGATTGTCGGGAACAAACACATCTGTAATAGTGTAATCACGGCTGTCGGTTCCGTTCAGGCCAACCGTGTCCCAGGTATCCAGAAATTCCACATGCTCGGCAGGAAACAGGGCAATAAATGATTTGGGGCCACGTGCACCCATCACTGGCTTGCCGTCTTCCTGCAAAATACAGCCGCCCAACATCCACTCGGGATCGTAGGGTCCGCTACCAAAAGGCCAGCGGCCGGAAATCATATAGCCACCCTCGACTTTCACGGCCTTACCCATAGGGGCAATGGCTCCGCGCATGCGAACATCCGGGCCATTTTTATAGATCGTGCTTACCGTTTCTTGTGGAAAGCGCGACATCATAATATTAAAGCCAACCGCCACCATTGCCGTCCAGGCAGCTGCCGCATCTGCCGATGCCAGCT
>JALOAH010000209.1 GCA_023228865.1 Porticoccaceae bacterium | reverse complement strand
GCCAGATCGTGAATGTAATCAAAGAGTTTTGAAATACAGTTTTTCGCCCCGCTGGGCGAGTCAGGGGGGCTTGCATGGCCAACCCCCCTAACAACCCCAAGGGCGCCGCCATTTGGCGAGCATCGCAGGGAACCCGCAGGGTGCCGGAGTGGGATGCCCTTTTTGTTGGTTACTTATTTTTGGGCACGCAAAAATAAGTGACTCGCCCAGCAGGGCGAAACCGAAAATCAAAAACAACGCCGATAGTCTTCAATACCCTGATATTGAGATTACGAATAGTTCGCCATTTCGCCTTAGCGGCGAGTTCCGCAGTGCCGCCATTTGGCGAGCATCGCAGGGAACCCGCAGGGTGCCGGAGTGGGGTGCCCTTTTTGTTGGTTACTTATTTTTGGGCATGCAAAAATAAGTGACTCGCCCAGCAGGGCGAAACCGCAAACTAAAATCAACACGGATATTATTCAATACTTTTTTATGGTGATATTATGCTATGCATAAAGTGGCGCCTTTCAGATACAGACTTTATGGCTCCATTAGACAAACCTGGATTATTGGATAAACGATGATACACACCCCAGCAAATCAATTTCCTGTACCTGGAGATGCTTATTTGGCATCCACAGAATTTCTCGATTGTGATAATCCCAGATTGAGCGCGGCTGTTGCCGAGGTGACTGCAGGGATTACCTCTGACCGGGAAAAAGCGATCCGGCTTTTTTATTGGGTTCGCGATAACTGGCGTTACAACCCTTTTTCTATCGATATTACGAAAGAAGCACATATTGCCAGCGGGCTTCTCGATAGGGAGGATGGCTACTGCATGAGCAAGGCAATTTTGCTGGTGGCATCCGCTCGTGCGGTTAATATTCCCTGTGCTCTTGGCATGTCTGATGTCACCAATCATCTCACCAGCAACAAGCTAAAAGAGTTTATGGGAGGCAATACCACTTTCGTCAATCACGGCTATGCGCTGTTTTATTTGAACGGCAAATGGGTGAAAGCGGCGCCTGCCTTTAATAAAGAGCTGTGTGAGCGGTTTGGTGTGCGTTCCACGGAATTTGATGGCCAAGGCGACGCCATTCTCCAGGAGTTCGACGTTAACGATCGCCGCCATATGGAGTATGTCAATGATCGCGGGTTTTGGTCAGACTTTCCCTATGACAGCTGGTTGGCGACAATGGCTGAAAACTATCCTTTGGACACATGGCGAGGCTCTGGAGAAATACAGGATTTCTCTCCCGAATGAAAATCTTCCCCTGTTGCATTCCCCGCTGCGACACAAAACCTTGCTGCGGGGACTCACAGAGCGCAGCTACATATGATGGCTAAAACGCCCCTGCATCGCCTCTGTCATCAGGCGGCGAAATTCGTTGTTACTCATATGCACCAGGGTTTCGTGATCTCCGGCTTCGAAGTAAATATCGTCCTGACGGGCCAGGGTTTCGTCGTAACAAACCCGCAGCCCGTAAGCCTGCCCCAGGGGTGACAAAGCGCCGACGTCGCAGTCGGCGAAGAGCTGGTATATTTCCTCTTCGCTGGCGAGGCCGAGCCGCTCGTGGAGCTGATGGGACAAGCCGTTCAAATCCACTCGGCAGGTGCTGGGAACCACAACAACCCGGTATCCCGTATCCCCTTTCACCAGCACGGCTTTGGCCACTTGCTCACCGGTGATATGGGATCGCTGGGCTATACGGCTTGCGGTCACTTCCCTGGGGTGTTTGATTTCTTCAAAATCCACATCCCTGTTGTTGAGAAATTGTTTCATTGTCATTGCCATAGCCATGATGACTTCTCCTTCCGGCCTGTAGCGCGGATGTTGATCACTGGATTGACTATATTGACTATCAACCCATGCCCATTGTTGCCAATGGCGTGGGATGCAACTGACAAAATAAGCATAGCCCCAATTGATAAATCCGGCGAATAAAGAGAGGGCGGCAAGGGCGATGCTGCGGTGCTGGTGGCTAGCTGGAATGCTGTTGCGGGCTGCTGTCAAAAAAGGCGTGGGAGAGATTGGCGGTTTTGGCCTGGTACATGGCCTGATCGGTATTGTGCAACAGGGTTTCGAGATTGCTGCCGTCGCTGCCAACAAGGCCTATGCCGATGCTGGCGCCCACCGACATTTCGCCGTTTCCATCCATTAGAATTGGCGCGCAAATGGCGTTGTGAAGTTTTTCAACAATGGGCTCTATATCCTCCCGCCTGCGAATGTCCGTCAGCAGCACGGCAAATTCGTCGCCGCCAATGCGGGCTGCCAGGTCGCTGCGGCGAACATGGTTGTGAATGCGGGTGGCGATGGTTTTAAGAACCCGGTCGCCGAACTGGTGGCCGTCGTTATCGTTGATTTGCTTGAAACCATCGAGATCGATGATGAGGAGGGCATTCAGGCCGCCCATCAGGCGGCTGCGCTCGATCAGGTGTTCTAGGCGATGCTCAAAGGTTTTGCGATTGGCGATGCCAGTGAGGGGATCGTGGGCGGCGGTAAACAGCGCCCGGTCGCGCTCTACCTGGAGTCTTGCCAGCAGGTGGTCGTGGTAAAACGCGAAAAACCAGAGTACGGCGAGCATGCCGAGGCTGGCGGCGACAACCGAGAGCAGATAGGCCGCCCGCACACTGGCCAGACTTAGCAGGGAAGGAAAGTCGCCAGGAGCCATTACCATGGCGGCCAACCACAGACTCAGGGCGACAAGCGCCCACAATGTCGCGGTTTTCATGCCCGCCATGATAAAGGTAAAAATAATAATGAGCGGCCACAGCGACACCAGGGGAGACTGATGTACGCCTCCGGTGACAGAGAGCGCACACAGCATTGCCAGGGTGGCGGCAAATCCGTACAGATTGCTGGCAAGGACAAATGACCCGGTGCGATGAAACAGGGGCAGGACGGCAAGCATTAACATGGCTGCCAGAGCCGACAGCCAGGTAATCACCTGGAAAGATCCCAGCTCATTGCTGTGTTGCGCCACAAACAGGGTTAACAGGGTGCAGACAAGCCCCATCACTAATGATGTGCAGATAAGAATTCTGGCCTTGTAGAGCATCTCGCGATGGTCGTAATCAAAGAGATCGTTGGCAATAAAATGATCCACCGCCCGCCACAGTGCGGCGATTTTTGCTATTTTGCTGTTTGAAAAGGCTTTCACTGGGCTGTGTGCAGTAATTTTTCGATAGGGGCGCTGAGATGGCTGGGGTAAGTGGTGGTGGCGAAGCGCTTGATGCGGGTGGCGTCCCTGTTGATCAAAAATTTAGTGAAATTCCATTTAATGGCTTTGCTACCGAAGCAGCCGCGCGCGGTGTTACTGAGGTACTGAAAGAGAGGGTCGGCGTTTGTGCCTTTGACCCGAACCTTGGCAAACAGGGGAAAGCTGACATTGTAGTTATTGAC
>JALOAH010000208.1 GCA_023228865.1 Porticoccaceae bacterium | reverse complement strand
TGCTGCAGCCCTGGCAGGAATCACTGGAAAATCCGCCTGCAGCCCAGGAAATTGTGCTGCAAAGCCTGCTGAAAATCTACGCTCAAACCGAATATGGTGCAAAATTCGGCGCCAGCGCCGTCAGCAACATCGTGGATTACCGGGAGAAATTCCCCGTTTCAACCTATGACGATTACAAGCCCCTCATCGAACGCGTCATGGCGGGCGAAAACGAGCTTTTACTACACGAACCCGCCCTGGGCTGGGCGATCACCCGCGGCACAACCAAAGGTGAGACCAAGTTCATCCCCATGACCGCCACGGATATCGAGAGGCGCGTCTCAGCCGGGCGGGCGGTGATGATGTACGCAGCCCAAACCCGTTCGGCGCAGGTGTTTGCGGGCGTAAACCTCAACCTGAACTTTCCCTCGGTGGTCGGCATGGTGAAGGTCGGCGACCGGGAATTGGAATATGGCTACAGCTCGGGCATCTATACCAAATTTGTTTCTCACAAGACGCCGGTGCGCTCGATGCCAGCACAGGAGGACATCGACGCGCTGGGCGGCGGTACGACCTGGTCAGCCTGGGAAAAACGTTTCAACCTGGCTTACGAACAATGCCTGCATGAGAATGTCACCCTGGTGGGCGGTGTGGCGCCCACGGCGATCGAATTTTGTCGCTACCTGTATAAAAAGCATCGCTGTTATCCCAAAAACAGGTGGCAGGTGCAGGTGATGACACTGGGCAGCACCCCGGGGATCAATACCTACCGGGCAGGTACATTAACGGCGCTGTATGGTGAACAAGCCGCCATTCGGGAAATTTACGGCACAACTGAGGGCATGTTCGGTCAACAAATGGATGCCAAGCGCGCCTGGGTTCCTAATTACGACCTGTTCTACTTCGAAGTCGAGACACGCCATGGTGTGAAGATGCTGTACGAAATGGAACCGGGTGAAACCGGCAGTTTGATCGTTTCTACCCCCATACTGGCGCGCTATAAAATCGGCGACCTGGTGCGCGCCTACCAGCCTCCGTATTTCCGCTGTATTGGGCGCGAACGCTGGTATACTCCCCTACTGCATACATGGCGGATGCTTAAAAACCTGGATCCTGGCCTGCTGTAAACCTTATTTGCGCTTACGGAAAAAAGCGTTGGCCAGGGCAGCCAGACCCATGCCGATCAACACAAGGGGCCAAATGAGCTGCCAGCCGAAGATCGCGTTCAACCCGATCCCCAGCAGGATGGCTGCCAGAAAATAACTCCCGCCGGTAGAACGGCGGTAAGCAGGCACAATCGTGCGGATGATCGCCTCAAATAAGAGGATGATGCCGGCGCCCAGGGCGATGACCGACCAGGTACGCAAGCCCATAAATTCGATCTCTCCCGGCAGGTTGAATTGCGGCTGGAATCTGTCCAGCCAGCCCAGGTTCGATGCCAGGAAGACCAGGCCAGCCCAGATCAGGATCAGCGCCCAGGTAATGGCGCTCAAGGGGTCCTGGTGGGTCTTTTCGGCATGTTTTTGGCCTTCTTTTTCGTATTTTTCTTCAGTTTTCTCGTCGTAATACGGGGGACGCGGTGTTTGCTCCTCTTGGGTGTCTGGTTGGTCGTTCATCGTGCATTCCTTTTATTAAAGACAAAATGATTCCTGGATTTTTTAGATGATCAGGCTCTCCAATCTCCGATACCCTGCCAGCAATAATCAAGGTGCTCTGCCATCACCATTTTTAGTTTGCGTTTAACATGCGCCCGGGCAGCCTGCATCAGCTCCAAACCGCCGATCTGGTTCAATTTCATCCCGATCCTGCGCGCCCCGGTGTGATGGCAGCGGATATCAAAATGTCCGCCCGGACTGGTCGAAAGGTAATCGTCCAGGCGACCGATTTTCACCAGTTCAGCCAGCAGCAGGTTGACTTCTTTTTTCTGCTCACCAGATAGCGCTCGAATGGCGGGATGTCCAAAGATTAAATCGAAAATACTCATCAAATGCGTTCCTTTGTCTTGTGGTTAATACTATTATAGACGATTTTTTCTCGCATACGATGAGAATTTAAATATTGAATGCTGATCTCGCTCGCTTTTCTTCAGACCTGTTCGCTTTTCATCTGGCGTTCTGCTCCAAAGGCGATCATCGTGTATAAGCTCTGAGAGACGACTCAACGCCTCAACCTTGATGTTGTACCCTTCACCACCCCAAAACCTGGTCGCGGATTTCGCCCCATTTAAGCGCATCGGCAATCCCTGCTTCGATCGGCTGTTCAGCCGTCCAACCCAGCAGTGCCAGGGCTTTATCGGCGTTGGCATAGGACCCAGCAACATCGCCGGGGCGCGGCGGTTTATCCACCTTGGGAATTTCACGGCCCAGAACATGCTCAAAAGCCATCACCATTTCGCGCACAGTGACGCCCCGACCGGTTCCCAGGTTGATCACCGCATAGGGATTCTCGAGGCTCGCATCCGCCTCAATCACCGCATCGAAACGCTCAACCGCCTTGATGTGCGCCAGAGCCAGGTCCCACACATGGATATAATCGCGGATGCCAGTGCCATCGCGGGTGGGCCAGTCCGTGCCGGTGATTTGAAACTCCTGTGCCTCTCCCCGCGCCACAGCCACCAACCGACCGAGGATGTGACTGGGCTCTTTGATGTGCAGACCCGTGCGCATGTGCGGGTCTGCGCCAATCGGGTTGAAATAACGCAGGGCAATGCCCTTCAGCCCGTAGGCGTGGCAAAAATCCTTGAGGATCATCTCCATCATGTACTTGGTGCGCGAATAAGGGCTGATTGGGTTAAGCGGCGACGACTCTGTGACCATGAAACCGGGAACCACATCATAAATTGCTGCTGATGAGCTGAACACCACTCGCGGGTGACCCAGAGTCGCCAACTGGAAAAAGAAATCCATCGACTTGACCACGTTTTCCTGGTAATACTCGTAGGGCTTTGACACAGACTCGGGTACCACAATCAAGGCGGCACAGTGGATCGTCGCAATGATGTCAGGATGGTCCTTAAAAACCTGCCGCACCAGGTCCTGGTCAGCGATGTCGCCATGGTAGAAGATGCGTCCACGGGTGAAAGCGAGCTGACCGGTGACCAGGGAATCGAGAATAACCGGGGTATGCCCGTGATCCAGCAGCGCCGAACAAATTGTACTGCCGATGTAGCCTGCCCCGCCAGTGATCAAAACCTTCATGGAATGTCCTCCTGAATAGTGGGAATCATCGTTTGTAGATTGTATCATTGAAATAAGATCAGGGACTGAAGTCCACGGGCAAATCCTTACAGGAGGACTTCCATCGACCGAAAGCCCGCCTCCCCTCTCCTGCCCAACGACCGACTAACCGCTCTCCGCTACTAAAACATGCGCTGCTGCCGTGGAGGCCATCCCGCCCAGGCACTGGATCAAGCCCAGTTTGGCGCCCTGCACCTGGTTTTTACCCG
>JALOAH010000207.1 GCA_023228865.1 Porticoccaceae bacterium | reverse complement strand
CCTGGGGTGCCATCGCTGCCCAGATAGCCAAAGGACGGCTCACCGTCCATCGCCAGCAGCGGTGCCCAGCTCAAGCCGCCGCTCTCTTCGCTGCCCTCTCCATTGCCCTCCGGTGCAGCGCAACCGCCGTCGATCCAGCTGCTGGACCAGAAGTTGGTAATAGTGGCAGTCACCCGTTTGCTCACTGCTTCTTGATAGTTTGCCGCTGGCAAAGCCGGGTCAATGCGAATGGCGCTGCGCGCTGCTTCGGCGCTCAGGTGGTTGAGGCTGAGGGTGAAAAAAAACGACAGGGCATAGGCGGCGATAGCGTATAGCAGGGCAAAAAACAGCACGGATAGTACTGCGAATTCGATAGCGACAGCGCCTTGCTGTTTTTTGGTAATTGAATGTACCACTATTGAATAGCTCCTGTGCCTATTGGCTAAGCATTAGCCAGGCATAGCGTAAGCGCGGTGCTGAACTGACTATTAGCGCAATAGCTTGGCATGGCCGCAGTTGAGATCTTGTAAGTGAACATCGACTTCGCTGACACGAAGGCCGAGAAGGTCTGTCAGTAGGGGACTAAGTATGTTGCTGCCCAAGGCATTGAGAAGGTCGGTGAGGATGCCTAGGCCGAGGTTATTGGCTGGTGTCGAATTGTTGGGCAGACTGTCTACTATTTTGCTAATGCAATTAGCATCTGAGGGTGGGTTTAACAAAGCCCCAAGAAGCCCTGGGGTGGTACAGCCGTTCCCGACTAAAATCTCCCCTACCGTGCCTAAGAGATCACCGACAATGCTAACTAAGCCTTTCAAGAGATTTCCTAAAAGTCCTCCAGAGAAAGTGTCAGCAGAGGATAGATCTTCTATCGTCTCCAGCTTTGCTTTTCGGCACGGTATGCCACTCATGCCGCTGAGGCAGCTGCCTTCAGGTTCAGCATTCACCCAGATTTCTTCAGCAATCCGCTGATTTTCGCTGTTATCATATTTGATCGTACTCGCATCCAACAGCAGTTCCAGCAGATCCTCAACCAAGTCTCCCACCGCCAACGGATTGCTTCCCACCGTAGCAAAATCCATTCGGCCCTCCATATCCGCCCAGGCGGCTGGCAGAGGCGTGCTATCCTCGGAGAGGTAGACGTAACCTTCTGGGTCTTCTGGGATCGACAGAAGACCCAGTGCCAAGGGTGAGTCATTGGTACGGTTGAGTGTGACCAACCCAAGCACATCCAGGTATTTCATGCCGTCCATATAGGCATCGCAACTTTCATATTTACTGAACAATTTGCTTTCATCCCTAGGTTTGCCGATGCACAGCTTGGCAACATCACCGGTAACGCTGATTTCAGCGTGATCCCGACCCGTGTTGTGGATATCGGCAGCAGCGGTACAAGTGTTCTCTTCCAGTACACCTTTGCCGCTTACCAGATCCAGGGCAATGGGCAGATCGATGTCGATCAGGTTAATGCCCAGCAGGGAGACGAGGTTGTTGATCGCACCTGCCAGCTCACCTGTTTGCAGATGAATAAAAGTTCTAACTTGCGCGGTGTAAGCCGTCGCGCCGACACCGCCAATAACAATTGAGGGAGGTTCTACCACGCCTACCTTGGCACTTACTTTTACTAGCTCCAGTAAGTTCAAATCAAGCCCTTTAACTTCCAGGGCATGTTCGTGAGTGGCGATACCAATCGCTGTTTCAAGCACACTCAGGGCATTGAGTTGCACGCCAAGGGCGGTATTGGCCCTTTGCGCCAGGGGGGCGACAATTTCGGCAAAGAGTCCGGGTGTGCCATCGGCTTGGGTGAGCAACGGAATTGCAACATTCAGCGAGGGTACCCCCGCTGCTACCGCCAGTTGTTGCAATAACACCAGGTTGGCGGCGAGTAGCTCCTGCTGGCCGGCCAGATTGGCCACCACATCGAGCAGGTCGAGCACATTCACGGTTTCTGCTGCCAGCAGGGTATTCAGGTCGCCCACGGTCATATCTGCCGTAATGTCCAGCCCCAGCTCTTTCAACAGCCCATCCGGGGTGATATCCACATTAGCCAGGCCGTTGTAGCTGGCTACGGCGGTGTTGTCGAGGTTGATGCCCACCACGCTGAGCAGACCACCCAGAGTGGACGCACCATCAAAGCGCAGCAAGCGGGAGCCAACGGAGAAGGCTGCGATGGGTTCGTCCTGCCCGGCAATGGCGCTGGCTTGTAAATTGACGGTATCGCTTGCACAAAGGTCGAATAGGCAGCCGGCGCGTATCACGAGACTGGCGGGGACGGTTTTGCCTGTAATCACCTGAATTATCGGGCTGGCATCGTTGAGTGCAGTGACTTCGCGAACCCCGTCCGCATTGGTGGTGAGGTCGACACAAGCGACGTCGATAATGTCGCCGCCGTTAGAAAAAAGATGGTTGCGTGTAGCAGCCTGTTGCACAAGGGTTGCGGCATAGTTGTCAGCGTCGTCCTCGACGAGGCAGCTGCCTTTGCGGGAGACGGCTTCCAGGGCTGCCATATCCGCGACCTTTTGCAGGGAGCGTTTTTCCATGTACAGGCGACCGCTGTCGAGCACCAGCACCAGCATCAGGGCAAAAGCTGCCAGAACGATGGCGAAAAGAACGGCAAAGGCGCCTTGCTGGTGTCGGGAGGTGGGGCGGCGGTTGCATTTTTCCATGGTGAAACCTCCTTGTGCGGCGCACGGGGTCAATCGCAGTCGCTGCCGATGCACAAGGTTGCCTCACCTCGGATTTCATTGGGCAGTTGTACAAAGGGCAGGGGAAGAATAATGTTTCTGGGGCTGGGATGGCGCAGGCAGACCTGCCATAGACCGCCGTCTATACGCAAAAAGCCCGGGTCTGGATAATCCGAGCAGTTGTGTACCCACTGGGGCGGCAACCAGCTGCGCTCGATAACGTCGCTTACTTGCTGTTGTAAATCGCGAGGCTCGCCGGGCTGGTAGCGGGCGGTAACCGCCTCCCGCAGCGCCTCGCTTGCCACTTGCTGATAACTGGCGGCCAGCAGCAAGGGGCCAAAATAGCCCACTATGCCGTACAGCAGCATCAGCAGGATCATAAATATCAGGCTAAATTCTATGGCGGCGGCGCCTCTGGAGCGGCTGGCGGGGCAGGACTTTAGAAGAAGAGCTGCTCTCATAGTTAGTGCTGTATTGGTCGCGATCTATGGCCTTACCAAACTCTCAACCGCTTCTTAGCAGAGACGGTTGAGAGCTCCATATTCAAGTGGCCAATTTACTAATTACCCCCATCGGGGTTAGGTGCAGCGTTTACCTTCTCTTCTAGTCCATCAAGTTTCGTTCCGAGAGCATCAAACAGCTCGCCCATGTTCTCACCGAGTAGTGTGGCGCCAGCAATAATCGCCACAGCAATCAAGCCAGCAATAATCGCATACTCAATAGCCGAGGCACCTTCGTTATCGCGCAGAAAGCCCATAGTTTTCTTGCGGAAATTAGCAAGTGAAAAATACTTTTTCATA
>JALOAH010000206.1 GCA_023228865.1 Porticoccaceae bacterium | reverse complement strand
CGGGGCACTGGAAATCGAAATTTTTCGAAAACGCGGTGTGGTCGGCGCGAAAAATTTCGATTTCCAGTGCCCCGGCGGGCACCTTGTCGTCAAAGATGGTCTGGGCGTCAAAGGCGCCGTAGTAGTCGCCAACACCGGCGTGATCGCGGCCGACAATCAAATGGGTGGCGCCCATATTTTGGCGAAACACCGCGTGCAATACGGCTTCGCGGGGGCCGGCATAGAGCATGTCAAAGCCGTAGCCGGTCACCATAACGGTGTTTTTGGGGAAATAGACTTCCACCATCTTGCGAATGCAGGCGTCGCGAACCGGCGCCGGAATATCGCCTTTTTTCAGTTGCCCGAGCAGCATGTGAACAACGACACCATCGGCGTTGAGGCGCTCCATGGCCATGCGGCACAACTCTTCATGGGCGCGATGCATGGGGTTGCGAGTCTGAAAAGCAACCACCTTGTTCCAGCCGCGCTCTTTGATTTCGTTGCGAATTTCCACTGCAGTGCGGAAGGTGTCGGGAAAATCCGCCTGAAAATAGCTGAAGCTCAACACTTTGATTTTGCCGGACACCAGATTGCGCCCCAGTTTTGTGAAGGTGGCCACGCCGGGGTGCTGGGGATCCAGATTGCCAAAAATTTCCCTGGCCATCAGTTCGATCTGAGCATCGGAAACCGCTTCAACCTTGTCCACATCCATCACCGCCATCACCGGATTGCCCTCGGTATTGGGGTCGCGCAAAGCGATTCTGCTGCCCGCAACAATGGCGCTGGCGTCTTCCACCAAATTGACAATGGGTACCGGCCAGAAGAGGCCGTCGGTGGTGCGCATATGTTCGGCAACGCTGAGGGCGTTGGCGAGATCCATATAGCCCTCCAAAGGATTGAAGTAACCGGCACCGAGCATCACTGCATTGGCGGCCGCTGCAGAATTGAGCAGCAGCGATGGCAACGTCTGCGCCTCCTGTACCAGCTTGTGGTGTTCTTCGGTGTTGTAGACAAAAAGTGGTTTCAATGTTTCTGAGCCATGGGGTTTAATCACCGGTGAGTCTCCTCTTAAAAGCCTATATACATTTGAATACTGCAATGACTGCACAGGCAGCCCTGTTGAGTGGCACCTTACTCGCTGGCCAGAAAGCCCTTGTCTTCCAGGTAGGCAATAACCGCATCCACCTCTTCAGCGAGAGTCATTTTATCGGTGCGCAAATGAAGCTCCGGGGTTTGTGGCGCTTCGTAGGGATCATCGATACCGGTGAAATTTTTGATTTCTCCGGCGCGCGCCTTTTTATAAAGACCCTTGGGGTCGCGCTCTTCTGCAGCCGCCAGCGAGCAGTCGACGAAGACTTCGATAAACGCCATGCCAGACTCAGCGTGAAGGGCGCGCACCTGGTCGCGATCGGCGCGATAGGGGCTGATAAAACTGGTGAGGGCAATAACCCCTGAATCGACAAACAATTTCGCCACCTCGCCGATGCGACGAATATTTTCGGTGCGATCTTCGGCGGAAAAACCCAGGTTTTTATTGATGCCAAGGCGAACATTATCGCCGTCGAGGCGGTAGCAGAGTTTGCCGAGCTCGTAGAGTTTTTCTTCAAGGGCAACCGCAATGGTGCTCTTGCCACTGCCGGACAACCCGGTAAACCACAGGGTTGCACCCTTTTGACCCAGCAATCTGTTGCGATCTTCCCGAGTAATTTCGCCGTGGTGCCAATGCACATTGGTTGCTTTTTGCTCTGCCATAAATCGACCTCTTCAACATGATGAACGCGGCTCCCGCCAAACAACGGCTCGCCCGCTAACGAAAGTGTGAGGATGCTAAGGTCTTTTGAAATATATGTAAATTAGATTATTATGATTTCTGGTATCTATTTAATAGATACTTATGCAACCGCGACGGAGCCGCCACAACAGAGGATCAACAATGAAATATACCCTGAGACAACTGGAAATTTTTCTCGCGATTGCCAAGTATCAGAATATTTCCCATGCCGCCAAAAGTTTGCACATCTCCCAATCCGCCGCCAGCACAGCCCTGCACAACCTGGAGCAAAATTACGATGTGGCCTTGTTCAAACGGCCGGGGAAAAGACTTGAACTTACCGAGGTGGGGCAAACCCTGCGCGCCAAGGCGGAGGATCTGGCAAACCACGCCAAGGAGTTTGAGCTGAACCTCAAAGGCCATGAGAATATCGGCCACCTCAAAGTGGGCGCCAGCATTACCATCGGCAATCATATGGCGGTCAGCTACCTGGCCAGCTATCTGGCCAAACACCCAGAAGCCAATGTGGAGCTCAATGTCGCCAACTCGCCGGAAGTTGTCGCCCAGGTTCTCAATTACGAGGTCGATATTGGCATGATCGAGCGGGAAGTGCAGCACAGCAGCCTGCAATTGATACCCTGGCGGGAAGATGAATTGATTGTTTTCTGCAGCCCGGATCACCCCCTGGCAAACAAAAAAACACTCAGCGACAAAGACATCAAGGAGGTGCGCTGGATACTGCGGGAACCGGACTCCGGCGCCCGATATACCTTTGATCATGCCCTTTCCGGATTATTGCCGGACATCAATATCTTTCTCGAATTCAGGCACAACGAAGCCATCAAAAGTGCTGTAAAAGCGGGTCTCGGCATCGGCTGTTTGTCGGAAGTGGTTATTCAGGACAATATCAGACACGGCGAGCTCATTCCCCTGAAGCTCTCCGGCAGAAATATGAAGCGCACTTTTTACTTTGCCCTTTCCAAACACCGCCAGCACAATGCCGCCATTCATGACTGGATTGCCCAGTGCACGCTGTAGGCGCCAGTGGTGATCAAAATAGCATCTTCCAATCGCTTTCTTAAATTTCGTATCCGCACTATTAATTCAATGATAAAACCCTATGGTTCTGATGGGGTTTATCACGCCTCTTGAGCACTGGCGAAAATACGCGAATTTTCCCGCGCTTGAGAAAAATTGAGGGTATTGCTTTAGCCCAGCCGATCACGCCAGACTTCCCCTTGGAATACCCATGGACCCGCCTTCGCCGCAATCAAAGAAATCGCGAAAATACTCCCCTTTTAATTTCGCATACGTACAAAAAAAGGGAAAAATTACCAAAATTTTATATTGATGATTTTGTTAATATGATTTATATTGACGTATTGACAAAACTATCAACAAAATTTTCGATGGCAATACCAAGCGTCGAAACGGCTGGAACCTCTTTGCCGCGCTGGCAACGCCAGGCTTGAAGACCAAAGCTTTCATGCCCCAGGGCACGGATGCTTGGCCATTTCTGGACTGCAGTTATAGCAGCAAAACTCAATGCCCAATTAGGCTCGCCGCATTAATGATACTTAAGTCATTAATGCGGCGGCAGCACCAAATCACACGCGTGATAACCCTAAAAACTAAGGAGAACAATATGTGTAATCTAAGAAAGAAACTGCTGACATCAGGGTTGGCAATGACCATTTTACCCTGCACAGCTTTTGCCCAGCTG
>JALOAH010000205.1 GCA_023228865.1 Porticoccaceae bacterium | reverse complement strand
CGCCTTGTTTGGCCTTGCCAATACCACCATAAAAAAACCCGACCTAAGATGCCGGGCTTTTTTTTATCAAGACAATTTCAGCGTGATGAAGTCATTAAAAAGGGGTAGCAGTAGGGCTACCCCTTCTTCCCCCCCTGAACACCTCACCCTCTCAAAAATTCAAATGCCCAAGGTAAGATATACAGTCCTATCAGCACCCCGACTTGAGCAGCCATAAAATGAATCACCAGCTGCTTGCGTGTGATCGTTATGCTCTGGTGCCAGAATGACGCCTTCCCTGCTTTGATGGTTTGCCGCCGCCTGTAGTCCTCGCGGTACCAGTCTCGCTCTTCCATCCCCATCGCCTGGCCTCCTAAGCCTTCCCGTAGATCAGCGTCTTTCCAAGGTAGATATTCGCTGTCCTGGTGCGTGAATCCATATGCCAATCTGCTGCAAAGCATTCACCCACATAGCGGTCATAAACCCACTTTTGCCGGATCACCTTTCCTGTCTCTGGATGTATTGCACGCAACAGGAACTTCTCACAATGAGCCATAGCTGCCCCCTGCCGTCACAGGTAAGGCTTGTTTCAAGCCGTCCATAGCTTCCTGGAAATCTGCCGGTGTCGCTTTCCCGGTTTCTGCCTGGTAGTAGACCACCATAAACATATTGGCCACCGCCTCAGCCATCGGCCCGATCTGCTGCGCCACGCCCTGGTCGATGAACTCCAAGGAAGAAAGAATGTGGGCGGCCTGATGCACTACTTGCCCGGCTTCGATAATATGTTGTGTTGTCATGATTCACCTCTCCGATAGGTGTTGATTGAAAGTGCCGGGCTGGCCACAACCAGCCCGGTGCGCTTCACAAGTACAGCCCCGCCGCTTCCGCGAACGCCGACCGCTGATTACTGCCTCCCTTGGCCTCGATGCGTACCGGCTTGGCTTCAAGCTCTTGCATAGGGTCTGGCCGCGCGACAAAAGCCGCCGTCTCTGCCTCTCTGTCAACCTCGGTCGATTGATCGCCCAGCGGCGAAACAAACCCTTGGCCAGCTTCTTCCCTTGGCGTTTCATCCAGGGCCGCCAATGCGGCCATGTAAGGTGTTGTCATGGTTTAACTCCTACCTTTATCGCCATCGGTACTACTGATGTCACGGTTCACGAATGCAGCCACTTCGTCGTTGTCTTGATTGCTACCTAGACTGTTTCCCTCGAATTTGCTGGACTCGCCCGCTTCTTTCGGCTCCATGCTTTCGCGGATCGAAGCAGCCAACTTTCCACCTGCTGTCTCCGCAACCCGCTCTTTGAACCCTTGCGTCATTTGAGAACCGGCACCCTTGGCCAGCTCGGATGCAGTACCAGCGGCCAGCTTCGCCACCCTGGCAAAACCGCCACCACTTGAACTGCTGCCGCTATCATCAAAGCCTGCGGCCTGGGCAAACGGTGAACTGCCAGCCGTACCGGCCTTACCACCGCCGCTGCCGCCACTGCTGACTATCGACCCCATGCTGGGCATATCGCCACCGGCACCCATGCTAGCTGATGCTTTCTGGAATGCCGCCTGGATGGCGGATGCCCCACCCGTTGCACCAGCAACGGCACCCATTGTGGCCTTGGCTGCGAGCGCCGCGCCGCTGGTGGCCATGCCAGCCGCCGCCATGCCCGCACCCATGATGGCACCAGCACCGAAAGAACTACCGGCACCCGCCGCCGCACCACCACCAGGAATCAGACCTGCTATCACGTTCGGCACGCTGTTTACCAAGATCACCAGGACAAGAGCTACAACGAAAATAACCAGCAGCTCATCTATTGGCGCATCTGTCGCAAGGTCAGCGTGATAGCCGTCGATAATTGACATAGCGATACCAACAAGCAATGTAATGGTCATCAGCTTGAGTGCTATTCCGGCAACACTTCGGAAATAGTTGATGGCAATGTCCGAAGTCCAACGAGCCCCACCAAAACCCAACACAAAAATTCCGGCGTAAGCCAGCACCCAAGCGTTTACAAGCGCGAGCAACACGTTCGCGGCAACAACAGCCATACACGCCAGGATAGCTAGGGTTGTTAGAAAGATAGATAGGTTGTCGATGGGGCTGGTGATGCTATAGCTCTTCGCTGCTTTCGCCAGAATATCGAAAGCAATGTCGATGGGCGTGGAAGGGTTCAGGCCCCTTGATAGCCCTGAAGCATCACTGGCAAGTGTCCTCAACGAATTGATGATATCCATCGCAAAGTTAGGGCCGTTGATAAGCAACCACCAGAAAAATCCCGTCGTAATCGTGAAACGAACAAACTCCGCGAAGAACTCGCCAATGTCGGCCTTGCGCAAGGCCATCATGCCGAACGTCCATACCATCGAGATAACAACCAGCGTCCAGAACAGCCAAGATGCAGCATCAGTGATGGTTCCTACCCAGCCGCTACTTGCACTCAAAAACCTGTCTGAAACTTCATTCAGAACACCTCCACGCTCTATAGCGGCGGTGGCATTCTGAGAAAGCAGCAAAAACGGAAGCACCCAACCCCAGCGAAAAAATACAGTTTTCATGTTCAGTACTCCTTGCTCTTGGAGCGGTCTACCGGCCCTTCCAGGCTCTTATAGATCAACTCTTCAGGTTCAGGCTTTGTTTCTTCCTTGCAGCCCACTACAGCTACTGAAAGCAACAACAAGAACATGGTTTTAAGCAGGATTTTCATGGTCAGTACTCCTTGCTTCTAGAACGATCCACCGGCTCTTGCAGCCCTCTATAAAGCTGCTCTTTAGAAGCCTGCTCTAAGGCTTGCCTGTCTGCATCCGCCTGCATCTTTGCCGCTATCACTGTGTATTGGGCAGCCATCATCGTGCGCATCTGCAAAAGCTGGTTGGCTTGGTTGCTAGCGAGCTGGTTTGCATAACCGATGGCCTGCAATTGGCCTTCGGCACCCTGGGCGGCACTTTGCAGCCGCTCCAGGGTACGGGCGTCATCCTTCAATGCCTTTTGCTGGTCGGCCACGGTCTGAAACAGGGCATCGTTGGCTTTTTTCTGCGACTCGGACGCCAGGCGGCGGTTTTCGGCCATTGCCGCCCGCTCTGCATCTGTGCAGCCGCCGGTGCCGTTGAAGCACGGCGAGCTGCGGTAATAAGCAACGTCTTGGAACTTGGACAGATAGCTTTCCAGGCTGCCAAGCTGGGCTTCGTAATAGGCCAGCGTGTTTTGAGCGGCTATCAACCTGTTGATGGTGGTTTGGGCCTGATCCCAGATATATGCCGCCGGTGCCAGTGTGTTCTGTAGCTGGTTTTCGTACTGCTGCAACTGGGTCTGGTACTGCTCAATCTGCTTGAGGGTCTGCGCTACAGACTCCATAGCAGTCATGATGTTCTGCGTGAGGTTGCCACCGTCGATAACCGGAATACCGGCTTGAGCCGGGCCTACGGCACTGAATGACAGGGCAGCAACCAAGGCAACAGATACGGCTGTTTTTTTAGCCGCTAAAAAATGGGATGTATTCATGGGTACACC
>JALOAH010000072.1 GCA_023228865.1 Porticoccaceae bacterium | reverse complement strand
GGCCAGAGCGGCAAGCCAATTGACAGGCCCCAGCAGGTGGCCGATATGACGCTCATATAAATCACCGGACAACCAGCCCAGCCAAACCATGTCAATGGCAAAAAAGATTGCCAGAGCCACTGGATAGGTAACGAGCAGGGGAGGAACACGCATGGCCGGGGCAGGTTTCGCGGTTGCTATTTGTGGGCTATGGATTTGTCGGTAAATAAATAGTCTTTGAGTTCCTTGTCAAAGGTGGGATCTTTGCGGCGAATCCATTCCAGCACCATGGCGGCGTGTTCTTTTTCTTCATCCCGATTGTGAATCAGAATGGCTTTGAGATCGGCGTCCTTGCAGGTGTCCACCCGCTGGTTGTACCAGTCGACGGCCTCCAGCTCTTCCATTAGCGAGACAATGGCTTTGTGCATGTCGCGAGTTTCATCGCTCAGCTCGGCGACGGGCTCGTGATAACCTTCGTTAGACATTACTGCTTCTCCTTAATAAGGTTTAAAAAAAAAGACCCTCTGGGCAAAGTTGTGGCTGTATAGAGTTTTACCATGGTCAGGTAATTCAGGGGAAAAGGCAATTAAAAACTGCCACAAAAATCATCAGGCCACAGGGCTGTCGGGGAAAATTCCACAACTGCCTGTAACCGGTCAAACGGCCAAAGTTGCGACGCTGTTTTGCGTTCAACTGCCATAACATTGCTTAACTGCGCTGCGGCCATTTTTGGCGAT
The DNA here is from genome assembly GCA_023228865.1 of Porticoccaceae bacterium. Next base: position 19,803 of record JALOAH010000072.1, on the reverse strand, counting down.
GGCCTGGTATTTTTTCCAGAAAGCCGCGTCGATTTGCTGCAGGGATTTGCGGTTGTTCGGATCGCGATATCTGCTCAAGTGCCGCGGGCCGCCGTTGTAAACCGCATAGGCGGCGCGAGCCAGATTATCGGGATTGCCGGTGATCTGGTGCTCTTTTTTCTTGATGGCGTAATCCACCAGATAGTGCACCAGAATTTCATTGCCAGCGCGGGCGTTGTAGGCAATATTGTTGTGAAGGGGCACCGGGTTGTAGATGCCCCGCCAGACGTGTTGATTTACCTGCATCATGCCCACAGAACCCGCCGATGACAGAATCGGTTGAACCTTACCGCCTTTGTCAACGTATTGGCGCCAGCACGATTCCTGCCAGGCGGTCGCCATGAGCAGGGACTCATAAACCCGGTAAAACTGTGCAGGAACCTTGCCTTTCTCGCGCTCGGCGCGGGCGATTTCGTCAAAGATGCGATTGACGGCATCAAGGTAGTCGTCCAGCTCCGTGTTGGTCGGTACCCAGTCGGTGAGTTTTTTGATCAGCCTGGGGTCGACATCGGCGGCCATCGCCCGCGGCACCAGCCACACAAAAGGGAGCAGTAACTCCTCGCCCTCCGTTTCCAGGAGATCCTTCAACTTCTCTTCGAGGGTTTCATCGGGGGATTTTTCCTCTTCGAGGCTGGGGTCAAAACCCAGTAATTGGCGCAGCTCCGGATCGACTTCCGTGGTGTAGCTCAGATCCGCATCGGTCACCGTTGGCAGTATCAGGCGCGCGAGGCTGCGAAAAGTGTCGCTGTCGAAACGCAATCCCAGGTGCGGTGCGGCGCTGTCCAGTGTCTGAAGAGCATCGGCGGCGGTGATAAATGTGGCAAATTGCAGAGCTTCGCCGCCGGGAATGGCGAGCTGATTTTCCCGTAGCAGCGGTGCCAGGCGCTCCCAGGTTTTGGCAAACAGATCCCGCACCGGATCGCGACTTTTGTCATCGCTGGAGAGGGCTTCGTAGAGGTCGTAACGGGACTCCAGGAGAATTTCGCCTAAATGGCGGGCAAGCTCCTGATCGGCGGGGGCGGCAACGGTTTTGATCATCCAGGTGGCGAACCCATCCCAGGCCTGCCAGGCGGCATTCCATTGGGCAAGTTCCTCGGCACTCAGGGCTGTGCTGTCTTCGGGGAGCCAGCTGTGCGGCGCCTGGGGAACATCGAGACCCAGGTTTATGCTGAGTTTGCCGTCTTTCGCACTGACGTTTTGTAGCCCCAGGGTCGATAGCGCCGGGGCTGTGGTTGGCGATGATTCCACAGCGCCGGACAGCAATTGCTGGAGACTACCGAGCGCCGATCCCATATTGATGGTTACTGCCGACAGCTGGGGGTGGATATAGGATTTGACCCAGCGCCACAGAACTTCGGGTATCTGGCTGGCGTTTTCACCACTTGCAATCACACTGGAATCGACAATCCTGAAACCAATGGCCTGGCCGTTGTCGGTGACAAAAACCTGTTGCAGGGTTTCGATATCCCCCTGCCAGCCCATGGGCATCAGGCAGCGGCCGCCCACAGGGGTTCCCATTTGCGCAGACACACTGCTCAGCACACCGATCAGGCCGTCGCCACCATCCACAACCCTGGGATTGGCCAGGGACAGACTATTACAGCCGAGACTGTCGGAATAAATCAGCACGCTGGCGTTGTCGCCGGTAAATAATTGTTGCGCCAGTGCCTGGCGGACAACCCCGTAGTCGAGGGCGATGGGCAGCGTCAGTTGTTCGGCGAGGGAAAATCTGCAGCAGCACAGGCTTAACACCAATAATAATTTGGGCAGGTAACGCATGGTCATACGCTTGGGAGTATCCGCTTTATGGATGCTGACGGGAGTGGCAATGATGCTGGTAATTTCGTCAAAATGGAACTGATGACTGGCAATTGGTCGGCACAACCCGCGGGACAACAGCCCTGTCCGGCGGTGACTGACCAGCCGTCTGGCTGTGCCCGATCGGCAAGTTGGCGGCCGGGACGATGGGGATGCTGCAGGCAATCACAAATAGATTTCCGCTCCAGGCCCCAGGGGCAGATCAAAGCCTACCCACAGCGCCAGCAATAGTGACCAGGCCACCAGCAGGGCAATACTGTAGGGCAGCATGGTGGCGATAATGGTGCCGATGCCGACGTTTTTGTCGTGTTTTTGGGCAAAGGCGACAACCACGCCAAAATAGGGCATCAGCGGTGTGATGATGTTGGTGGTACTGTCGCCGATACGGTAGGCTATTTGGGCGGCCTCCGGGGAAATGCCGGACAGCATCAGCATGGGGACAAACACCGGTGCCAGCAGCGCCCATTTGGCCGAGGCGCTGCCAATCAACAGATTGATAAGCGCCGCAAAAACGACAAAACAAATCAGCAGGGTGACGGTGCCGGGGTTGATCGCCTGCAACAGCGCGGCGCCCTTGATGGCGCAGATAATGCCGAGCTGGCTCCAGGCAAAATAATTAATGAACTGGGCGGCAAAAAACATCAGTACCAGGTAGCTGGCCATGGTCGCCATGCTCGATTCCATGCCCTCGATGGGCTGGGATGCGCTGGTGTAGTTGCCGCTGAAACGGCCATAAATGCAACCGCAAATGCCGCCATAGACAGCGATAAGAGTGACAATACCGGCAATAAACGGCGAGTCGAGAATATCGCCGTTGTGGGGGTTGCGCAGAATACCGTCTGCGGGCAGCAGCCCCCATAACAGCAATATGACAAAAACAAGGCTAAAAACGCCAACGGCTTTGAGGGCGCCTTTTTCTCTGGAGGACAGTGGTTCCGGCACCAGGGCTGGGGTTTCGGTGTCTGTTATGCGGGGCAGGATAATTTTTTCCGTGACCCAGGTGCCGACAGCGGCGACTAAAAAAGTGGAAGCGATAATGAAGTAATAATTGCCTGCGGCGTTGACGCTATAGCTGTTGTCCACCAGCGCCGCCGCTTCGGTGGAAAGTCCCGCGAGGATGGCATCCAGCGGGCCGATAAGCAGATTGGCGCTAAAGCCGCCGGAGACCCCGGCAAAAGCGGCGGCAATGCCCGCGATGGGACTGCGGCCGACGGCGTGGAAGATGATTCCCGCCAGTGGGATTAACACCACATAACCGCTGTCGGCGGCAATGCTGGAGAGCACGCCCGACAGTACGATGATAAAGGTGAGTAATTTTTGTGGCGCCCGGAGCACCGTGGCCTTCAGCAGCGCGCCGATAAGACCGCTGTGTTCCGCAATGCCTATGCCCATGATGGCGACAAGAACGGTGCCCACAGGGGCGAACTGGGTGAAGTTGGTGACGGTGCGCTCAAGGACGAGGTGAAGACCTTCAACACTGATCAGATTGGTGACCGGGATCACTTCCCCTGTCACCGGGTGGACGGCGCTGACCTCCCAGAAAGCAAACAGTGCCGACAGCAATGGAATCAATGCGCAGAGGAAAACGAACAGCAGGCTGGGGTGGGGCAGGCGATTGCCGAGGTGTTCAACGCGGTTGAGAAATCTTTGTGACAGGCTCAGGTTCATAGGGAACGGCTTCGTGGTGGGCTGCGGTCGACTCTGGCTGTTTTCATCGTAAACTGCCCGGTTTTGCTGTTTTCAAAATAATGTTCAAGGATGATGCGAATCACCGGAAAGGCGAGCCTGTCCCAGGGGATTTCAGCTTCGCGAAACAGGCGGGTTTCCAGGGATTCTGCTCCCGGTTGAAAGTTCAGATCGTTCAATGTGGCGCGGTAGAACATGTGCACCTGGCCAATGTGAGGAACATCGAAAACCCCGTAGAGCTCTTTGAGGGTTACGCTCGCACAGGCTTCTTCCCGGGTTTCCCTGGCAGCTCCTTCGGCGATGGTCTCGCCATTTTCAAGAAAACCCGCCGGCAGTGTCCAGTAGCCACTGCGGGGTTCGATGGCGCGCTTGCAGAGAAGAATCCTGTTCTCGTGAATTGGAATGCAACCCGTTATAATTCGCGGATTGTGATAGTGGACGGCATTGCAGGCGGGGCACACATGCCGCTCCCGGTTGTCCCCCGGCGGAATGTTGAACACCAGCTCTTCGGCGCAGTGACTGCAATATTTCATACCAATCTGTTCTACATTAAAGCTATAGGTTTGTTATCTAAAGGCCGTGAGCCGACTTGCTTCAAGTGCGCTGTTTTCGGGGGTATTTAAAGCGGCCTGTTTCTGTGAGCTCTTCGGCATAATAGGGGCAACAAGGTTCTGATGGGAACCTTTTACGGAATTTTATCCGCATCCGCTGTCTGAGAGTACAGTTTTAACCAGAAGAGAAAAAGTGTTGTTAGATTTGATCAAGGATAAGTTACAGCATCGTCCGCCCTATGCCATTCACCCTCTGGCCGATGGCAAGCAGCGGGAAGCTGCTGTTTTGCTGGCGCTGACCCGCAGCGTCGACCCAAAAGTGGTTTTTATTCGCCGTGCGGCGCACCTCAACAGCCACCAGGGGCAGGTCGCATTTCCCGGCGGCATGTGGGAGCCTGCCGACAGCTGCCTGCTCGACACGGCACTGCGGGAGAGCGAAGAGGAAATCGCCCTGCCCAGATCCCAGGTGGAAGTCATTGCTGCTCTTGAGCCCCAGGTGACCATCTTTTCCGTGCGTGTCTCCCCCTTTGTGGGATTTATTCCCGAGGGCTTGCAGTTTGTTCCAGAGCTGGCTGAGCTGGATGCGGTTTTCCAGGTGCCGCTGTCCTATCTGTTGGATGAAGAAAATTACACCAGAACCAAACTCACCTCTGCGGGCGGTCTTTATGATGCCCCCTGCGTATTGTTTGAAGGTTTTTGTATCTGGGGGTTTACCTTTCGCGTGCTGCTGGAATTTCTTGATGAAACCCTCAATTTTCGGCCGGAGCTTAACAGTGAAGTCTATGCCCTCAAAAACTGACCCTCAAAAACTGAGTTGATGATGGTTTTTAGGGGTTATTGTCATGGTTAGAAAGGAAAAAATAATGGCTTCTGGTGAAAGTCCTATGCCCTCTCCCTGTATATCGGTGTGTGCGCTCAATGACGACGACATCTGTATCGGCTGCTTTCGCTCCGCCCGCGAGATCACGCTGTGGCGAACCCTGAGTAATGTTGAACGTCGCCAGGTGATTGCTCTGGCCAAGGAACGCAGCCGTCAAAACAATCCTTTTGCCTGACAGCCGTTGAAACATTGCACCAGTTACCTGAATTTTCGCGCCATAACCGCTGGCTTTGAATGTGCCTGTGGCTGTAAACCCCGCCATTGCGGCGAGCCGGCAGCAGGTAACAGTTTCAGTGCTCGTCTTCTTCCCGGTCGGCATCGGGCGCCAGGCGCCAGGCCTTGAGATCGTGCACCCGTTTTTGCGATAGGGAAATGGTTTCAAAACGGTAGTTGCCGAGGCTGAAGCAGACATTGCCCTCCGGTATTTCCTCAAGGATTTCCACCACCAGGCCATTCAGGGTTTTGGGGCCACTGGTGGGCAGATTCCAGCCGGTGACTTTGTTGATTTCGCGGATGGTGGCGCTGCAACCGATGGTATAGCTGCCATCTTTTTTATTGATGCTGATGTCATCGGTGCCGTCAGACTGGGTGGTGGTGAAGTCGCCAACAATTTCTTCGAGAATATCTTCCAGGGTCACCAGACCCATGACCTCGCCGTATTCATCCACCACCAGGGCGATGCGGCGTTTGTTTTTCTGGAAATTGACGAGCTGAACATGGAGGGGGGTGCTTTCCGGAACAAAGTATGGCTCTCTTGAAAAACGTTTGATAGCTTCCTTTGTCAGCGAAGTCGCCCCTTTGCGCAGCAGGCGGTTGACCCGGCGCATATGGAGAATCCCTTCCACCTGATTGATGTCGCCACAGAAAATCGGCACCCTGGTGTATTCCATATCGATTATCTGGTCGAGCAGACTTTCCGGGTCATCTTCCAGGTTGAGGCCGACGATTTCGTGGCGGGGAACCATGATGTCGTTGACGGTGACTTTTTCAAGATCGAGGATATTGATCAGCATGCCCTGGTGGTCGGACGGGATCTCCTCACCGGTGGATTCGTCCACCACAGTGCGCAGTTCTTCTTTGCTGAGGAAATCGTCGGGGCGGTCGTGGGGATTCACCCCGAAGAGCTTGAGCAGGCCATTGGAAAAATGGTTAACCAGCCAGACCACGGGGTAAAGCACCTTTAACAGGGGCTTTAGCGCCCAGCTGGCGGGAAAGGCGATTCGTTCGGGGTAGAGCGCCGCCAGGGTTTTCGGGGTTACTTCGGCAAAAATCAGCATCACAATGGTGAGCAGAACGCCGGCAACGAATTCCGAACCGGCGCCGTAGAGACGCAGCGCAATCAGGGCGGCAACAATGGCGGCAAAATTATTGGCCAGATTGTTGCCGATGAGAATAACGCCGATGAGCCGGTCCGGTCTGCTAAGGAGTTTATTGACCCGGCGGGCGCTGCGGTGTTTTTTGGCGAGGTGTTTCAGCCGGTAGCGGTTGATGGACATCATTCCGGTTTCGGTGCCCGAAAAAAACGCGGAAACTGTCAATAACAGGGCTAGCAGGCTGAATAAAAGCCATATGGGCGTGTCGTCCAAAGAAACAGATGCCTCAATCACACAGGGGCGTCTATGGTGTACAACTTTTCAATGGTTGGCAACCGATTACTTTTTTGCTCCTGCGCTCTCAAACGTCGCCAGCTTGAGCTCAAATAGCTGCGGCCAGTGCTTGCCGGTGACAAACAGTCTGTCATTGACAGGGTCATAGGCAATGCCGTTGAGGTCGCGGGCGCGCCGCCAGCTTTGCCCTTGTCCCCGCAGCCCGGTTAAATCCAGCACTGCGGTGACATTGCCGCTGCCGGGGTCGATGCGCAGGATGTGGTCGCTGCCGAGAACATTGGCAAAAAGCTTGCCTTTGACCGTGGCGAGTTCGTTAAGATGCTTAACCGGGCGCTTGCCCGCATGCACCAGAATGCGGCGTTTTTCGCGGAAAGTGTCGCCATCGAGAAAACGCAGCACCGCCGAGCCATCGCTGAGAATGAAATCCTCGCCATCGTAAACCAGTCCCCAACCCTCGCCCTTGTAGCTGAAGTGGCCGATAGCATCCAGGTTGTCTGCCCGGTAGACAAATGCGCGCCCCTCTTTCCAGGTGAGCTGCACCAGTTTGCCGTCGCGCAGCGCCAGACCCTCGCCAAAATAACGCTTCTGAAGCTGACGCTGGGCAACGATCGCACCGCTGGCGATGTCTACTTTGCGCAGGCTGGATTCGCCGTAGAGGCCGGTGCTCTCGTAGAGGAAGCCGTCGTGGTACAGCAAGCCCTGGGTGAAAGCGGTGCTGTCGTGGGGAAAGCGGTTGAGCACCTGATAATCGAGACGTTGCTGCGGTATTTCTGTAGACGGAATACTGCAGGCAGCGCAGAGCATCAGTGTCAGCAGCATTATTGCGCTTATTTTCATTGCCGCCGCCGTTTTAGGTGTCTGAAATAAACAGGTTTCCGCTTCACGCTGGTGCTCTTTCACTTTGATGCTGCCTGATATTGTAGATTACCAGCCGCAGCGACCTGAATTCGCCATGGTTGGCGGGACTGCCTACAAAAACTCGGCGCTCGGCGCTTGCAGTTTTCCCTTACGACCTGTCCTGTACCAAACCGTGGGAGCCGGGCATTCCGGCGATAACAGTTTCTATCAGCCTCCGATTTGGCTGCCGAGCAGCACCTCAATGACAAACTTGCTGCCCCAGTACGCCAGGGCGAGGAGCGCAAACCCGGCGATCGTCCAGCGAATGGCAAAAGCGCCCCGCCAGCCCTGCCTTACCCGTCCCCAGAGTAAAATCGCAAAAACCAGCCAGCCGATCATGGAGAAAAAGGTTTTGTGCACCAGGTGCTGGGCGAGGAGATTATCCACAAAGACGAATCCGGTAATCATCGCCAGGCTAAGTACGATAAAGCCAACCCAGATAATCTCAAAAAGCAGCGTTTCCATGGTTTGCAGTGGAGGCAGGCTGTGGAGAAGGCCGCCGGGATGATGGTTTTTCAGCTGATTGTCCTGGTAGGCCAGCAGCAGCGATTGCATGGCGGCGATGATGAATAGGCTGTAGGCCACCAGTGACAAGGTTACATGGAGGCCGATGGGCAGGGACAGGTGGTCGGTGGCGACGATGGTGTAGCCAAAGAACAGGCTCGCCAGTAATACCGCCGCACTGGTGGGAAACAGGAGAATAAACAGGCTGTGCAGGGGTTTTTTTATGCTGCTGAGAAGGACAATCAGATTGACAGTGAAAACAATAAGCACGCTCACCGGCCACAGGGAAAAATTGATGCCTGCGGGAGTAATGAGCATGGTTGCCGCAGCCCAGCCGTGAAACCCCAGACCAATGGCGCCTCCCGCCAGCAACCAGGTGGGTTTGCCGGAGTGATTGGGCTTGAAACGTCGCAGCAGGTGATACAGAGTGGCGCTGACATAAAACGCGACGGCAACGGCGGCGGGAATGTTGACAACCATGGTCTTCCAGAAATTGGCCAATTAAAGAGGGCATCCAGTTTGTCATAGATTTCATTTCTGGCAAAGCAGCGCCGCTGCAGGCTTTGGGGTATAATCCCCGGCCTTTCATTCATTACTTCGAAATACGGATTTATCTCACCATGGCGATGTTCGAATCCCTCAGTGACCGCCTTTCCCATAGTCTGAAAAAGATTACCGGCAAGGCTCAACTTTCTGAAGACAATATCAAGGATTCCCTCAGGGAAGTGCGCATGGCACTTTTGGAAGCGGATGTCGCCCTGCCGGTGGTCAAGGACTTTATCGATCATGTCCGCACCCGCGCCGTGGGGCAGGAAGTCAATCGCAGCCTCAATCCCGGCCAGCAGTTTCTCAAAATCGTCAAGCAAGAGCTGGAAGCCGTCATGGGTTCCGCCAACGAAGGGCTCAGCCTCGCTGCACAGCCGCCGGCGGTGATTCTGATGGCGGGCTTGCAGGGCGCTGGTAAAACCACCTCCGTGGCCAAACTTGCTCGCTATTTAAAAGAGCGCGACAAAAAGAAAGTGATGGTGGTGAGTGCCGATGTTTATCGCCCGGCGGCCATCAAGCAGCTGGAAACTCTGGCTGCGGATGTGGGGGCGCTGTTTTTTGCCAGCGATGCAGGTCAAAATCCTGTGGATATTGCCACCAATGCGCTGTCTGCCGCCCGCAAAGCCTTTGCCGATGTGCTGATTGTTGATACCGCCGGTCGCCTTCATATCGACGAGGCGTTGATGGCGGAAATCAAGCAGATCCACGGCGCCGTCAAGCCCGTGGAAACCCTGTTTGTGATCGACGCCATGATCGGCCAGGATGCCGTCAACACCGCCAAGGCTTTCAACGACGCCCTGCCCCTTACCGGGGTGGTGCTCACCAAAGTGGATGGCGACGCCCGTGGCGGCGCGGCACTCTCTGTTCGCCATGTTACCGGCAAGCCCATCAAATTTATGGGTATGGGTGAAAAAACCGACGCCCTTGAACCCTTCCATCCCGATCGAATCGCCTCGCGCATTCTCGGTATGGGGGATGTGCTCTCCCTGATTGAAGAAGTGGAGCGCAAGGTCGACCACAAAAAGGCGGAGCAGCTCGCCAAAAAAGTTCAGAAAGGCAAAACCTTTGATCTTGAAGATCTTCGCGACCAGCTGCAGCAGATGCAGAATATGGGCGGCATGGCCTCCATGCTGGAAAAACTGCCGGGCATGGGCAATGTGGCGCAGCTTGCCGAAAAGGCCAATATGACCTCCCAGTTCAAGCGCATGGAAGCCATTATCTGTTCTATGACCCCCAAAGAGCGCAAAAACCCCGATATTCTCAACGGTTCCCGGAAAAAGCGTATTACCCAGGGTTCCGGCACCTCCATTCAGGATCTCAATCGCCTCCTCAAGCAACACAAGCAAATGGCGAAAATGATGAAGAAAATGAAAGGCAAGGGCATGGCCAATATGATGCGCGGCCTCGGCGGTATGGGGGGCGGCATGCCTCCGGGCGGCGGCTTGCCCCCTGGTGGTTTTCCCCGTTTCTAGGCGGTCGCCCTGTCTTTGGTGCCAATCCCCGCCAGACGCCGTCCGGCGTCCGGTTGATAAAGGTTTTCTTGGCGATTATTTTCGCGTAGAATGTCGCGCCTTTCCGGGCTGTACTGTTTGTTGGAAGACTTGACCCGGTTTAACCAGGTATTTTGGCTCAGGCATTCGCCGCTATAGCGGTACTGCCGTGGCTGGAAACGTTTAAATTTTTAGTTAATTTGAGAAGAGATTATCCATGGTAACCATTCGACTGGCTCGCGGCGGATCAAAAAAGCGTCCTTTTTATCACCTGTCTGTCTCCGACAGCCGCAATGCCCGCGACAGCAGATTTATCGAGCGTCTCGGTTTTTTCAACCCCGTTGCCCGCGGCAATGATGAGCGTCTGCGCGTTGATCTGGATCGCGTTAACTACTGGCTGTCCCAGGGCGCCCAGCCTTCCGAGCGCGTTGCTCAGCTGATCAAGGAAGCGGGTCGCCAAACTGCGGCAGCTGCCTGATAACAGCCCTGGCCACAGTTTGCTGCGGTGGTAGTTCCTATGGCTTCTAGGGAAGCTGGCGATGTTCCTGAAAAGCGGGTGGTCGCAGGAAAAATTACCACCGTTCACGGTGTCAAGGGGTGGCTGAAAATCCACTCCTACACGGTGCCGGAAGAAAATATTTTTGATTACCAACCCTGGTGGATGAAATTTCCCGAGGGTTGGCGAAAGCTCGACATAGATCAGTTCAGGGTAGTGGATAAAGGCTTTATTGCCCATATTCGCAACCTGGATGACCGCGAACAGGCTCGGCTCTATTGTCAGCGCGACATCGAGGTGTCTCCGGAAAACTTTCCCGAGCCAGCACCCGATGAAGTCTATTGGCATCAGCTCGAAGGGCTTAAAGTGATATCCAGTTTCGGCGGCAATGTCGCGGTTCTCGGCATTGTTGATGGCTTTATGGAAACCGGCGCCAACGACGTGATGATGGTCAAGCCCTGCGAGGGCAGCATCGACACTCAGGCGCGGTTGATTCCCTACGTTGATCAGTTTGTGCTCAGTGTGGATTTGAAAACCGGAGTGGTCAATGTTGACTGGGATCCGGATTTTGAAAAGTCGTAGTGGTTTTGATCTGGGCGTAATTGCCAGTTGATATGAAATCTCGATAAGGCCGGGGTTGCCAGGGCGGATTTTTTGATGAAAAGAATTGCACTGGTCACGCTCTTTCCGGAAATGTTTGCCGCCATTGGTGATTACGGCATTACCGGGCGCGCGCTCAGGCAGGGTATTTGGGGTATGCAGTGTTTTAACCCCAGAGACTACACCAACGACAGGCATCAGACCGTAGATGCCCGTCCCTACGGCGGCGGCCCCGGCATGGTGATGATGATAGAACCCCTGCGTGCGGCCATCGCTGAAGCCCGCAGCTGGGTTGCAGGCAATGTCGAAAGTGGGGTTGGTAAGCCCAGTGGCGAAGTAAAAGTGATTTACCTGTCCCCCCAGGGCAGAGTGTTTAACCAGCAGGGCGTTGCTTATCTCGGTAGTTTTTTGGATAAGAATTCAGGATTGGTATTGATCGCCGGACGCTACGAAGGTGTCGATGAACGCCTGATAGAGCTGGAAGTGGATGAGGAGTGGTCAATAGGCGACTACGTTCTCAGCGGCGGGGAGTTGCCCGCCATGGTGATGATCGACGCGCTGGTTAGGCAAATGCCCGGTGCCCTCGGTCATCAGGAGTCAGCCCTTCAGGACTCTTTTGCGGAAGGGGTTGATGGCTCGATGGGATTACTTGACTGTCCCCACTACACCAGGCCTGAGGTTTATGAAGACAGAATGGTGCCGAACGTACTTTTGTCCGGCAACCACGAAAATATACGCAAGTGGCGTTTGCGCCAGGCATTGACAAGAACCTGGCAAAGACGCCCGGATTTACTGACTGACTTGCAGACAACGGGGAAGTTAACCCCGGAACAGCAGGCCATAGTGAACGAATTAACCCGGGGTGATCCCGAGGTTTAATTCAAATGCTGACTGATGATAGCGACAACCTGTGAAAGCGGCCTTTCTCGAAAGGCGTTACTGGACAAATTGCCGCCATCCTCTCTGATCAGCGCTACTCGACAAGGTGGCGTGCCACCAAAGCGATTTACCATTAAATGAGGAGCAAAAACATGAGCAACAAAAACCCAATTATCGCTGCCCTTGAAAAAGAGCAGATGCAGAAAGAAATTCCCGCCTTTGCCCCCGGTGATACCGTGGTAGTTCAGGTGAAAGTCAAGGAAGGCGCCCGCGAGCGTCTGCAGGCATTTGAAGGTGTGGTTATCGGCAAAAGAAACCGTGGTCTCAACTCTGCGTTCACCGTGCGTAAAATCTCCAACGGTGTCGGCGTGGAGCGGACTTTCCAGACCTACAGCCCAGTGGTAGAAAGCATCAGCGTCAAGCGTCGCGGCGATGTTCGCCAGGCCAAGCTGTACTACCTGCGCGACCTGTCCGGAAAGGCTGCCCGTATCAAGGAAAAACTCGGCTGATAGCCTTGCTGTCAGTGGTTCCAAAAGGCGATCTTCGGATCGCCTTTTTTATGAATAATGTCCCGTTCTGAAATAGGTCGGGACATAAACACAAACAGCGATTCGAATGGTTTATGCAATAACTGGTGTCACAGAGTAGAATAGGAGGCTAATTTTACCTGTTGGTGGGTTTGGTTGCGTTTTCTCGGCTCTGCTGTAGGAGCTTGCCTGCAAGCGAAGAACGCTATCGCTTGCAGGCAAGCTACTCGTAAAACGAATCAAATGGGACTTTTTCCTTGGCTCAGCTTCAGCCACTTGCCCTATTTTCCCGCCCCGCGGGACTTTATACAGAGACCTATCAATGATGTTAAGCCGCTCTATAAAACTGTTTATTCCCCTCACCGCAGCGCTGTTTTTTATGCCGACAATGGCCGCCCCTGTCGCCGATGACGTTCGTGACGCCATCATCACTAGCCTTGAGCCTGTACTGATGGGTGAAGCACCAAAATCCATAGAGGCAACCCCTATGGCGGGTATCTACAAGGTGGATATGGGTCAGGGGCGGTTTCTCTATTCCAACGCCAGCGGCAGCCATATGATTTCCGGCGAAATGTACGGTTTTTCCAGTGAGGGGCTGGTCAACCTCACCGAAATGGATCGCGCCGCAGAACGCAAAACCCAACTCACCAGTCTCAATATCAAAAATGCCATCGTGTTCGCGCCCAAAGGCAAGAGCAAAGCCATCCTCAATGTCTTTACCGATGTCGATTGTGGCTACTGCCGTCTGTTCCACAAAGAAGTGCCGGCACTCAACGCCAAAGGTGTTGAAGTGCGCTACCTGGCTTTCCCGCGGGGCGGACTTCAAACCCAGGGCGCTGCCAAGATGATCAGTGCCTGGTGTGCCGATGATCGCCAAAAAGCCATCACCGATCTTAAAAATGAAAAATCCATCCCGACAAAACTCTGTACAGACAACCCGGTCGCCGACCAGTACCGCATGGGTATTGATTTTGGTGTTACCGGCACTCCGTCGCTGGTGTTAATGGACGGAACCATGATTCCCGGCTACAAGCCAGCCGCAGAATTGATTGAAATTCTGGGGGTTAATTAAATAGTGGTGCTCCGAAAATCCTAAAGACCTCTGATGAATGTTATTCCTGCGAAGGTCGGAATCCATGGCGTACTGATTTCTGCGAGTCCCCCCTCATGTGGGGGTTGCGGAGCAGGGATTAATCGAATGCTCCCCGATTAAATGCAATGCCGAAATATTGGCTGCAAAATACCCCTGGTTTATTTCATCGCGTGTCAAACTTTTGTGAAATCTTGATAGAAGCTGACAATATAAAAAATTGCTTGCAGTCTGTAAAAAATCTCGCTAGGTTATCGCCGCTAACTTGTGGAAAAGAAATATCAAAATGGACTTTGATCGCTTATCTGTATCCCCTCGCCTTTATTTTATGGCGCTACATTCCCTTCACTCACACAAGCTGAAAATCCCAGCCGCCTCTGGTGTGATTGCTATTCGCCTTGAAAATCATGCTGTAATAGAAGGCGTCGGCAACGGCAATGTCACCAACGCCGTTGGCACCTTTGAACGCAGTGATGGCAGTGAAAGCACCGTTCAATCTGCCGCTGCCAGCCTTGACCTCGCTGCCAATAATTTCTATCGCGAATTTTCTGGCAGCATTACTGTTCCTGTGGCGCTACACCATTTTTCGAATATGCAGGGTTCAGGTGCGGTGCATCATTTATTGGAAACCCCTGCGGTCAATGCTAGTTCTGTCTCTTTAAGAGGGTTTTAAATCATGATTTATACGAATAAATTTTTGTGGCTGATTATAATAATATCAATTTTTATTGGGGGGTGTAGTAGGAAATATAGTTTTGAGATAAAAAATAAATCTCATGCGCCTATTAAAGTTTATGAGGTTTCTGTTGATGATAAAAGTATTTTTTCTGGGAAAGAAACACTTTTTCCTCAAGAAAAAAAATATTCTGCAAATAACGCACTTCGTGCAAGTTTTTTTTCAAGATCACCTCATAAGTTAAAAATTACCTTTTCACTTGTAAATTCTCAAGAAAAAAAAATTCTCCAATGCGATCTTGATGACAGAAACGAATCAGGATGTGTATTTGTAATAAGGGTTTGGAATTTAAGTAATTTAACATGCTTTTGCGATTCATTTTCTGACGCTTTTTAAGGATGAAATAAAAAATGGACATTGAACTAATTATTTATGAAATAGGTACGTTAGGCGTTTCTTCTAGAGCTATTAACGAAATGATACTCTCGCAGCTACCTGGTCGTGAAAATGGGCCTGCTGACGCATATCGTCACATACTCCTTTCCGCAGAGCTTACTCGAACCTTAGGCGAAACCTATGCTCGAATAATACTAGAAGCACATGAACAGACAGGTAATCTCCAAGGTCAAACACCAGAAGCAGAAGAGATGGACAGGTATAATAATGAGCTTGGAATAGAGATAGGCAATCAACTCAGAAGTAATCCCGATAGTAGCTGGCGGGATGTGGTCGAAAGTGCGAGAGAGCGTATTGACCCTGATTTTCCCGAAGCCCCAATAAATTATAGAGCCCAGTGGTTGCCAGACGATCAGTGGCGCACCAATCCTATTGATGAGTTAACCGGGGATCGAATGGACAATAACGATCCAAGATTAAACTGGCCACCAGAATGGCCAGAAGGCCCTTATGACGATATTCATGAAGACGATCCCAACGAATGCACGCCGGAAGATACAGATGATGATGGAATCCCAGACATCATTGATTATGATATCGACCGTTTAGTAGATGAGCTTCTATCAGATGCTCGCGATTGGCTCCCCCGCCGCGACCCCCTCACTCTGGATTTGGACGGTGAGGGTATCGAAACCCTGCCTGCCAATGGCATGGTATTGTTTGACCACGATGGCGATGGCATTAAAAATGGCACTGGCTGGATTGCCCCTGATGATGGTTTGCTGGTGCTGGATAAAAACGGCAATGGCCTTATCGACAACGGCAACGAGCTCTTTGGCGACAACACAATAAAATCCGACGGCAGTCTGGCGCTGAATGGTTTCGATGCCCTGGTGGATCTCGACAGCAATAATGATGGCGTAATCGATAGTAACGATGCCCAGTTCAACAACCTGCGGGTGTGGCAGGATGGCAACAGCGACGGCATCAGTCAGGCGCACGAACTCAAAACCCTGGCCGCCGCCGGTGTGGTTGCCATTCATCTTGAAAACCAGGCGATGGTTGAAGATGTTGGCAATGGCAATGTCACCAATAGCGTCGGCACCTTTGAACGCAGCGATGGCAGCGAAAGCACCATTCAGTCTGCCGCTGCAAGCCTTGACCTTGCCGCCAATAATTATACTGAGAGTTCGATGATAAGATTGCATCTTGCAGTAATACACAATTTTTACCATGAGGGAAAACATCAAAAATTAGGAGTAAGACAGTATGGATAAAAAAACCTTTCTATACCACGAGCAAGCAAAACTATTTATTCCAGTCTTGACGTTGTGGAAAACAGTGTTGTTTTCTTTGATCGCTGCCTTGATCATTTCAAGAATAGACTTCTGTGGAATATTTTACTCCCCGTATTTTTCTGATTTTTTTATATCGTTGTCTTCAATGCGGGTTGTCTTTGACTACCAAGGATTGCAGGAGAACCAGATTGTCTTTGCAGATGAGGCGTTCTGCTCAATTCCGGTTATCTATATTCCAGTAAAAATATTAGTAATTGCAGGATTGCCTCTTGGGGTTTGTGGCGGATTAAAAAATTACATACATTTCGATAAAAAATGGTTTACAACAAAGCAAACTTTGGTGCAATTATTGATTTTAGCGATTGGAATATTAAGCTTTTTTTTTGGAAATGCAGGGGATGGAA
Organism: Porticoccaceae bacterium; assembly: GCA_023228865.1. Next base: position 3,419 of record JALOAH010000072.1, on the reverse strand, counting down.
AAGACTCGAGATGGTTAAGAGAAGGGAGTTTTTTTTGGAATAATTATAGTTTTTATCTCTTTGGATTTTTTGTAACTCAATTTTTATGCGGCACGTTTTTTCTTTTTCATTCTAGTTATTTTCTCACCATGAAATTTTTACGAGTCATAAAAGGACTTTGATATGTCAACCACAGAAATTACCGCACCAGATCAACAAGTAGTTAACCAAGTAAGCATTGTTATGAGTGCGTTCACGGAGCAGCATATAAATAATTATTTGTCTGATGTGCGGGTTGATTGGATGAGATTGGATTCGATAATCACAACATGGTTTTGATTATTAAACCGCATAGTTATCATGAAATAAAAATGGTAACTTTTGGAGGTCATAAAATATACGCTGAAGATATAATGTGTCGTATTTTTTGATTTTTTAAATTTAAAAGGAGGCTTTATGGGAATCCATGAAATTTTGACATTAATATTTCTAATAATTCCTGCTTTTTTAATGTTGCTAAAAAAATATTTTTTAGTGAAAAAAGGGTTTTTTATAAAAGGCACGAAAAAAGCTTTTATTTACGAAAGAATCTGTTTGTTCATGATTCTAATTTATAACGCTTATTTTTTGTTTTATTTCTATCCAACGATTAAGGGAGTATATTGACATGGCTGTTAATCTTGATTCTGTAAATGAAGCATCTTCTGTATTTGTAGAAACTGGTTCTTTGGCTGAGGCAATAAATGTGTTGGCAGAGGACAATCCATCGATATTGTCAACGCTTTCTGCAATAAATACCTTGGTTGCAACATCAGTGGAAATAGACACGGGATCCGGAGCTATCGTAGGGGTCTTAGGGCAAGCTTTGGCAGTTGTGGGGTTGGTAGAATCCTTGAATGATGGGCAGTGGGACGTAAATGATGCTGTCGCCATTTCTGCGGCATCAGGCTCTGCTTTGGCAAGGCATCCGTACCCACTTCCTCAGGCGTTGGGAAATTTGCTGAATGGTTATGCGTTAGTGTTGCCAGATCTCGTTAGGGTCGGGCATTATATTGGTCAAAACGCTCCACTTCCACACGAAATCAACGACCTCCTCCAAGACGCCCTCGGCTGGTTCCCCCGCCGCGACCCCTTAACTTTAGATCTTGACGCCGACGATATCGAAACCCTTCCCGCCAACGGCACAGTGCTGTTCGACCACGATGGCGATGGCATTAAAAATGGCACCGGCTGGGTTGCCCCTGATGATGGTTTGCTGGTGCTGGATAAAAACGGCAATGGCCTGATCGACAATGGCAACGAACTCTTTGGCGACAATACCCTGAAAGCAGACGGTACCTTGGCGCTGAATGGTTTCGATGCGTTGGCGGATTTTGACAGCAATAATGATGGCGTTATCGACGCCAATGATGTCCAGTTCGGTAATCTCCGTGTCTGGCAGGACTTGAACAGCGACGGCATCAGCCAGGCGCACGAACTGAAAACCCTGGCCGCCGCCGGTGTGGTTGCTATTCATCTGGAGAACCAGGCGGTGGTTGAAGATGTTGGCAATGGCAATATCACCAATGCCGTCGGCACCTTTGAGCGCAGCGATGGCACCTTTGAGCGCAGCGATGGCAGTGAAAGCACAATCCAATCTGCCGTTGCCAGCCTTGATCTTGCCGCCAATAATTTCTATCGCGAGTTTTCTGACAGTATTCCTATTCCGGTGGGGCTTGAGCATTTGCCGAATATGCAGGGTTCCGGTGCGGTACGGGATTTATTGGAGGCGGCTGCACTGAATACGAGCCTGGCGACGGTGCTTGACCAATACAGTCAGGCCACCACCAGGGATGGGCAAATGGCGCTGATTGATCAGTTGATTCAGGCCTGGGCGGACAGCAGTGATTTTAGCCAACTGGTGGCGCGGATTGATGGTGTTGGCGTACCCGGCTCTAATCAAACCCTTAAATTTGCCATTACTGACCCCAACAGCGATCCGCTGGATCCGCAGGCGACATTTATTTCAGGGGATCAGCTGGCCGTTGGCGCTTTTACAAACAGGGAAAACCTGGATGTTTTGGCCAAAATTCAGGTGCTGGAGGTGTTTACTAATCAGCAGTTTTTTGATTTTGAATTTAATTCCGATCAATCGGGTAATATCGACCTTGGCAATACCTCCCAGGCTCGCATTACCTCTGGCAACACTGCGCACTCTTTTGTAGTTTCCTCGTCCAGTGGTTCGGGCTTTATTGCCCAGCAGGATGAGATTTTGGTTACCGACCTTAATCTGACGCTAAGCAGCGCCCAAAATCAGTTTATCAATGATGCCTATGCCGCGCTGAAGGAGTCCATTTATTCCGCTCTATTATTTCAAACCCGCCTCCAGCCTTATCTGGACAGTATTCAAATTCAGATAGCAGAGACTGGCCAGTTGGGGCTGGATTTTTCCGGGTTAAATGATTTCTTGAGCGCCGAAATTGCAACTGATGTGATCAGCGGCCTCACGGATTTCTTTGAGTTATTCAACTACCGTGGCGCGGAATTAATGGCTTCAGGCTGGGTGATAGACGTTTCGGCTATTGAAAGTAGCGTGGCTGCATTGACTACGGAGCAGGCTGATCAGCTGGCTGGCTATGGGTTTAATGTCAGTGGTGCCATAGATGCTAATGCCACAGTAAATATGGCGATGGGTGGCGCCAGCAACAGCTCACTAACTGGGGCAAGTAGTAACGATATTTTTCTGGGTGGCAGTGGCCACGAGTTTTTGTCGGGCGGCACAGGTAATGATTTACTTATTGGCGGTGCGGGTAACGACACCCTCAATGGGGGTGCCGGCAACAACACCTATCGGTTTGGCTGGGGTGACGGTCAAGATATTATCCAACATGTTTATACGCCATCGGCGGATAGTCACAATGTGTTGCAATTTGAAGAAGGTGTGACACCAGAAGACGTGATTGTGACTCGCAATGGGTATGATCTGGCACTGTATCTTGCGGGGACTACCGACAAGGTAACGGTCAATTACTTTTTTTACCTCGACAACCCGGCCAACGAATATAACCCGCTTCAGCAAGTGATTTTTGCCGATGGCACCAGCTGGGATCAGGAGGGGATCGTTAACAGATTGTTTGCAGGTACTTCTGCTGGTGATCGTATTGAAGGGACGTTTGAAGCTGATGTTATTAGCGGCCAGGATGGCAATGACTATCTCTATGGGCGCAATGGTGACGATGTTCTCAATGGCGGAGAAGGCAACGACCAACTCTACGGTGAAAATGGCGATGACACACTGGATGGCGGTGCGGGTAACGATGCCCTCAATGGCGGTACCGGCAACAACAGCTACCGGTTTGGCTGGGGCGATGGCCAGGATGTCATCTACCATGTTTATGACCCCTCGGCGGGCAAGCGCAATGTGCTGCAATTCAAAGACGATGTCACACCGAATGACGTTC
>JALOAH010000071.1 GCA_023228865.1 Porticoccaceae bacterium | reverse complement strand
TCCCCGGTTGATGGCCGCCACCTTCTCGACGTCCGGGTCCACGCCTATTACGGTGAACCCGGCTTCAGCGAACACCACAGCCAGGGGCAGCCCCACATAACCGATACCCACCACGCCCACGTGGGCGCTTCGGTCACGGAATTTTAGGATTAAGTTTTCTTTGATCGTTCCCATGGGATAAACCCTTTTTTAAAAAGAATTAGAAAGATTATTTTATCACAGACCCTGGCGCCGGCACGTCTTTCTAAAATAGACTAAGCTGTTCTGGCTGATCGTTACCCGTCGGATCATCACCGGGAAGGTCCGGGGTGGCGTCTTGATCCTCGGCATTGGTTTGGCGGGCAGCCTGTGCCTTTGTCATTAGAACGGGTAATTTCGCAAAGTCTTCCTTGACCACACTGCGCAGGGATGGCTGATGCAGGGCGGCTGCCGGGTGGTACATGGCCACCACCATGCGTCCATGGGACCAAAAATCGCGGCCATGGATGAGGCTGATCTTCCCTTTGTCGATAAAATAGTTCATCGATACCCGACCAAGGGTGACGATCACATCCGGGTTGATCGCTGAAATCTGGCGTTCAAGATAGAATTTACAGGCATTCAGCTCCTCCGGTTCAGGGTCGCGATTGCCAGGCGGGCGGCATTTGACCACGTTGGTAATAAACACTTCTTCGCGTTTGAACCCTGCATCGCCCAGGAGTTCCTCTAAAAAATTTCCGGCTGCGCCTACAAAGGGTCGACCCTGTTCGTTTTCGTAAAAACCGGGCCCCTCGCCAATAAACATGATCCGCGAATGGGGGTTGCCCTCCCCGGGGACAGCATTCTTGCGGGAAAGATGCAGCGGGCAGCGGGTGCAAACCCTGGTTTGCTGTGCGATTTCATCTAAAATTTCTTCAGGCGTCAAAACACACCTCCAGCGTATTGAATAACACACTCAATATTATCGGTTAACCACCAGTTCGGCAAGTATTTCAGGCACCAGTGGGTTTAAAGTCATCAAAAGTGCATCCTCGCCGACATCTTGATAATATCCTTTGCGGACGCCAACCACAGCAAAGCCAAATTTTCTGTAAAGATGAAGGGCGTCCTGGTTACTGGCTCTGACCTCCAGCAGTGCGTGGGTTGCGCCCAACCGAGTTGCTTCCAGTAACACCTTTGCCAGTAATCGCCGGGCGATGGAACGGCCGCGATACTCCGGATGAACCGCTAGTGTTCCGATATGGGCTTCATCGAGGATCAGCCAGACGACAACATTCGCGACAACCCTTGGCGGCAGGCGTTCTTCAATCCACTCTGCAACCCAGCACAAAGTCCCCTGGTTTTGTGCAAGGGCTTTACTAAATTCTTTTTCAGCCCAGGGTGTGAGGAAAGAGACCTGCTCAATGGCGTTAACCGGGTCTAAATCCGCCACGGTCATTGGGCGTAGACGGATGTGCCCCTCATCGATTTTCGATTTCATATTATCCAGGAATGGCGGACGTTGTGCTCAGATAGGTCGGCGCCAGGCTTGCAGGGTCGTCGGTATCGCCAGCCTGCAGGCGTGCCCAACCCAGGGCTGCCAGGAAGCCTGCCCGACGCAAACAACGTTCAGGCGGGAGCAGGCGTGCGTTTTTCCAGCGCCGCCCAATGATGGTGCGGGCTTCTGTTGATAATTCGCCACAGATCAGCGTGGGTGATTCAATGGTTTTTACCAGATCCCTGGCATCCAGCACCACAGGTTCTCCCTGTGCATCCCACTCACCGTCAACGACATGGTAGGTGCCACAGGCCAACCGCTGGCGCCCGGCATGTAAAACAGCGACCATTGGACGCTCATCGAGGGGCTGTGCTTTGGCAATGACATCCAGTGAAGGGATACCCACAAGCGGGATGTTAACCGCCAGCGCCATGCCCTTAATAAATGAAACGCCAATTCTTAAACTGGTGAAGGAGCCTGGTCCTGTTGCCACTGCCAGACCGGTCAGCTCGCTTTGCTTGATGCCGGTGGATTTGATCATGCGATCAAGCGCCGGTGCAAGCTCAACAGTGTGATGATGTTGAGTCTCCCAGGTGACTTCATAAAGTAAAAATGTGCCATCAAACAATGCCAGGCTGATCCATGAAGTTGATGTATCAAGGGCGAATAACACTAGAACACTCCATAAACTTTGCGGCGCAAATTAGAAACCATTGATTCATAACGTGCTCCTCGGGGAGTAAACAGCATGGTGCGGTTTTCGGGGGCTGTAGCTTCAAGTTGGACCCACAGGTGTTCGGCAGGAAGTGCGGCTTGGATCCGTTCAGCCCATTCAATCACAATGATGCCCTGGACGAGCATCCGGTCAAGATCCACGACCTGGGCGTCTTGTGCGCTTTCCAAACGGTAAGCATCCAGGTGGAATAGTCGTTCCTGGTCGGGACGCCGGTATTCGTTTACGATCACATAAGACGGGCTTGTGACCGGATCAAGCGTGCCCCAGCCCCGGCCGATGCCCTGGACGAGGGTGGTTTTTCCGGAACCCAGCTTGCCTGCCAGGCAGATGATATCACCCAGCCTGAGGTATCCGCCCAGGTGGATGCCCAATCGCCGGGTCTGCTCGGCGCTGTAGCTGAAAAATTCAAAGCTCAGGTCATCTAAGATTGGCATAAGGATTAAACAGTATCATATCAGATTCGTGTTCAACGAACAACCTTAAAGTTCCTTCCCTGGATCACCAGGTTGGGCCTGGTCCTGGGCGGAATCAGCGCTGAGGAGGATATTTTTAAGCCGGTTTTTGAGTGCCCTGCGCTCAAGCATGACCCGTCGCCCACAGGTGAGGCATTCGAGGCCAATATCCGCGCCGAGGCGCACCACGCGCCATTCGTACCCGCCGCAAGGATGCGGCTTACGCAGGCGTAAGATATCGCCAAGACCCAGTTCAGTCAACATGATTGGATTATACCATCCAGACGGGCAGGGTTTTTAAATCTCTCGACTATTTTCGGTATGCAATTCTCAGGGTTGATGCCCGGTTTCTGGTTTGGAGGTGTCCCCGGGCTTATTCGGGAATTTCCGCAGCTTCAGCCAGCAATTCTTGTAATCTGGGGTGGTTTGCATAAAAACCGCGGTATTCAGGCGGCAGCAGCATGGCGATGCGGCACATGATTTCATCGGTGTTTTGGGCTAACCAGGTCTGGCGGTTCTCGCGATCAAAATCTGGCAGGCTGTAGGGGTAACCTACACGAAGCGTTACCGTTGGGCGACGGAATTTCATCCATTCACCGTAGACCCGCTCTGTGCCGATGATGCCAATGGGTAAAATTGGGACGGAAGCTTTGGCGGCCAGCATCGCGGCGCCCTGTTTGCCTTCAAGCATGCCTACGCCCTCATGACTGCGAGTACCCTCCGGAGCAATGCCAACCACACGTCCTTTTCGCAGCCAGTATAGAACCTCGCGCAAAGCTGAAAAGTCGGTTGTTTCCCGATCCATCCAGACGATGTCGCCAATTTTTTCCAGGACCCATTTGAAGAAAGGCTTTTCCTTGTATTTTTTGGCGACAATTGCCACCTTATCCATGCGTTGAGGAACTGCCATCAAAAAGGGCACATCCAGGCGGCTGACGTGATTGGTGGTCATCATCACACCACCTTGTGAAGGAATGCGTTCCCCATTGATGATTTGATAGCGGGTTATTTTATTGATCAGAAAGATGATCAGTTTGAAAACAGGTTTCTCAGGCATGGTGATTAATTTCCTCTATGCTATTGTTAACGGGCATGTCTGCTAAAGGTTGTCCTGATTGTGCCTTTCCGGATGAATGCTTTCGGTTGCAGCCAGGGGATGTGGCTTTTCTTTCCGCAAATGTTTGTTGATTAAAATCAGACCGATCACTGCCAGCACCAACATCAGGGTTACCGGTAAGTGGGAAAGCAGAGTCTGGGCGAAGGTGGGTTCTGCTTCTAAAATCAGTAAAGGTGCCACCCCTGAAATAAGCGCCAGAACATTCCAGGCGCCGTGCAAGACAAACGCGCCCAGGGCGCTCAGGCTAAGGGAGAGCCATTTTGAATCGCTCCATGCCCGGGACAGCCCCCAACCCATCATGCCCGAGGCAAGCATGTGCAATACACCCGTCCCAGCCCGGCCGATGGCCATGAACAACCAGTCTTCCGCGTTAATGACGTTGGTGAAATACAGCACGTTTTCCATCAAAGCAAAACCTGCGCCACACAACAGTCCACCCACAAAACCCTCCTGCGGGGTGATTTTGCGGCCAGCCAGTGACCATAAACCCAGCGGCTTGATCACCTCTTCAATGATTGGGGCTATCCCGCCGAAAATTGCCAATCCCCAGAAAATGACGCTTGGCTGCAGGAGAAGGGGCTTGAGGAAGTCAAGTAAGGCGTCCAAATCCTGGTCCATCATCGTTAACTGTTCAATCAGCCCCAGTAATTGCTGCTCAAGTTGTGGATTGGCGTTAATGCGTAGACCTAGCCCGATGCCCCCGATGCCAGCCAGGATCAGGATGACCAGCAGCTCCAGGACAATCACCAGGAATGGCAGCATTGCAATACTGATCCCAAAAATTCGCCATTTTCTGACCAGGGATCCGCCTACTAAACCCTTTTGAGCAGCCTGGTAGATCCATAAAATGGGAATTCCGGCAACCAGAATGTTGATCGGGCCCAACAGGATCACAGCTACATTTTCCAATCGGGCGATCAGCCAACCCAGTGAAACCACGACAGGCCAGACCAGGATCACCCAGCGAGCGGCTTTTGCTAAGACGGGATGGCTCAGATCCAGCCAGGTCAGCGAAGGTTTTCCTCGCAGTTGATTGATGCTGAGCAGTAAAAGTGGGAGGAGCAACACGCCGCCCATGATCGACGCCCAGAAGAGCAACCCGATAGGCATGCTCTGTGAGATGTTCATTTGCGGATTTAAAACAAACAGCAGCCAGGCAGCGCCCGTTGAGAAGGCTTGCATGGCGAAAAACAGGATGCCCAGGGTGCTGACCAGTAGGGTCAGTATCACCCGCCAATTCTTACCCGGTTTTATCTGTTCTGTCATTTAATGTTCGCCTGTGATGGTTATTTTTTAATGATCTCAATGCCATTGATGATGGTGGCGTCTTCAAAGCCAACCGCGGTTTGTGGGTCTCGGAAGGCGATCAGATCTAATATGGGCATGCTTTCCTCGGTTACCTGGCCGAAGATCGTGAAACCACCGTCCAGGGAGGGAGTGGGCGCCAGGGTGATGAAAAATTGACTGCCGTTTGTGTCGGGACCGGCATTAGCCATGGCAAACAGCCCATTGCGATCAAACGAAAGGTCGTTATCGGTCTCATTGACGAAGGTGTATCCAGGCCCGATTATTCCAAGGCCAGAAGGGTCACCCGCCTGGGCAACAAAGCCCGGGAGAACCCGGTGGAAATAGACATCGTCATACCAACCATTTTGCGCCAGGAAGACAAAGGAGTTGACCGTAATCGGGGCGACATCGGCAAAAAGTTCGATGTCAATTTCACCCGCGCTGGTGTTCAACCTGGCCAAATAAGAGCCTTCAGGATCGATGACCCAGGCAGGGCACTCCAGGGAACCGCCGAATTCGTACGCCCCAAGCAGACCGTAAAGGTTGGGGTGATTGTCGCGAAAAATCCGGTCGTTCACGACCACGGTTGGTGTGTAACTCAAGCCGATGGCAAACCGCTCTTCGGTGAGCTGTTCAATCCAGGCTCTTTTTTCAGGGTTGAGAAGATCTTTAGCAAACTTGTCCACATCCAGCCCCCAATCCTCAGCGACCTCCTGGACCCAATCGGCAAATTCATCTTCCGTCATCTGGCGCCAGTAGTCCTGATACAGATACAACAAGTCGTGCATTTCCCAGAATTTACCCTGGGCGCCTGCTGCCTCGGCAGCTAAGCCCGAGATAAAGGCTTTATCATGGATGGATGGCAGGGGTAAATGCCGGAAGGCCAGCTTAACCGCATTGGGAAAATTGTTGAGCAAAAAGTTCGTCAATTGCGCAAAATTTACACAGGCTGGACATTGAAAATCGGCGTATTCGATGATTGTAATCGGGGCGTCCGGGTTCCCACGCACCCAGTCCTCATCGGATAACGGTGGGAGTTGATCAATTATCGCCTGGTAATAATCGGTTTCAGCGGAGGTTGTGTAATCGTATGCTGTGGAACAGGGCATGCGGTCCGTCAGATCTTCTGAATCACTTTCAGGCGTGATCTGCGGCGTCGGATCCGTGATTACAGGGACGACTTCAGGTGTTTGCTGGGGTTCAACAGCTTTAGGCGCACAGGCTGCGATCAGCAAGGCGCCGATTAATACTATGAACATCGTCTTCTTTGGCATTTTTAACCTTTCCTCGTGGGTGTATCTGCCAGTTAATTCTGGGGCGCTGCCAAACAGGGTGAGTCCTTCACCCTCCCCCCAGCCGGCTGGTGACCGCTGTTTGCAGGGCTTTCTGGACACTTTCTATATCTTCAGTCGCGTCGATGATCACCCATCGTGCGGGTTCTGCCTCTGCCAGGGCAAAATAGCCCTGCCGGACGCGTTCGTGGAATGCCAGCGTATAAGCATCCAGCCGGTTCCATTCTGTGCTGTTGACACGCTTGCGTTCCATTCCCACTTCAACGGGAACATCCACCAGCAGGGTCAGATCGGGTTTCAGCCCGCCGGTGGAAAAATTAAGCAGCGTTTGCAGTGTGTCCAGGTCGGTTTTATGGCCAAACCCCTGGTACGCCAGGGTGGAATCGCCGAAGCGATCACACAAAACAATCTTCCCCGCTGCCAGCGCCGGGCGGATGAGCTCTTCCACGTGCTGGGCGCGGGCTGCCAGGAACAGTAAGATCTCGGTGCGGGGGGTGATGGACACGTTTTTAAGGTTCATCAAGACTTCACGAATCTGGTTGCCGACGGGAGTGCCTCCCGGTTCACGGGTGAGAACAACCTCGTAACCCGCATCCTGTAAAAAATCTTTTAGTGCAGGCAGTTGAGATGTCTTCCCGCTGCCATCGGGCCCTTCCAAGGTGATAAACATGGTTATTCTCTAAAAATCCTCACGTGCCGATTGGGTTCTTTACCATAAGAATGCGAGACCAGGTCAGCCTGGCGTGCCATTTCGTGCTGTAAACGGCGAATTGTGGACGAGGCGGGCGCCAGGTCAATCCAGCGCTCGCCGTTCAACACAGCCTCGATAGCGGCCTGGGTTTGATCGACCACAGTGCGATCCTGCCCGGCGATCTCCTCGACACTGGACAGGTTAAACACATCGACTAAAAATTGCTCTAATTGCTGACTGGTGTTCGACCGTAAGACAAAAATGGGCATTTTACGCTGTTCTGCCTCGACAATAGGCTGCTGGCGTTCGCGATAATAACGGCGCAGAGTCAACAGGGCGTCAGCTTCTTTCAACTCGCGTACGATTCGGGCGGGTACATTCAGCAGCTTCGCTGCCTGGGTCAGCCGATTGCGCGCCACCCCGAATGGAAAAATGTTGATCGGCTTCAACGGTTGTGACTCCATCTCAGCCATTGCCAGGGGGTTTTTTGCGCCTGCTACCTGGAGCATCCCAACCTCGTTGCGTTGATTGCCAGTCGAACGGCTGAAGGGCATCGTTTCTCGTTTGCCTGCCCTGCTTAATGCCTGGGCGGCTGTGCTGATCTTTGGAACCGCCGGTTTTTGAGTATGGATTCGATTTTGCTCATCACGATAGCGAATTTCCGGCGGAAGCGGGTAGCCCCGTAAAAGTGCGTCTACAGCCGCAGAGACATCGTTCTGTACGGCAACCCGGTCCCGATCCTGGATCTCGACCAGCATATCAAAGGTCGCAGGTGCGCGGCGTTCGAGAACGGTCTTTTGGGTACCGCGCCGGCGGGCTTCCTCATCGGAAAGGGTAACGGATTCAATTCCGCCAACCAGGTCAGACAGGGTGGGGTTGAGCAGGAGGTTTTCAAGGGTGTTGCCGTGGGCAGTGCCGATCAGTTGAACCCCACGTTCAGCAATTGTGCGAGCCGCCATGGCTTCCAGTTCTCTACCGATCTCATCGATGACGATCACCTCGGGGTTGTGATTTTCTACAGCCTCGATCATCACCTCGTGCTGGAGAGAAGGTTTGGCCACCTGCATCCGGCGGGCAGAGCCAATCGCCGGATGGGGGACATCTCCGTCGCCGCCAATTTCGTTGCTGGTGTCCACGATGATCACGCGGGATTTTTCTGCCAGGATACGGGCTGTCTCCCGCAGGATGGTGGTTTTACCCACTCCCGGTCGCCCAAGGATGAGGATGCTGGCGCCGGATTCAATTAAATCCTGGATGATGTCGCTGGTACCATAAACTGCGCGCCCGATCCGGCAGGTCAATCCGATGACTTCCTGGCGCCGGTTGCGAATGGCTGAAATCCGGTGCAGGGTGCGCTCGATCCCGGCGCGGTTATCGGCATCAAACTCGCTGATGGATCGCGTGACGGCTTTGATATCGTCATAGGTGATTTCTTGTTCACTGAGAACCGCCTCACGGTTTACGAAACGTGCCTTTGGCCGCCTTCCTAAATCCATGACCACTTCGAGTAAATTATCGCTGTCATCCAGCTCACGTAAAACCGCAGAAATTTGCTGTGGCAAGATTCCCAGCAGCAAATCAAGGTCATCTGTAATTTTTTCGTGTTTTTGCATATTCAAAAATTTTCTTTCCCATAAAATTGATGCCAGGGAAGGTTACCTCAGCACCACCTTTAATTCTATCCTAAATTGATGAATGTAGGCTTTGTCTGCAACTCGACAGCCCGGGTTCTATTCCCAGGAAGATTCGATCGGCGCAACAGGAAGGGTCGGCTCACGATTGCCGTTTTCAAACGCTGGATATGAAAACTCGGTCTTAACCCGTTGACGGTGTGCCATATAGCGCACCAGCAAGGCTTGCGCAGGGAGCACCCGAACAGAGCGTTCGAGCAACGCAGGTTCTAACCAGGGCTGGTAGGAGCGTGAGGTGATATAGACCGGGCGCCCATGCAGGTCAGGCAGCGCCAGCAGTAATTGCTCCAGCAGTTCGGTCATATCAATCCTGGTTTGCGGGTTGACGACAGGCAATACCCACACCCCAACCGGACCGTAGACCAGGTCTGCATAAGCTTGCAGATCGCCCTTTGGCGCGTAATGCACCAGGCCGAGCGTCTCTTGGCGGGAAAGGAATTCCACAGATTGCACCAAAGGCGGCACCAGGGTGTAGTACAGGTTGCGCATTCCCGCTATATCTGTGCTTGACCAAATCCGCCAGCCTGACGAGCGTTGATGGCGGGCTTGCCCTGGCGGGGCACATTGATAGACGTTTTGTTGGGTCAGAACTGAGAAACCTGCCTGGCGAAAGTATGGAAAGAGGGGTGAATCTGTGAAAACTTCTGCCAAGACCTGTTTTGCACCCCAGCCACCGGCTTTTTTCACCAGCGCTTCCAGCAGGGAAACCAGGCAGTGTGAATCCCCACGGGTTGGTTCGAGCAGGTAGTTAATCTGGGCGCTGCTCATCTTTGGAGACTGGTAAATTTGGGCAATACAGCGCTCCTGGTCATCCTCAGATTGGAAAACGCCGGTAAACCGGTGATCGGTTGGGTGAATTGCAAACAGGAGGTGACTTAGAGAGAGGGGCTTGCCGTGGGTGAGGTGCAGAATGTTGTCCAGGCAGGTGAGCTCTCGGCGATGACGATAAAGATATAACCAGTCATTCCAGAGGATTTCACGCTCGCTCATGTCCTTGCGATACTCACAAAAAAGGGTTAAAGGGGGTATCGACAATCATCGCCTGATAAAGACAGCTTCCCAGCCTGTCTTTGTGCTGGGAAGCAATCATGCGTCTATCGGGCAGGATCATCAATGCCGATGTCCATCTTGATATTAATTCTGGACGAATTACCAGCCGCGGGTGGAAAGCATGTCGGATTCGGAGAGATCTGCCACCTGGTGTCCCACCATGGCTTCACCTAGGTTACGGCTGATTTCAGCCAGAACCCGGGGGTTATCAAAATTGGCGGCGGCTTTGACAATGGCTGCAGCTCGTTTCGCCGGGTCACCGGACTTAAAAATACCCGAACCAACAAAGATGCCATCCACACCCAGTTGCATCATTAAGCCAGCATCGGCAGGGGTTGCAATACCGCCGGCAGCAAAGTTGACGACGGGCAGGTGTCCAAGCTGGCGCACCGCTTTGACCACTTCATAGGGCGCGCCGATATCTTTCGCGTAGGTCATCAGCTCTTCTTCAGGCATATTTTGCAGGCGCTTAATCTCACCCAACACGCTGCGCGCATGGCGAACCGCTTCGACCACATCGCCAGTGCCGGGTTCACCCTTGGTGCGCAGCATTGCTGCGCCTTCGCCCAGTCGGCGTAAGGCTTCACCCAGGTTGCGGCATCCGCACACAAAAGGTACTTCAAAAACGTGTTTGTTGATGTGATAGGCTTCATCAGCGGGGGTTAACACCTCGGATTCATCGATAAAGTCCACGCCGAGGGATTCCAAAATTTGGGCTTCAACAAAATGTCCGATGCGGCATTTAGCCATCACCGGGATAGAAACCGCATCCATGATTTTGATAATTAACTCGGGGTCGCTCATGCGGGCAACTCCGCCATGGGCGCGAATGTCTGCGGGAACGCGCTCCAGCGCCATCACTGCGACTGCACCAGCATCTTCAGCGATCTTCGCGTGATCGGACGTGACCACATCCATGATCACTCCGCCTTTTAGTTTCTGTGCCAGGCTTTTTTTCACCTCAAAAGCCGCAATTTGTTGTTCCATAGAGCCTCCAAAAGAATGTTTGTCATACAAATTTTACCACACATGAGGTCAAGCAACAATCAACACACGCAGCGTGGTGAAAAGAAATATAAAACTGAAATTAACTCAGTTAATCAAATTTTATCGACGTAGCGGGTGTCATCCAGGGAGTTTTTTGTCCCGCGCAGAACAGGTTTTTCTTCAGCCGTTGTTTCTTGGGATGGCAATAAGGCTTCTTCGGCTGCGCTAAGCTCTTGCGGGGTGGCGCGCCTGGTGATGCTCCATTTCCCGCAGTGCTCACAACGGTCGAATTTCCCAACGATCATATTGATTCCCCAGATGTGGCGTGGGAAAGGGCGCCCGCACCTGGGGCAGATCGCGGCGCCTGATAGCCCATAACTCCCGGGTTTGCCAGGTTCCCCACTTTGGCGAGGCCTTCGTTTATTACCCAGCGCCAGCACCAAACCATAGATCGCTAGAGAAAACACAAGGATTGCACCCAGTCCGCCAAATATCAACGCCAGGATGCGCTTTTCGGCTTCAGGTGTGATAAAGTTCAGGTGGACTGCAGCAGTGGTCTCCTCCCGACCGTCGTGCAGGGTCACCCGCGCGCGCAGCAGGTGAAGACCAAATCCATACTGGTCCGTATGGAATTGGAACGAAAAAGGCGCTTCTTCTACCAGGGTCATCAGCTCATCATCGATGAAAAATTCAACCGCGGCAACCTGGTGGACGTCGCCTTTAATGCTGATGGATAATTGACCCCTGACGTTAATTCCTTCGCCATAACCATAAAGTCTGCGCCAGCTGACTTGATACTCCTCATCCTGGGCGGAAACGGGCAGGGCAATCATCATTAACAGGGTTGTGATTAACAAAGCCAGGCTGAGGTTTTTACATTTCGCCATCGGCGGTGATCCTTATTTCCAGCGAGTGAGAATCGTCTCACGCTGAAAGATGCTGACGCCCAGGTAAATCAACCCAATATCGACCAGCGCCAGGCCCCCGATAAAACTGAACATCACCAGCAGGTTGATGACGATCACCCCGGCCAGCTGGGCAAAAAGCGCTGCCAGAACCGGGACAATCAACAGGACAGAAATTTGTTCAGCCACGCGGGGATCGTTTACTCGCGAAGAAACAAACAGGGAAAAATTTACTGCGGCAATCGCCATCAATGGCCCGGCAACCAGCACGGCTAACAGCCAGGTTGGGCTGATAATGTAACGCATAACCGGGGCGGAAACGCCAATCAGCGGCAGTGCGATCAAAAAAAGCCCAAAAGAAATCCATCCAGCCAGGATGGCAGGGATGGCGGCAGCCAGGCTTTTCCCTGCCAGCAGCTCGAAGGTAGAAATAGGCGTTGCCAGCAATGGCTCCAGGCTGCGGGTGGTTTTTTCCCCGACCACGCTGTAAGCGGCAATGGTGACCGGGATGATCACCGGTATCATCATAAACAGGAGCATGAACATATTGATCAGATACACCTGCATACAATCGCCCGGGGTCATCTCTGCAGCGCAAAAGGATAGGAGCGCCGGCGGAAGTTCAGAAAAATCACCTGCAATTTCACCCCCCATGCTTTGCCCGGTTAAAAACAACATGAGCACCGGCAAAGCCACTAAAAACAAGGGTATGAAGATCATGGTGAACAGGACCATCTTATGCTGAAAAACCTCTGCCCATTCTTTGTCGATAATTGTCCAGATGTGTTTCATGGCTCGGTTACCTCGGGTTGATTTTCTCCCATGGTTTGCATGTAGATTTCTTCTAACGAGTGGCGTAATTCACCGACGAACTGAACATCAGCCCCTGCGGTCACCAGGGTACGAATAATTTGGGGATTTAAGTTTTCCGGGTCTTCGGTAGTAATCACCAGTTTGCTTTCAACCTGTGAAATATCTTGAACGCCGGGCAGCGCCTGAAGTTGTGGCAGCCAGGCGGGGTCAACCGTACGTAAATGAATGACAACTTTCCGCCCGAAGAATTTTACGCGCAGGTTCTGGGACGTGTCGACCTCGATCAGGTGAGTTCGAAAGAGACCGATCCGGTCGCACAGGCGGTCGGCTTCGTTGAGGTTGTGCGTACACATGAAGATCGTCCGCCCCTGGGAGCGCAGTTCTTCGATAAAACTGCGCACAAGCAAGGCGGCTTCCGGGTCCAACCCGCTGGTAGGCTCGTCAAGGAACAATAACCGGGGTTCATGCAGCAAAGCCCGGCAGATCGCCAGCTTTTGACGCATCCCTTTAGAGAAACTACCCACGGGATCGTCGCGGCGCTCCCACAAGCCGAGCATTTGCAGGTATTTTCGAACCTGGCCTTCTACGTCTTCAACGTCGTACAGCTTCGCATAGATAGTGAGGTTTTTAAAGGCACTCAAGCGTTCATACATCCCGGGGTTTTCCGTCAATATTCCCACATTGCGGCGGATATCCTGGTCACTTTCGCCCAGTGGATAACCGCACACCCGGGCTGTGCCGGTTGTGGGTGCAATCAGGCTGGTGAGCATGCGGATCGTGGTGGTCTTGCCTGCCCCGTTGGGACCTAAAAAGCCAAACACCTCGCCTTCCTGAACGTTCAGGGTCAGATCAACCACCGCTGGAATGTCAACGCCTTTTTTGATTTTAAATATTTTCGTCAAATTTTCAGTTTCTATCATAGCAAGCTTTCAAATCGGTCAATAGAAATCCGTTGTTGATTTTTATTGTACTTCAAGAAAAAGCCAACCAGTAAACGGCGATTCCAAAGGTCACCGCGACGTTGAGGGAGGTCTTTAACCCGCTCATTGGCACTGAAAGTACCAGGTCGGCAATTTCCAGCAAGCCAGGATCAACCCCCGCCTGTTCATTGCCCACCACCAGAACCAGGGGTTGTGCGCTGCAAATTGAGAGGTCAACCGAGAAAAGGGGTTGAGATTCCGGCGTGGTTTCCAGTGCCAGGATGCAATATCCCCGGGTATGTAATTCTTTTGCCAGGTCAAGCGCGTTTAAGTGCGCTGACCAGGGGAGCGTGTGTTCAGCGCCCAGGGCAGTTTTTTGAAGGGCTGGATGTTTCGCAGGGTTGGGGGTGATCCCGCACAGGTAGATGTGCTGGGCGCCCACGCCATCTGCGGTGCGAAAGATCGCGCCGGTATTATGTGCGCTGCGAATGTTATCCAGCAGCACGTTGATTTGCCGTTTGGGATGAATGCAGCGATTCTCAGGCCCACGGTGCTGGAAGGATTCTGCCGCACGGGTCATCGGTAAACCGCAAAGGGGACAGTAAGCGCCCGAATGCACCGCCGGGTCAATCGGCATTCGCAGGCGGCAATCCGGATGTGTGCATTGTCGAACTTCGTACATGGTCACGCTCCTTTGCCCAGGAACACAGGATGGGCTCCCTGCTGAGGGATATAATTTTAACG
This sequence comes from Porticoccaceae bacterium, assembly GCA_023228865.1. The sequence continues at coordinate 6,406 of JALOAH010000071.1, read as the reverse complement.
TATGTTGTCGCTTTAAGTGTCTCCATGGATGCACCTGTTTCCAGGCGATTAAAAGCCAAACGCCTGGGTGAGGGGGGCACCCAGACGTTTGACGATCATAAATATATCATGGTCGCCTGTGGATTGCAAGGGTTAAGAGGTTAAATTCACATTAGTGTTTTAATGTTTATTGCCTCCGGTGCCCAGTACTGCGTTCAGACCAATCCCGAGAGACATGGGCGATCAGAACCTGGGTGGGAAAATCCTGGGACTGTGTATCTACCAGGTAACCCGGCGACCAGAAGTCGCCGATGTTTTCATCGGTTTGCAAGGCGGGAAAAGCTTCGAAGATCCGTTTTGAAGTCCACTGCCTGACAGCAGCCAGCGTTTTCAGGGTCAGGCATTCGGGAAAATCCAGCAGGGTCCATTTAAAATAATCGGGTCGAATAGAAATCAGATCCAGTTCCCAGCCATAAATTTGGCTCAATTCTGGCATCCAGACCCGCAAATCTTGTGCCAGTTCACCTAAAAGATAGTGTTCTTTCATGCGCGGGACTAGGTAGAAGGAGGTGTCATAAACCGTTGCTGCCAGGGTAGCCAGGTCGTCATTTGAGGCAGGTTGAAAGTCGGGTTGCTGGTCGCCAGGTGCCTGACTGCTGGATTCAACAGCGCCCGGTTGACGGGCTGAATATCGGTCATCGATTTCTTCCGCGGGCTGGTCCTTGATCCCCGCTTGAAGAATGCTGGCCAGGTCCTCTTCGGCTGCCGATTTGGGTTCCAATGGCTGCCAGGAGCGGTTTGCCGAAAGGTCAGCTTGAGAAGGCTTCACTTTGTGATCAGAAACCCCTTGACCCTGTTTTTCTGTTGGTTTTTTTGGCTTTGCAGACACCATTTCATCCTTATCGTGCTGGGCTGTATTCCATTCTAATTGTCATTTATTTGATGTAGATTTCTGTTACCTTGCAAGGATTGTTCCAGCCCCATCACAACATCTGCGAGAATATTCTCAAACCCATTTTCAAGCCGCAAGAATTTCTTCAAATCATCGGGGTTTGACCCTTCAGTTTGATGAGATAGTGTTCACGCAATCATTTTTGACCAGCTCTACGCCACAACGGTTTCTGAGATGGAGCTGTTTTTAATAATATGAGCAACTTCAGTGTAATCATTATACTGGAAGATTTCGGCGGTCTACCCGGTTGCGGAGAGTGGCTCTGGTTATCTATAGAGGATCATTGTGCATGCATTGACTCGTACTTTGTGGGTGTTTGCCAACAAGGGCTTCACCGGACCCCAGGGAGATGAAGGTGCACAAAAACTGCACCCGGTGCTTCACGCCTGATTTGATTAAACCAAATGCAAGCCTATTGAAGCTCGTATTTTTCTCTTCTGGATTAACACAGTATCGTTATAAGCGGTGAAAATGCAGCTTTCCAGCGAGCAATAATCAAGACATGTCCTGGGCAACGGGTGGTGATGCCAATTCTTATGCCTTTACTCGGACTGACTTCGGTATAATTAAAGTGATCTGGGCAGCAATAGCGATCATGCATGAGAATGGATAGGAATATCAAAGCAGAAAGGAAATTCAATAGATGAAAGAATACGATGTGATTGTGATTGGCGCCGGACCCGGCGGGTACGTCGCCGCCATCCGTAGCGCCCAACTGGGAAAGAAAACTGCCATCATTGAAAAGCGCTTCCTCGGCGGCGTGTGTTTAAATGTGGGTTGTATCCCATCAAAAGCCCTGCTCAAGAACGCCGAAATTGCCCACACCCTTCGGGAACGGGGCAAGGAATTCGGGTTCAAGCTGGATAACCTTGAGCTGGATTACAGTGTTGCCCATGACCGCAGCCGCAAGACCTCTGACCGGCTGGTGCGTGGCATCCGCTTCCTGATGAAAAAGAATGAGATTGATGTGCTGATGGGCGCAGCTAAACTGACCGCCAGGGATACCGTGGAAGTGACACCGGCGGAGGGCGAGCCCGAAGTTCTTAAAGCCAGGGATATTATCATTGCCACCGGTGCGCACCCTTTCAGCATCCCGGGTGTGGAAGTGGACGGCGAAAAGGTCGTTGATTACGAGGTTGCCATCCTGCGAGACACGCTGCCAGAATCAGCGGTGATTATCGGCGGCGGCGCTATCGGCGTGGAGTTTGCCACCATCTGGAGCGCCTACGGTGTCCAGGTGACGATCGTCGAGATGCTTGATACGCTCCTGCCGCTTGAAGACCCGGCGGTGGGTAAGGAGATCGAAAAAGCCTATAAAAAGCGCGGCATTAAGGTGATGACCGGCTCAAAGGTGAAGGGCGTCACAACCAACACGAAGGGCACCTCCGTTACCGTGGAAACCGGGGAGGGCGAAGAGGTTATCGATGCGGATCTGACCCTGGTCGCAATCGGTTTCAAACCCAACAGCCAGGGCCTGGGTTTGGGAGACGTGGGGGTCAGGCTCAGCTCGCGCGGTCACATTGAGGTCGATGAACGCATGGCCACCAGCGTGGAGGGCATCTGGGCGATTGGCGACGTGACCGGTAAACTCCTGCTGGCGCATGTAGCCTCTGCGATGGGAATCGTCGCTGCAGAAAACATTGCCGGCGTCGAGACCGTGACCCTGGATTACGACATGATGCCCCGCGCCACCTATTGTTCCCCACAGACTGCCTCCTTTGGGTACACCGAGGACCAGGCTAAGGAAAGGGGCTACGATGTAGCGGTTGGCGAGTTCCCCTTCCAGGCCAGCGGCAAGGCGCTCGGATTGGGCGATTATACCGGCTTTGTGAAGATCGTCAGCGACAAGAAGTACGGCGAAATCCTCGGCGCACACATGGTCGGCCCGGATGTATCGGAACTGCTGCCTGAACTGACCCTGGCGCAGCGCTTTGAGCTGACCACCCACGAGATTGCCCGCAATGTGCATACCCACCCCACCCTGAGTGAGGCTATCATGGAGGCAGCTGCGGACGCCCAGGATGAGGCCATACATATTTAATGTTTATGGAATAAAATATCAACAACAGGCGGACCACAATCCCCAGCATAACGCCCGTGTCATCGCACGGGCGTTATGGATTAATTATCCTCTATGTCACGCGGTTGGTTGCGGGATCATGCACGGGCGGCGTGATTGTCATCGGGTTTTGACAACCGGCAATGAAATATCCATTTCCTGGGGATTTACGATTGCGTTTACGCGGTGCTGGTTGAGGAAACTGGGGGGCTCTTTCTCGACCGTCATCTGAGGGACGCGTGACCTAAACCACCTGTAATTGGGACCCCAGGGGCGTCTTTTCTACTTCAATGCGGGTGGAGAAGGCATCCTTGAGCTCATCCAGGTGGGTGATGACCAGAATCTTCTCAAAATCTTCCTTCACCAGGTTGATAGCTTCCACCAGGAGCTGCCGACCCTGGGCGTCCTGGCTGCCAAAGCCCTCATCGATCACCAGGGTCTGCAAACGCGCGCCTGCCCGGTGGGCTAACATCTGGGAAAGAGCCACCCGAATGGCAAAGTTAACCCGAAAAGCCTCCCCTCCCGAGTACATTTCGTAATCTCGCTGACCAACACCGTCACTGATGACCATGTCCAACGTTTCTTTGAGGTCTTCCCGGTTGGCATCTTTGTATTCACGCTGGGTGACGAAATTAAAGGACATGCGCCCATTGCTCAAGCGCGAGAGCAGGGTGTTGGTCGCGGTTTCAATCTCGGGCAGGGCTTGCTCGATCAACAACGCTGGGATGCCATCCTTGCCAAAGGCGCGCTCGAGTTGTTTGAGGTCTGCGATCTGCTGGGACAGCCCTCCCCGCTCTTCCAGCATGGCGGACTTGCGCTGTTTGAGGCTTTCCAAAGCGACCACGTTCTGCGTAGCCCCACCCACATCCTGGCGGAGTTGATTTTCCTGCTCCTGAATATCATACAATGCGGTTTCTGCCTGGTTCAAATCGGGCATCGCAGCGTGTGCGGCTGCATACTGGATGGCTGCCTCGTCATGGGTGGATGTCATTTTCTCCAGGTTTTCTTCCAGATTGACCAACTGGTTCTCTAAGCTGGCAATTTCCCGTTCAATCGGCGCCAGGGTAGCCCGGGCTGTTTCCAGGCGGCGGAGTTGTTCCTGCGCCTCCCGGCCGGCGTTTTCAGCCTGGCGCAATGTTTCGTGTGCTTCCAGGTTGTAGCCCAGGGCTGTCAGCTCGGCGTCAATCTCAGCCAGGCGGGTGCGCGCCTCCGGAGCGAAGGCACCGGTTTCAAGCGCTGTGCGAATCTCCGCCAGCCGTGACGCCCCATTTTTCTCCCAGGCCTGCTGCTGCGCGGTTAAATGTGCAATTTGGAGTTCATGCTGGTCTGCCTGGCGGGTGGCCTCACGCAGGCTGACCTCCACACTGTTCAGGTCGGCCAGCTTTGCGCCGATGCGGCTCAGCTTTTCTTCGACGTTTTCTAATAACTTCTTATTCGAACGATAGCGATTCCCCAACCCAAGTCCGTCTTGCTGCAGGTGCTCAATCAGGGTCTTCCGGTCGTCGGTGTTGAGGGGGCCTCCGCACAGCGGGCATTCCACGCCTTCGGCGGCCTGCAATTGCTCAATACGCGCTTGAAGCTCGTTCATTTCATCCCTCAGGCGCGGGTTTTCAGCTTTGGCTTCAGCCTGTTGCGTTTGCAAATGTGCTGCCTCTGCTTGTATCAATCCGCGCTCTTCCAGTTTTTGGTTAGCAATGGCTATTTTTTCTCTTGAGATTCTCAACTGCTGGGTCAAGGTTTCCAGTTCATTAAGGCTTTCCAACAGGATGGCGTGCTGCTGTGTCAGACCTGCCAGAGCCTCTCTCAGGTGGGCTTCCTCCGCCTGAACGATGCGCATGGGTTCCTGCCGCAGGGATTCACGCTGCCTGAACTGGATTGCCACGGCTTCCATAGCCTCCAGGGCATGGTAAGCTGACTGCCAATCCTGGTAAGCCTTTTCGATTGCTGGGGCAGAATTCAACACTTTGGCGTAACCCAATTTCTCCTCGCAGCGTGTGGATAAAGTCTGCAGGGCTTGATCCCGGTTACGGGTGATGATATCGATTTGATTTTGATAGGCAGCCAGCATCCGGGATTGCTCACCCAGGGCGGCGAGCATGCTGCGGATATTTTCTAGGATGGATGCCCGTTCCTGACGCTGCTTGGATAAGTCTGCCAGCCGGGTTTCCAGGGTTTTCAAGCGTTCAATGCGCTGTGGTTCGTCGTCAAGCTCGCTTTGGATCTCGCTCAGGCGACCTTCCAGGGATTTGACGGTTTTTTCAAAATCGCGGCGTTTCTGGCTGGCGGCATCCCGGTAAGTTTCCCATATTTCGAGCCCTAATATATTGTTGAGAATTCGTTTTCGATCAGCCGGCCTGGCGCTGGCAAACAGGTCTGCTTTGCCCTGCAAGAAAAAAGAGGCGTTGGTGAAGGTGTCAAAATTCATCCGCAGGGTTGTTTCGATTTTTGCATTCGTCTCGCGCAGGGTGTGTTCGGTGAGGGGTTTCCAGTAGCTGGCTTCTCCCGCGTCAGACCCGATGAAAAAATCCACCGTTACGGACTTGCCGCGCGGGTTGACACGCTGCACTCGGTAGCGAGCGCCCTCAAAGTCAAAATCGAATATCACCACGGCAGCCTTCACCGAGGGGTGGTTGTTGATGATGGATTCATCGCGTTTTCGTGCCTGTCCAAACAAAGCCCAGGTCATCGCGTCCAGCAGGGCAGACTTGCCTGCTCCATTAGGGCCTGAGACGCACGCCAGGTTGAAACTTGTGAAATCCAGTTCAACCGCTTCTCGGTAAGACAGAAAACCTTCAATGTGTAATTTTACAGGAATCATCTTAAAAACCGTTTTTCACCCAGGATATTTTGATTGTTGTGGAAACCTTCCTGGCGCAGCAATCCTCAAGTTTGAGCTGATTATCGATCAGGCAAACCGGCATACTTCCCTTAATCATACTGGAAGATTTATTTTCGTATTTTACGATAGCTCGCAGAGAGAGGCAAGCCATAGGAATGGGAACGGTGAATTCCCGGTCTGATCGAATAATTTTATACAAACGATCGGATTGCAACAACTTTTTGTTATTGTCCGGGTGCGCCTTGTGGAACGGACTAAAAACTGATTGACATGCCTCAGGTTGTTCCAGTGTGGGGTTAAAGAGGCTGTCGAAAAACAAATGGTGTTTAATAATTGGTTTATGAAGCAACACCATTATTTTTATTAAATACGATTTTAACAAATATTATATCAATTCGTAGGGGCAACCCTTGGCACAGGGAGTGCTACGCGAAAGTCCGCCCCTACGGTGAAATTATCGATGACAACCCCGGTGACCCGGTGGCGCTCAACCTCGGCCACCCGCAGGGGCAGGTCTCTGTGCTTGCCCTGGGCGGACATGGAAGTCCGCCCCTACGGTGAAATTATCGATGACAAC
>JALOAH010000204.1 GCA_023228865.1 Porticoccaceae bacterium | reverse complement strand
CTCCCACTTGCCCGATGCGGGCAGCCAGTTCCAGTCGTCGGCGAAAGCCGCCACTCCGATGTGAAGCACCGTGCCGAAAAGCGCGGCGCCAACTTTTGATATCAGGTGTTTCATGTGGTTTTGCTCCTTTGTCGTTGTTGTGTTGACGAGAAACCGTGTCCATGCCCCCGCCGCTGGCGGCGGAGAAATGGTGCCGACCGCGGTCTGCGGCCGGGTACCTGTGAGTTCAAAAGGCAACCGAATGGTTGGTTCCGGCGCAACCTTAATCAAATGTTTCGATAATTGTCAACGATTAATTATAAAAAAAACGTAATCGGTCAATGACAGGGGATCGGCCAGCAATTCTAATTTTGGCATCGCTATCGGGATCGAAATCGCTATCGGGATCGAAAACAGGTCGAAAACAGCTTGAAAGCAGGGGAATTCGATACCGATGACGATAACGATAGCGATTTCGATAATGCATTTGGTCACATAATTAGAATTGCTGCAATGCTTGGATCGCCCCCCTATTTTGCGAGAGTTGCCGTCTTGTTTTTTCTGCAACATGCACTTTCCTTTGCGCACACGGCTCACCACAGGTTCGCCCTCCATTTTTAATATATCAACCGTCAGGTGGACATTTTTTGGAGGGTGAGTGTCCTCACGAACCGCAATTGCAAGGACTTGCTCATAGGAGAGCAAAATCTTCCGCAGTTTTGGGCGACCCCAAAAACTGGAGTCAACACTTTTATGCTCCCTTAACCTTCCAGCTCCGCCCGTGCCGCCTTGAAGGCCTCAATCGCCATCTCCAGTTCAGCCCGGCAATGTGCCGCCGTGATCTGACATCGTATCCGCGCACTGCCCTTTGGTACTACCGGAAAGCTGAAAGCAATCACATATATGCCATGTTCAAGCAACTTCGCCGCCAAGGCCGCCGCTTTGGCCGCATCGCCCACCATCACCGGCACAATCGGATGTTCTCCGGGCAATAAATCAAACCCTGCCTGCGCCATGCCCTCCCGGAAAAAATACGTATTCTGCTGCAATTTCTCGCGTAACTCACTGCTGTCACGCGTCAACCGCAGAGCTGCATGTGCAGATGCCACAGCCACCGGCAATGGCGCATTGCTGAAGAGATAGGGCCGACTGCGCTGACGCAACATCTGAATAACCTCACGCCGCCCGCTGGTAAAACCACCACTGCCACCGCCAAGTGCCTTGCCCAGCGTGCTTGTCACAATATCAACCCGCTCCGTCATCCCGAAGTGGGCTGCCGTACCACGCCCCTGCGGCCCCACCACCCCGGTGGCGTGTGAATCGTCCACTACCGTCAAGGATCCAAACTCTTCCGCCAATGCACACAACTCCGGCAAATTCACCAGGTAACCATCCATCGAAAAAACGCCATCGGTCACTATCAGAATATCACGCGCCCCACCCCTGCGTGCCGCCATCAACTGACGCCGCAAGTCGGCCATGTCGTTGTTGCCATAACGATAGCGCTGTGCCTTGCAAAGCCGTACCCCGTCAATAATTGAAGCGTGATTGAACTCATCACTCACTATCGCGTCACACCCATCCAGCAACGGCTCGAAAAGCCCTCCGTTGGCATCGAAACACGAACCGTAAAGCAACGTCTCTTCCATCCCCAGAAAATCACTCAAATCACGTTCCAAAGCCCGGTGCGGACCCTGTGTGCCGCAGATAAAGCGCACACTCGAAAGACCAAAGCCATACTCATCCAGTGCCGCCCGCGCCGCCTCCAAAACCTGCGGGTGATTGGCCAGCCCCAGATAATTGTTGGCACACAAATTCAAAACTGGTTCACTACGCCCCGCCACCTCTACCCATATTCCCTGCGGCGAGGTCAGAACCCGCTCCTCTTTTGTCAATCCCGCCGCCTCAATTTCGGCCAACTGCCCACTCAAGCGATCATAAAAAGCCTGCCTGCCCACATTACTCCTCCCATTCCAGAATAACCTTGCCACTCTTGCCCGACTGCATGATTTCAAAGCCCTTTTCAAAGTCCTGATAGCTGAAGTGATGCGTAATCACTGGCGCAATCTGCAGTCCGCTCTGCAACATCACCGTCATTTTATACCAAGTTTCATACATCTCACGCCCGTAGATGCCCTTGAGTGTCAACATGTTGAAGATTACCACATTCCAGTCGATGGCAAAGCTGCTCTCCGCCGGCAGTCCCAGGAGCACCACCCGCCCGCCATGCGACATGTTCGCCAACATCTCATCCAGTGCTGCCGGACTGCCGCTCATCTCCATCCCCACGTCGAAGCCCTCTTTCATGTCCAGTCGCTTCTGCACATCCTTCAACCGCTCACTTCGCGGATCAACCACCACGTCGGCACCCATCTTCTTTGCCAACTCGAGGCGCCACCGATTCAAATCGGTCACCACCACATAGCGCGCCCCGGCATGTTTGGCCACCGCCGCCGCCATACAGCCAATAGGACCAGCTCCCGTAATCAACACATCCTCTCCCAATACATCAAAACTCAAGGCCGTATGCACAGCATTGCCGAAGGGATCAAAGATGGAAGCCTCATCAAGCTCTATATCAGGCTCATGAACCCAAACATTGGTTACCGGAATCGCCAGATACTCAGCAAAAGCCCCGGGATGATTCACCCCGATACCCCGGGTGTCGTTGCACAGATGACGTCGCCCTGCCAAGCAGTTGCGACAACGTCCGCAAACCAGATGCCCTTCTCCCGAAACCACATCTCCTGTCTTGAAGTCGTGTACATTATCGCCGACAGCCACGATCCGCCCGACAAACTCGTGACCAATTACCAGCGGCACTGGAATTGACTTGCTGGCCCAACTGTTCCATTCGTAGATATGCAGATCGGTTCCGCAAATACTGGTCTTGATAATCTTGACCAATACATCATTGATCCCAATCTCCGGTATCGGCACATCTTCCAGCCACAAACCGGGTGCGGCATGACGCTTCACCAGCGCTTTCATCATTTCAGCCATTTCAACCCCCAAACCTGAATTGTCGGCTCACAGATTGATATCAATAACCAACCTGCCGCATCAGTCTAACACAACGGCGCCATTGCGTGAAAGCCCTGGAACTCTCCCCTATTCTGCGAGAGAAAAAGTGGGAAAATTGATAAAGTGTCATTTTATGGGTATTTTGCTATGATATGTTGCGCTTGCTTTTATCAATCAACAGTTGATATAAATAAGGCATGAGACCACCAACTCCCTTGCAAGCCAAAATCCCCTACGATATCTCCACTGAACCGATGGATGGATCAGTTACCAGCCTCGGCGGTGCTGCCGTTGTCAGTCAACTTTTCCGTGGCATGAAACTACCCGGTTCCTGCGATGCCAACCTTGAGTTTTTTCGCAAGATAGCACTGGGTTACCAGGCTGGGCAAATGGTCGAGTCGATTGTGACCGGGCTTTTGCTTGGCATCGATTGTGTGGAGGACCTTGACATGTTGCGTGGTGATGAGACGGTCGCCCGGATTCTGGGATACCAGACTCCGAGTACCCGTTGTGTT
>JALOAH010000203.1 GCA_023228865.1 Porticoccaceae bacterium | reverse complement strand
AGTTGCTGAGGTCTGCAGCTAAAATGACAGCATCAGCGGCAGACGACTCCTCGCAACCCTAGCGCTCATTGAATGTGATATTGTCGAGTCTGCTTAATTTTCCGGGCATCGCCTGCAGGGCAGGCTCCTACAGGTAGAGGATTTTTCGGTAGGAGTCTGCCCTGCAGGCGATGGCGGATTCAAACTACAGTTGCTGATTTCTGCCAATAGCGGACAAAATCAAATTGAAGAGCTGCTAATTAAAAAACTACTATGAAGAATGACTAGAGGTAAGCCGTCATGAGCGATACAAGCTACGCCGATATCAGCCGCAACGGCCTATGGAAAAGTAATCCGGCTCTGGTGCAGTTGCTGGGACTCTGCCCACTGCTGGCAGTCAGCGCCTCCGTGGTCAATGCCATTGGCCTCGGACTTGCCACCATTTTGGTATTGACCTGCTCCAACCTCGCGGTTTCCGCCATTCGCAACCAGGTTACTGAAGCGGTGAAAATCCCGGTTTTTGTGATGATTATTGCCACCTTCACCACCTGCACTGAATTGCTGATGAAAGCCTACACCTACGAGCTCTACCAGATTCTGGGCATTTTCATTCCCCTGATTGTCACCAACTGCGTCATCCTCGGCCGCGCCGAAGCCTTTGCCAGCAAAAACACCGTTGTTGCCTCCACCCTGGACGGCCTGACAATGGGACTGGGTTTTGCCCTGGTACTGACCCTCATAGGCGTCATCCGCGAAATACTCGGCAGCGGCACCCTCTTTGCCAATATGCAATTACTGTTTGGCGCGGGCGCCGCCAGCTGGGAAATAGATATCTTCGGCGGCAGTGGCCTGCTGATGCTGGTGCTTCCCCCCGGCGCCTTTATCGTCGTCGGCTTTCTGGTGGCACTGAAAAATGTTATCGACAAACAGATTCAACAGCGCGCCGCCGCCAAAAAAGCGCCTGCAGTCAAAGGTTCAAGACGGGTGAGAACCACGGGAACCATTACTTAACAGCTAGCCTGCGTTTTCAGTTATAGATACGTAAGAATCAGCATCTGATCCTGGCTGGAGTCTCCAGCTTGAATGTGAACACTGAATGAAATTGGCGCTGATTGCGTTTTTCGGTTTCGCCTGCTGGCGAGTCAGGGGGCTTGCATGCCCAAGCCCCCTAACAACCCCAAGGGCACCCCACTCCGGCACCCTGCGGGTTCCCTGCGATGCTCCCTAAATGGCGGCGCTGCGGAACTCGTCGCTGCGCTCCTCAGACAGTCCTCGCTTAATCCGCCATTGAGCTGCGCTTCTCGGTGCCTTCGAAGGGGCGTCCAGCACCAAGCGAGATTCGCAAAATTCACTTTTTAAAATTTAATGGTTTTAATACCCAAAATTGGCACCACACTTCGTCCCCTTCGCAGCGACGAGCAACGGAGGAAAATAACGGATAAGAGCGAGGACTGTCTGAGCCCAAATTGGTCACAATTTTGGGCGAGTTCCGCAGCGACCGTTATTTTTCGAGTAGCGCAGTGAACCCCGCAGGGGCGATGCGACGGGGTGCCTTGGGGTTGTTAGGGGGCTTGGGCATGCAAGCCCCCTGACTCGCCGTTAAGGCGAAATAACAAACTATCCGTAGCCTCAATGTCACAGCATTGAATAAAATCGGTATAGGTTGCGCTTTTCGGTTTCGCCTATTGGCGAGTTAGTTTTTCTTTGTATGCCCAAAGAAAAACTAACGAAAAAGAAAGGGCGCCCCGCTACGGCACCCTACGGGTTCCCTGCGATGCTCGCCAAATGGCGGCGCTGCGGAACTCGTCGCTGCGATCCTCAGACAGTCCTCGCTTAACCCGCCATTTAGCTGCGCTTCTCGGTGCCTTCGAAGGGGAGTTCGCATCGATCGATATTCGAACAGCTTATGGAATTCTAATTAATGTCATTCCCGCGAAGGCACACTATTGCCGGGAATATTTAACGCCGTCATTCTTGCGTAGGCAGGAATCTAGAAGTAGTTCAATTCACTTTTTTAATTGCGAAAAATTGGCACTGCAATCAATAACTCTCCCCGTTCTAATTAAATAGCTGGATCACTCTTACCCCCTTCTGTACTGACGAGTAGCGCAGATTTTGAAAGGACAAGGGCGAGGACTGTTTGAGGAGCGCAGCGACGAGTTCCGCAGCCCCCTTTCAAAATTGAGCAACGCAGTGAAGCCGTAGGCCAGTACAGTGGGTGCCCTGGGGGTCGTTAGGGGGCTTGGGCATGCAAGCCCCCTGACTCGCCGTTAAGGCGAAATAACAAACTATCCGCAACCTCGATATCGCAATTTTAAATACTATCGGTGTTGTTTTTGATTTTCGGTTTCGCCTATTGGCGAGTCACTTTTTCTTTGTATGCCCAAAGAAAAACTAACGAAAAAGAAAGGGCACCCCACTACGGCACCCTACGGGTTCCCTGCGATGCTTGCCAAATGGCGGCACTGCGAAACTGTGGCCAGCCCTTGCCATAAATATCCTTGTGGTGCAGAATCCGGCGATAAAGCAAGTGTGGTTTGAATCATTTTGAAAGTTTCCCTGAGGGTAAGATGTCGCTAAAACACCTTGTTTTACTGTTGGCAGTTTTTTTAAGCGCCTGTACCGGCATGCCCGAGTCTGTTTCTCCCGTGCAAAATTTTGATGTCAACCGCTATCTGGGAAAATGGTATGAAATTGCCCGTCTCGATCACTCCTTTGAAAGAGGGCTGGAACAGATATCGGCGGAATATTCGCTGCGCGACGATGGCGGCATTAAGGTGATAAATCGCGGGTTTTCTCTCAAAGAAAACCAGTGGCGGGAAGCCGAAGGCAAAGCCTACTTTGTCGACAAGCCCAATGAGGGTTACCTCAAGGTTTCATTCTTTGGTCCTTTTTACGGTTCCTACGTCATCTTCGCGCTGGATCAACAGAATTATGAGTACGCTTTTGTTTCCGGCCCGAATACCTCCTATCTGTGGCTGTTGTCGCGAACCCCCACCGTTGAACCGGAACTGCTGGCTGAGTTTATTGATAAAGCCAGCAAACTGGGATTTGATACGGATAAGTTGATTTACGTCCGCCATGAAACAGATTGATTGCCAAGACACTCCTCTTTCAAATCAAACATCATAGACAACGACTGGGCTTTACCCATTTATGACCAACCCCGAAGGCAATAATAACGAAGAGCTGGAGAAAAATTTGCTACTAAACTGATTCCTAGGCTGTGATTTCCCTCAGCTTAAGAAACCCTAGAATCAACTGTCACTCAATATTCAAGTTAATCCTGTAACAGTAAGGATCTGAGACGCAGAATGCAGTAAGCTGCCTGCATTAGTTGCCCTGGGAATAGCGACAACGCGAACCCCAGCACTGCCACTGAAAATTTATGATGATCAAGATTTCTCGAACTGCTGCCTACACCTTTTACGTTTTTCTCGCTCTGGTGATAATTACCGTCGCGATGTTCTTGTTCGCGAAAGTATCCAATCAGGTTCAGCCAGCTCCCCACTCATCCAGTATGATTTGGCTTCCTCCTGGTACTTTT
>JALOAH010000202.1 GCA_023228865.1 Porticoccaceae bacterium | reverse complement strand
ACCCCGCACCAAGCCAAAATTCGTTATTATGGAAATGCTGGACACGATGATTCAGCAATCCGCTACCCATTAAGGGAGGTTTCTATGCAATTGCACAGCCCCAAACAAGATGCCCTGGACGCCATCCAGCAACTGCCCGATACCGTGGACTTTGACGAGATCGTTTACCGCCTGTACGTGCTCAGTAAGATCAACCAAGGCATGAAGGATGTAGAGGAAGGGAGAGGGATTTCCCTGGAGGAGCTGACCCGCGAGATCGAACAATGGTGATCTGGACGCCTCGCGCCCGTGCCGACCTTAAAGCCATTCACGACCACATTCACAAAGACGCGCCGCTCAATGCCAAGCGTGTTACCCAGAAGATTTTAGATAAGGCCGCCAGCTTGGGGGAATTCCCCGGCATCCACAAGCGTGTGCCGGAGGCCAGAGCTGACGACCTGCACGAGGTCAGCGTCAGCGCCTGGCGGCTGATTTACCGCGCACATCGTCACTGTCGTGCACAGGCGGCAACGGCTGGCAGAGGATCAGCTGCAGCATTAGGACAAGAATAAATCCATGAACCTGATACAAAACGACGACACACTTAACGAGATAGACTTCTCCAACGCCGAGCGCGGCAAGTTCTACCGCAAAGACACGCAATTGCAACTGCCCATCCATCTGGACGCCAACGTGCAAAACACCTTGGCCGAACTGGCCAATGCCAAGGGCGTCGAGCTCTCGGCGTTCGTCAATGAGCTGCTAAAAAAAGATATTGAACTGATTCAGATGGGGCGGTAACGCCAGCTATTGACACCGGTGTAGACCCCAAGGACGGCCATTGATGACACTGATACGGATAGTCTGCGATTGGCTCCACTGGCTGATGCAGCTGCTACACCACCAATGCCCGCAAAGGTTCCAACGCCCCAGTCCTCATCCAACGCCGCAAAAGCCAAGGTATCGCCATCGCGCCAAGCCCACTTGGGTCGAAAAGGACGTCATCCGTCTGGCCGCCCTGATGCCCGGTGCGGGCTGCCGAAAAATCGCCGCCACCTTCAATCGCCTCCATGGCGAGCGGCGATGCCAGGCTGTGGGCAAAAGCTATGTCTACGGCGTTATCAAAAAGCAGCACTATGAGATTCGGGTAATTCGCCAAAGGATCAAACACCGACTGCCCCGCCCCTTGCCCAGGAATGCCATCTGGTCGCTGGATCTCACGCAAGTGCGAGATAAAACGAACCATGCATACAGCCTATTTGGTCTGATCGACAGCGGCACCCGCGCCTGCCTGGCGCTCAAGCCTATCCCCAATAAAGCCTCCATAACCCTCCTCCGCCTACTGCTCGATGCTGCGGAAGTCTATGGCAAACCCAACCGTGTACGAACCGATAATGAAGCCGTATTTGTGTCACGGCTGTTCCGCTTTGGGTTGTGGTGGCTCGGCATCAAACACCAGCGCACCGAGAAATGCTGCCCCTGGATGAACGGCAGAATCGAACGCCTGTTCGGCACTCTCAAAGAGCGCCTTCGTCATTATATGATCGACAGCGCGGCAACCCTGGCGGAAGATCTGCGTAGCTTCCGCTGCTGGTACAACCATGTCCGCCCCCATCAGCATCTCTGTGGCAGAACCCCGGCAGAAGCCTGGTGCCAGGAAAAACCCAACCCTCAAGGCAAACACCGCTATTTTTGTGCCTGGCGCGGTGCGCTGACGGGGTTTTATCTGCCGCCAGAATAAACACGGGCAGCACGGACGAACGGTATTCTACGGACAAACACATTGTCCGCGGAATCGCTTGGCGTTAATCAGAGACTGGAGGGATTTTCCGCCTGCCAAACAGTGAAATCAGGCGAAAAACCCAAAAAATCGATTGTTTTTTAAAGCATGCAGACTGCTTTTGAGCAAAGCAGTGAAAAAACAGCCTTGACATTCGACACCCAAACCATTAACGGACGGTGGACGGGACACTGCTAAAGGAAAAGGAAAGCTGCTTTACGTTCTCAATTAATTATCAACGCTTTTAGCTTTGGCATTTTTTAAAATTTTCAGAACTGAGTCATAATCAAGCTCGACCCCAAAATATAGCTCATCTTCCCACAGCTCATATCTCTGACTGACAGGTGCTTCGGGTGGATAAAAAAACCGATCCCTTTCAGCATCTTTCCAATTAAAGCTAGATATCCCCAAAATATCTCCACTTGTGCGATCAAATATACAACTTAGTCCAACAGCTTGATCAAGCATATTTTCAGAGGAGTTAAAGCTGACAGATACACGAGGGTAAGCGAAAGACAGGCCTACATGCACGGTATCAATCTCCTCTTTGGGTAAACCCTTCTCTAAATCTATCGCGTTACTTTTTTCATCTACGTGACGACTAAAACAGCGTACCACCAAATCTTCTATATAGCCCTCGTGCTCCATTACATAATTAGAGACCAGCTTACTCGCCAGACAGGCCTGGCTAAAAAAAATGGCTCCGATAATCAACGCATAGTTCAAGTTCGCCTTCATTTTACTCTCTCGTATGCACTCGAACCCAATCTTCCGCATCTTGATCCACAATAAGTTATTCCGGTAGACCCTACTGTATAAAGCCCTTTATAAGGCCGCAAAGGTTCGTCTTTATATTGGACTTGTGAAGCGTCGTGATTGGAAGGAAATTCTTGGCTACCTGGTGGATGTGTGTGTATCCCGTATGGCCCCCGTACCGAAACATAATGGGTTCCCTCAGCGTTAAGAGCACCAAACTGAATCTCACCTATAGTCCAAACTCCGCCCTTATGGATTAATTGAGCACCTAACTCTATGTTGTTTGCCGCTGTTACAGAATACAACTTGTCTCCGAAGTATTTAGCAGCTTCATCGCGAGTATCAAATGTCATATCAGTTGATAATTCGCCATTTTCGTACATTTCGTTAACTGCTTTCTCTGCGCCCGCTCTGTTTGGCATTCCACCGGAATTCTTACTATCTTGAACATCCGCTGGCTCGCTGACTGAGTTCATTATCCTCGACACGCCATAAGCAATGCCCATGGTCACAGCCGCCCCCTTCACCCCATCTATAAACTTCCCGCCCTGCGCCTTGGCTATGCTGCCTCCGATAAAGAGTGATGCACCGATATTGCCCGGCGCGCCACCACCCAAGCCGCTGGCAATCCGTGCGCCAAGGCCTCCATCCCAGAAACTTCCGGATTCATTGCCGGGAATCCCCGAGGCAATAAACCCAATCGCAACCCCCGTGAGCACCTGACCGATCGTACCTCCGTTGGCATCGGTCATGGCCGCGTTGAAGGCAACGGCACAGTACGGGCAACCCATCATCGTCAGGCCTATACTGATCACCGTCGACAAGCCCTCGATCTTGCCCAGGCTGCGCAGGATTTTGCGCCGCAGTTCCCGCTCAAATTCGATGACCGCGCTGACTGCGCTCTTGAGTGCCTTGCCCCACTTCTTGATCAATCCCTTCAGAAAATACCCACTGGGGTCTGTATAGCTCAGCGGGTTGTTCTGCACATAGCTGTAGCGGTTCAACGCCTGCAGGTTGGTGCTGTCCTGCACAAAGGGATCGGCACTCAGGAAC
>JALOAH010000070.1 GCA_023228865.1 Porticoccaceae bacterium | reverse complement strand
GCCACGTCATCAGGGAATGGTTTCATTCTCTGGACAGAATGCGTGCCTTCAAAGCCAATTATATGGCGCCCGGTCATGGCCGCCCGGTATTGGGTGTGGATAATGTGGATAGAACCCTGACAAATTACCGGGATGCCATTAAGTTCGTTGCCGACCAGGGTGCCCGCTATTTTAATCGCGGCTACAGGGCAGAGGATGTTGCTGAAATTCTTCAGTTGCCGCCGCATCTGGCTGCTGATCCCTGGCTCAACGAACTTTACGGCACAGTCAAACTTTCTTTGCATGGTTTGTATTCCGGCAATATCGGCTGGTTTGACGGTACGGTCTGGAAGCTCGACCCCATGCCCATTAATGAACGTATGGAAAAGTATGTTGCCTTAATGGAAGGCCGCGACAATCTCTTAAAATCCGCTGAGGAGGCGTTTCAACAAGGTGAATATACCTGGGCGGCTGAGTTGCTCAGCTATCTTATACGCCTTGACCCTGAAGATATGGAAGCACGAACATTGCAAGCGAATGCCTATGAACAATGGGCGTTCAAGCAGAAAAATGCGTCCTACAGGCACTGGGGGTTATTGTCCGCCAAAGAGCTGCGCGGAGAACTGCCGACAAAGGTTCAGAGTGCGGGCTTGCTCTCTTCGGAGATGGCAGTTGAGCTGGGTGAAAGTGGTTCAGATCTCCTCGATTATCTGGGGGTTCGCCTCAAGGCAGAAGAGTGCCTGGATGTCATCGCCACCGTGGGTATTGTGATTGAGGATAGCGGCGAACAGCTGGGATTGCAGATTCGCCGTGGTGTCTCCGAGGTTTTAAAGACCATACCCGAGGGGAGCCCGGTAGTAGAGCTTAGCCACAAGCAGTTGAAGCGCATGGCCGTTCATGGCGCTTTGTTTGGAGATCTGCTGGCAACCGATGATATCCGTATTGTTAAGGGTGACAGTGAGCAAATTCGGAATTTCTTTGACTACTTTGAACCCTTGTCGAAGGACATCCCTCCGTTGGCATTACCTGCCTATACCGGCCATTAGCGATTGCCATTCACCAGTTACAAGCCAGGCTCGTCATCCTCAGGTTTGCCCTCAAGTATTTTTTTGCCGGTAAACATGGCGGAAATAATGCTGCCACCTTCGCGAATATCGGTAATGATCACAGCGGCAATATGCACAACGACCATAATCATGAGGGCATAAAAGCTGTATTCGTGAACGGTGATAAAGGGTTTGCGAAAGGAGCGCATGGCTTCATAGGCCGTCTGGTCATACATTTCCGGGGTATAGGCGACCAAGGTTTCCGGTGCCACGCCGGGGGCGGCAATCCACTGGGCAATCCAGTGGCCAAAAGGCGGCATAAAGACATCAGTACCCGCCAGCACCAGGCCAGTCACAGCCTGCAGTGTGAGTAATAGTAAGAGGGCGGCTATTGCCAGACGAGCGGCGGGGTTGTGACCCAGATAGGTTTGGGGCGTAGGCGAGAAAAACGCGGCGACATAACTGCGCAGCCTTGCCATATAGCCTGTGCCACCGGGGAGGAGGGCACTGAAGCGGGCATGGCGATTGCCGAGAAATGCCCAGACGAAGCGCCACAACAGATTGATGGCAAACACATAGCCAATCCACACATGGACGGTCTTCAGTAGTATCTTGCCGTCATTGGTAATGCCGAGGCTGCCGGCATTCATGATCACTAGACCCACGGCGACAAGGCCGAGGACGCAGGCCACGGTAATCCAGTGAAACCAGCGGGTGCCCGCATCCCAGACTGGGTATGATTTTAGTTCGGTCATAGTGGTGTGCTCAGTTGTGGATTGATTCAAATAACCCCTGTTGATCTGTAGGAGCGAGCCTGCTCGCGATTGTTGTCAAACTTCCACATCGCGAGCAGGCTCGCTTCTACGGGATTGCCACCACAGCGCTATGTGCTTATTGCCAGTCCATGATGCTGAGGCCTCTCAAGATTGTAATGGGCGGACGTGTCTTGCCGCAAGGCGAGGGTTGGCGATTTTTAGCGGGTTGATTGTGTCTTTCTTGCGGCCACCCCTACGAAGTTGTTATTAGCGACATTGCCACAGCTTTATTACAATAAGTCTTCACTTCTCCCGTTGGGCGCCATCATTGTGATAACACCTCGTTCCGCCATCGCGTATCTGGCACTGCTGGCAGGTATTTTTCACTTTTTCCCTGGCGCAAAAAGTGTTGGCGCCATCGCTGTGGTCTGGGTGATTGCCCTGGAGTGGGGTTATCTGCGCACGGTGCCCAGGATTGTGTTTGTGGCTGCGGGTGTGGCCGCCGGCTATGCCCTGTGGCGCGATGGGGGAATGCTCTCAATCGCCACGGCGAATATGCTGGCGCTGACGTCGCTGATTTTGTCGGTAACCTTATTGTCTTCGGTGCTGGGGCGCACCAGGGATTTGCAGCGCATCTCCGTCAGCCTCTTTCAGGGTAAACCGGCTCAGCGTTATCTTAGTTTGGCACTGGGCACCACATTGCTGGCCATTCCCATCAATGTGGGTTCTGTGGGGGTGATTGGCAGTCTGGTGGCGGAGCGCATTCGTCGCAATGGCGATTCACCGGCAACCCGCAATGCCACCCGTGCGGTGCTCCGCGGTTTTGGCGCGGCACCCATTTTCTCGCCGTTGTCGATTTCCCTGGTAATGACCCTGACCCTGCTGCCGGGTCTCGGTAGTTTGCAGTTGTTGGCCTGGGCGATTCCCTCCGCACTGCTGATTTCTCTGGCTGGATTGCTGTGGCGAGAACCTGAAGCTGAGGCCGCCATGGGGGCGGGCGAAGATGTGGCCGGTTGGGGGGGGTGGCTGCGGTTTGCCCTCATTATCGTGGTTATCTGTATCGGTGTTTTTGTCGCTAGTCACTGGTTTGCCTTGAGTTACGCCTATGCGGTTGCCCTCAGCTGTTTGGCCGTGGTGTTGGCTGGCCATGTGATTGCCCGAGCGAAACAAAAAGCGGCGCCACTACCCGATCTCTCCCACGTGGGCAACGAGCTGGCGATTGTCGGCGGTTCCGCCTTTATCGGCGCTATTATCAGTGGCGGCATTATCAACAGCGTTGGCGGCGATATTAGTGTCAATTTCTGGGCGTGGCCGCTGATTGCCGCTGCGGTGCCCTGGCTGTTTTTTGCCCTTGGCCTGGTGGGCGTCAATCCCATTCTCACCGGCACCATTGTCGCGGGCATTTTTGGCACTCTCTGGCCGACAGCGGGTTTGTTGGGGTTGGGTATTGGTATTGTCACGGGCTGGGGCATTACCGCCTTTGGCACACCCTACGCTGCCAATGCCTTATTGATGGAGCGGTTGAGTGGTTATTCGGCACAGGAGGCATCCTGGCGCTGGAACAAGGCTATGTCGTTTTTTACGCTGATCTTCGCCAGTCTGCTGGCAGCGATTCTGACTCTGGCGGGTATCTGGGGTTAAGCAGTGCTGCTGTCAGTAGCGCTTAATTGAGCCAGCCAAAGCGGAACAACACCCCGGTAACAACAAAAAGCACGGCAATAATGGTCACGGGCACTATATGAAATGCCAGTGATTTCAGGTTTGCAGGGGATAGCTTGGGAATAATGCGCAAGCGGGCGTCGGCGGCCAGAACAGCGGTGAGGCCGAGCAGCCCGAGCTTGATCCACAACAGTCTGGCAACGGGGTTGTCGAGGTTGAGCAGTGCCGAGTGGTCGGCAACCATTCTGTTCACCAGCCATAATCCTGTGGCAATTTGAATCAGCAATGCGGGAATGCCAATTTTTTCGTAGCAGGATTCAAAGGTTTGAATAAAGGCCAGATCCCTGTTTTTAAGTACGGCGGGAAGAATGGTCAGGGCGAGCACCAAATGCCCGCCCGTCCACACTGTGGCGGCCAATACATGCAATAAAATGATCAAATCGTACATAATTTCTCTGAAATGATTGTTGTCGATTGTTGATGTTAAGCCATGGTAGCACAGTGGTTAGTGGGGCTGATTAACCCCGCGATGGTATGCCAGGTCTCCTATGTCAATTGGCAAATTATTGGCCAATCATAGCACCTGTTGGTTAATTTTCAGGAAGCATCTGGGGATTCCAAACCACTTCCCAAAGGTGCTGATCTGGGTCTTGAAAATAGCCGGCGTAGCCTCCCCAGAAGGTTTCCTGGGCAGGTTTGACGACGGTGGCGCCAGCGGCTTTGACATCGGCCATGACTTTATCCACTTCCTCCCTTGAAGCCACATTGTGGCCAAGGGTAAATTCCGTTGCCGATATTGCCCCTTTGGCCAGGCCGCTATCCTGGCTGATGCTGGCTCGTGGCCAAAGAGCCAGCTTAAACCCGCCATTGAGGTCAAAAAAGGCGACAGCGCCCTGGTCGAACTCGGCGCCGATGATTCCCTCCGTGCTAAAACCCAGGCCGTCCCGGTAAAACGCAACCGCTTTGTCGAGGTTGTCGACACCCAGGGTCAAGACAGAGATGCGCGGCTTCATGATTTAGCTCCTTGATTATGCTTGAGTTATTTTCTGGGAATGGCAATATGAAAAATCATGATGAATAGCTCATAAAAATAAAAAACAGAAAATGTATAGATTCTCTTGCTTTCCCCGTCAAACACTGTATTGTGGCAGCCAGCTTGAAAGAAAGACTTTAGTTTAAAACCTCCGCTCGTCGTAATTGTTTTACATACCACGTCCTGAAGATTCTAAGTTCCAGCCTCCTCTCCAGCTTTATCAGCCCACAAGGGCTATTACTTTTTATATCTCAGGATACATATTATGTCTAATACAGTTACCGGAACCGTTAAATGGTTCAACGAAGCAAAAGGTTTTGGTTTTATTGAGCAGCAATCCGGCCCCGATGTGTTCGCACATTTCAGCGCCATCAGCAGCTCAGGATTTAAAACCCTTGCCGAAGGCCAGAAAGTTCAGTTTACCGTGACCCAAGGCCAAAAAGGCCCACAAGCTGAAAATATTACCGCGATCTAGTTATTTGCGCCTTATGGCGTAGCAACAGATTGAAAAAAGGCTAATCGAAAGATTGGCCTTTTTTATTGCCGGGTAATAAGTGTCAGAAAAATAAATTCAGCAAGCCTTCGCCAACAATTGAGGGTTTGGCTCGTCACGCGGAGGAGCCTGCCCTGCAGGCGAAATTGTTTGAAGTGCCGTGTGTACAGGGCTCAAATAGTTAAACGAACACTTTCCTTAGTCTCTTTCCCCGTCACAATCAGGGGTTAGGCGCCGTTGTTTTTGATTTTGTCATTTGAGGCGGGTAGCGCCACCACGCCCAAACGACAGCCAAACCAAAGCCTGTGTAGACCAGGGCAAAGACCCAAAGCGGCGCCTCGTAGTACAGCAACCGTTGAAGCCAATACTCGATAAAACTACTTTCATAGATGGCAACTCCTGCGCTCTGGCGAAGCCAGGATTCAAGAATCGTCAGTGGACAGTACTGCCCCAGCCAGGCCTGAAGAGCCACCACGCCAATGGCCACAACATGAGCCAGGCGCCACCAAAATATATTCGCCCAGAACCAGCCGAGTTTGTTGCCAATAACGATGGCCGGTAGCCCCAAAGCCACGAACAAAACAACGCCAAAGTGCAGAATAAGCACTGCATCGGCAAGAATTTGGTAGAAAAACGCCGTCATCCCCGCAAACCCTGATGCAGCTGTGGAGTAACAAACTTTTCCATCGGAAAACCCCTGTTGTTTCAATCGGCGTATTTTTTTAAAAATAGTTGATCGCCCTGTTTGCGGCAATCAAATGCTGAACTCTCACGGTGTATTGCGCTACCGCTTTCGTCGCTTCATTGCGCACCACAACGGCAGCCTTAACGCAGCGCCATAAAATCTCAATATTGCGAATATTAGGGTATATCATTCAACGCGGCGCCTCGAACTGCTGGGTATTGGCAACTGTTCGATACAGGACGCCCGTTAACACCCAGGATAATCGATACGAGAAAAATCCAAGAATCAAGCCTTCGCCTGCAGGGCAGGTTCCTACGCTTGCGGGTTTGATTCATCTGCCGTAGGAGCCTGCCCCGCAGGCGAAAATGTTTCAAGGGCAAAGGTGGAAAAGGGTCGGTACCCTGGCTGCTTATGGCGTTAATTCATAAATCAAAGACCTGATCCGAATGGCACTTACTTAAGCGGCCATTTCCGCCTGCGCGGGAATGACGAAAATCCTGGCTTTGGTGCTAAGTCAGTGCCATTGAGACCTGATCCTCTTCTCCGTGATCCAGCTTCCCAGTTTTTGAGAGCTGGGCAAGGCGATGAAATTTCTGGCCAACCCAGAATTATTTGATCAATAAACAGCCAATCCTCGCTCTTTTCTGTTATCTGCAGGCCGGCACAGGGCCATCACCTTGTCCGTCCTGAATGTTATGATTGCCCGGATCATTCCGGGAGCCAAGATGAACAAAATACCCCATACCGTTGTATACCCCAAAAATACCCTTAATTTGCTGTCCCGCGCTGAAATTCATGGGCTTGCCACCAGTCGTCAGGATGTCGCCAAGCTGTTTCGCGACTGCGCCCTGGCGATTTTAAATACCGATAGCGATCAGGATGATGCGGCAAAAATTCTCGCGGAGTTTGCGGATTTTGATATTCAGATTAAAGCTCAGCCTCGCGGCTTGAAGTTGGAAATTCACAACGCACCGAGCCAGTCGTTTGTGGATGGCCATATTATTCGCGGTATTCAGGAGCATCTGTTTTCTGCCCTGCGGGACATTGTCTATGTGGATTACAAGCTGAGGGATTGCCACGCCGATGGCGAGCAGTGGGCGGTTGATATTACCAGTGAGGTGTTTCAGATTTTGCGCAATGCCCGCGTTGTCAATCCGGGGGTGATCCCCAATGTGGTGGTGTGCTGGGGCGGTCACGCCATTCCCCGCGGTGAATACGATTATTCCAAGCTGGTGGGTTTTGAAATGGGCCTGAGGGGTATGGATATCGTCACTGGTTGCGGCATTGGTGCCATGAAAGGGCCCATGAAGGGGGCGGCCATTGGTCACGCCAAGCAGCAGATTCGCCATGGCCGCTATATAGGTATCAGCGAGCCGGGCATTATTGCCTCGGAATCACCCAACGCCATTGTCAATGAGCTGGTGATTATGCCGGATATCGAGAAGCGCCTGGAGGCGTTTGTGCGCCTCGCCCACGGTATTGTGGTGTTTCCCGGTGGTGCAGGCACCCTTGAGGAAATTCTCTATTTGCTGAGTATTTTGCTCCACCCCGAGAATACGCAAAAAGTGCCCCTGGTGTTTGCGGGGCCCGAGTCCTGCCGCGACTATTTTCAGGCGGTTGATCGTTTTATTGCCACCTGTCTTGGCGAAGAAGCCACGGGACTTTACCGTATTGTTATCGGCAACCCCGACGAAGTGGCGCGGTTGATGAAGCAGGGGGTTAGCCAGGTTCACGAGCAGCGCAAGCAGGGGCAGGAGGCCTATTATTTCAACTGGAGTCTGCATATAGACCCACAACTGCAAACGCCCTTTGTACCCACCCATGACAATATGGCGGGTTTGCGCCTCGACCCCGCTATGCCCAGGCATGAACTGGCCGCCCAGTTGCGGGCGGCGTTTTCCGGCATTGTTGCTGGCAACGTCAAGGCTTTCGGTATTGAGCAGGTCAACCGGTTTGGCCCTTATAAAATCAGTGGCGACGCCAATATTATGAAGGCCATGGACGAGCTGTTAATGATTTTTGTCGAACAGGGCAGAATGAAGTTGGGCACAGGATTGGCGGATTACCAGCCCTGTTATCAGCTGGTTTGATGGCGGAAGAGGGCGCGGGAATGGCTGGTTCACCGCGCCCGTCGATCTCAGTGGTCGTGGCGGGTGATTTTGTCGAGCACACCCATAAGCACTGCGGAAATCACAAAGGTCAGGTGAATAACGACGTACCAGAGGAGCTTGTCGTTATCGATTTGCGGCGCATTCATAAAAATTTTCAGCAGATGAATGGATGAAATGGCGACAATCGAGGCGGCAACCTTGTTTTTGAGGCTGGCGGTGTCGAGTTTGCCGAGCCAGTTGAGTTTGTCCTGTGAGTCGTCGAGATCGAGCTGGGAGACAAAGTTTTCGTAGCCGGAAAACATCACCATGACAATAAGGCCGCCCACCAGGGAGATGTCCACCAGGGACAGCACCAGGAGAACGAGATCCATCTCCGAAACGGTGAACAGATTGGGCAGAACATGAAAAAGCTCCATGAAAAATTTGACGCCCAGGGCAAAGAGGGCAACGCTCAGTCCCAGATAGATTGGCGCCAGCAACCAGCGGGTGGCGTACATGGATTTTTCAAAAATGCGTTCCATCATAAATGCAATACCTGTGGCAAATAAGGCTAGCGTGGAGGGTAGATTCGGCGGCTATTTTAACCAAGTCGACGCAAGGACGCGACCATTGTCCCCGCTCTTGTTCTGCCAAAAGCACTGATTTGTCACAGGCAATTTTTGTCTGAGCTGGTATCATCCCGTCAAGCCAGTGTGTTTTTATTTTTCAGGATTTTCATGAGACGACTTTTACTGCCCATCGCCGCCCTGTTGCTGTCCGATGCCCTGTTGCTGATTGGCCACGGTATTCAGGTGACGCTGCTGCCGTTGCGGGCAGAGCTTGAGGGCTTTTCCTCCGGGGAAGTGGCGCTGACCGGCTCCACCTATTTCATCGGTTTTGTTTTGGGCTGTCTGGTAACCCCAAAAATGGTGCGCCGGGTTGGCCATATTCGCTCGTTTGCCGTTTTGGCGGCGCTGTTCTCCGCCACCGTGCTGATGTTTCATGGCCTGCCGTATTTCGAACCCTGGCTGGCGCTGCGCTTTGTGGTGGGCTGCTGTATTTCCGGCCTTTATATGATTATCGAGAGCTGGCTCAATGACCGCACCACCAAGGAAACCCGAGGCTCAGTGCTGTCGCTTTACACGGTGATCAACCTCTCCATGATGGTGGTTGGTCAGCAATTGCTCAATCTTGCCGATGTGTCCGGGGCAACGCTGTTTGGCATTGCCGCCATTCTCCTGTCGCTGGCGATTGTTCCCGTATCCCTCACCGTTACCCTGGCGCCTGCGCCCATTGAACCGGTGCGCCTCAATTTTGTGCGAGTCTGGGAAATTTCCCACGTCGCCATTCTCGGCGCCTGCGCCACCGGGCTGGTCACCGGCGCGTTTTGGTCGCTGGGGCCGGTTTTTGCCCGTGGCGTGGGCATGGAAACATCATCATTAACCCTGTTTATGAGCGCTGTGGTGATGGGCGGGGCACTGTTTCAGCTACCGCTGGGGAGAATTTCCGACAGGGTCGACCGACGCATCGTACTACTGTTTTCGTCATTGATCGGCGCGATTGTGTCGGTGCTGATTGTGCTGTTTTCAACGCACACGCAATTGTTGCTGGTGCTGGCGTTGCTTTGGGGTGGCATGGTGATGACCCAGTATTCCATTTGCCTTGCCCATGCTGCCGACAACGCCCAATCCCACGAATTTGTCTTGGTGGGCAGCTGTATTCTGATGCTCTTCGGCATCAGCTCGGCGGTGGGTGGTCCTCTGGCATCCCTGTATATGGAATTTCTTGGCGCTGTGGGTCTGTTTATTCACGCCGCCCTTTGCCTGGTGATTTTTGCTGTGGCCATTGCCATTCGCCGCACCCAGCATGTCATTCCCGTGCTCGATGAAACCGAACCCTTTCGAGTGGTGGCAGATACGGCGACCCCGGCGGCATTTGCCCTCGATCCGAGAACGGAAGCGGATCAGTGGGAAAGCAAAAATCCCCTGGAAGAGGAATCCGACAGGGATAATCCTGCGCTTTAACTCGTAAATCATCCCTTGCAGGGCAAGCTCCTCCAGCAAAAATTACCATTGGTTATTCCAGGAGCGAGTCCAGCTCAGGATATTGGCTTATCCCTTAAGTTGGGTCTCCTGACGGTTCAACTGCTGCAATGCCATGGTGGCGGCGCTGGTGCGGTTTTCCACGCCGAGCTTTTTAAACGCCTGTTCCAGGTGTTTGTTGATGGTTCTGGAGCTGGTGGACAGAATCATGCCAATTTCCCCGTTGCTGTCGCTTTTGTTGGGTCACAGAGCACTTCAGCGAACAAGGAGGCAGTTTTATTGTTAATGACGGCGATGTTCTCTGTTAAAATTCCGCCCTGTTTCAGCCACTGACAGCCCCGCTGCCTACCTACGTGACTCTCGAAACAGATGAGGGTTAAAGACCGCTCAGGGAGTTATTATTCAATCGCTATTTCGCCGCCCCTGGAACCCTGAATCTCTGGGCGCCCGCTATATGTTGCTCAGTGCCCTGGCGTTTGCCTTTATGGGCGTGTGTGTGAAACTCGCGGGTGCCGAGGGTATTCCGGTACTGGAAATTATTGCCGCCCGCGCCCTGGTGTCGCTGGTGCTGAGTTACGCGGATGTCAAACGCAAGGGTATTGCCCTGTTTGGCACCCACCGCATATTGTTGTTTTGCCGTGGCGCTGTGGGTTTTGCCGCGCTGGTGGGCACCTACTATGCCCTGGTGCATTTGCCGTTTGCCGAGGCCACTGTGTTGCAGTATTTGCATCCAATGTTTACGGCGGTATTGGCATTGCTGTTGCTGAATGAGCGGCCAACGGCGCCGACTCTGGGTTGTATTGCTCTCAGCTTTGTCGGGCTTGTTGTCATGGTGAGGCCGGGTTTTCTTTTTGGTGATGGCGCGGCGGATTACGATACCCTGGCGGTGACCTTTGGTATTGCCGGTGCGTTTGGCGCAGGCCTGGCCTATACCCTGGTGCGCAAGCTGAGCACCCTTGAAGACCCGTCGGTAATTGTGTTTTATTTCCCCCTGGTCTGCCTGCCCGCAACCATTTTACTGCTGGGGGACGGCATGGTAATGCCCCAGGGCTGGACATGGCTGTGGCTACTGTTTGTCGGACTATTCACCCATGTGGGACAGGTGACGCTGACCAGAGCCATGCAGGTGGAAACCGCCAGTCGCGCCGGCAGTTTTTCCTACGCTCAGGTGGTCTTTGCCACACTTTTGGGAGTGTGGGTGTTTGCTGAAGTGCCTGGCGTATGGACGCTGGTGGGCGGTTTGTTGATTATGCTCGGCGCCCTGGTGAATATTCTCTGGAAAAGCAAGCCACAGTAAATTTTTCTTTTTTGATCAGGGTTTTTTATGCGCTTAATACATGAGTTCACAGCCAGCCAGGTTGAAAGCCTGCATCAGCTCTACCAGGGCGAGTGGTGGTCTCGAGGCCGCACTCTTGAAGAAACACAGCAATGTATCAACAGCAGCAGTCTTTGTTTTGGTTTGGTCGACGACGGCGACGATTTGCAGGCCTTTGCCCGCGTACTTACCGATTCCATATTTAAAGCGCTGATCTTCGATGTCATCGTTGCTCCCGGTCACCGCAAAAGCGGGTACGGCGACAGGCTGATTCAGTGCATTCGCGAACACCCATCTCTATATCGAGTGAAGCATTTTGAGCTCTATTGCCTTGATGATAAGGTGCCGTTTTACCAGCGCCTGGGTTTTTCCACCGATGTCGGCGGTATGCAGCTGATGCGCTTGAGTACGAGGGCCTGTTAACACTCATTGGATTGCCACTGTTGTGACTAAAAAAGCGTCAATTTAGACGCGAGGAGAGAATTTAGTGGTTCTAAATGACGACAAGCAACGACAAGTGACGCTTTTTTAGCCGCAACCCGAAGGGCTGGGATCATTTTTGCCCCCAGCGTTGTTGTCATTCCCTTATTTAGAATGACTAAACCGCGCTCATTCCGCCGCGCTGGAAACAAAAATGATCTCTAGCAGTGATAATCCAATGAGTGTTAATAGACCCTATATAAAAATCGCCGCTGCTGGTTATTCGGCAATGGCGACGGGCATTTCCTGGCGCTGTTTGACGGGTTTGATCAAAAACAACAGCAATAATGATGCAGTTGCCAGCCACTGAATAATGGTGAAATCTGTAATATAGGCCTGCATCACCGCCTGGCGCGTCACTTCCTGGTTGAGAAGCATGGCGCCTGCGGGATTGCTCCAGTCCCACGGGGGTGGAAAGCTGAGCCAGTACTGAAATGGGGTGACGGATTCGCCGAGGCGAGCGTGGTAGGCCTGCCCATTGCGCGCCAGCAGGGTAAACAGAATGGAAATGCCGAGGCTGCCGGCAATGCTGCGGGACAATCCGGAAATGGCGGTGGCGTCAGATTTCAGGTTTGGCGCCAGCGAACTGAACATCAGAATATTGGTGGGCAGGTAACCGAGGGACAGCCCCATTCCCTGAATAAATCCTGAAATGACGATCTCTCTCATGCCGACTTCCAGGTTGAATTCCGCCATCATGGCCACAGAGTAGGCCATGAAAATAAAACCGGCGCCGATGAACAGTCGCGGATCCAGGCGATGGCCAAGGCGGTTGATAATAATAATGCCCGCCAGAGTGCCGATTCCTCTGGGCATCAACAACATGCCAGAGGTGAATACCGGATAACCGAGAAGGCTTTGCAGGAACCCCGGCAGCAATGCCAGGCAGGAAAAAAGCACAATGCAATTGACGAAAATAAAAATAGTGCCAATGGCAAAATTGCGGTCGAGAAAGCAGTCGAGACGAATATAGGGGGATTTGCTGCCGCCGATGTAGGCAAAAAACATCAGGGCAAAGACCGCCGCCAAAGAACCTTCGAGAATAATTTCCCAGGAGTTGAACCAGCCTTGGCTTTCGCCGCGGTCAAACATCAATTGCAACGCGGCTATGGCCAGGCTGAGGAAGGCAAAGCCGGTGAAATCCATGCGCCGTGTTTTGTTGAGCGGTGTTTGTGGCGTGACCATGATCATACCGACAACCACAAGTAACCCCAGTGGCAGATTGATTAAAAATACCCAGCGCCAGTTAAAAAACTCGGTCAGATAGCCCCCCAGGGTGGGGCCGAGTATGGGGCCGATAATGGTGCCCAACGCCCAGGTACTGAGCGCCTTGGTGTATTGGGACGGCGGATAGATATCGAGAATCAGCGATTGCCCGGCGGGAAGAATAAAGGCGCCGGACATTCCCTGAAGAAAACGAAACAGTACCAATTGTTCCAGGTTTTGTGCCAGGCCGCAGAGTGCAGAGGTGAGGGTGAAAAAGAAGACTGCTGGAATCAGTACCGCTCTTTGGCCGAAGCGATCGCAGAGAAAACCGGTGAGGGGCATAAAAATGGCGGTGGCGACAATAAAGGATGTCAGCACCCAGGCGAGCTGATCCTGGGTGGTGGCCATGGCGCCCTGAATATGGGGAAGGGCGACATTGGCGATGGTGGCGTCCAGGGTCGTCAGCACTGTCGACATGGAAATCAGAAACAGATTCCATTTGCGGGCGCTGTCGCTAACCGGAACCCGAACAATTTCCGCGGTCAATGGTAGGTTCCGGTGTCAATTTCCACTTCCGCCGTCATGCCTTTGACGAGTAGGGGGTCGCCCTCGCGGGGCTCTATGCTGATTCGCACCGGAATTCGCTGAGTAATTTTGACCCAGTTGCCAGTGGCGTTTTGTGGCGGAAGAATGGCGTACTCGGCACCGGTGGCGGGGCTGATGCTTTCGACTTTGCCACGCCATTCATGGTTGGGGTAAGTATCAATTTTAATGGTGGCGGGCATTCCAGGAACAACTTTGGTCAACTGGGTTTCCATGTAGTTGGCTTCCACCCAGCGCTTGCCGGAACTGACCACCGTCATCACCGCTTTACCGGTCTCAACATATTGTCCAGCATTGGGTGTTTTTGCGGCAACGCCGCTCAGTGGCGACAGCACATGGGTATGCTCAAGATCAAGCTGCGCCTGGCGAAGTTCCGCAAGGGCGGTGAGGTAGCGGGGGTGCTGCTCAGTTACAAGATCAGGATTGCCCTGCAGCGCGGCCAGCAGTCGCTTCAAATCCTCCTTAATCACTTTAATGGTTTGCCGGGCTACCTGGCGTTCGTGGGCGGATCGGTCGAGCTGACTTTCGGAGTTCATGCCTTTTTGCGCCAGCCGCGACTGGCGCTCGTGTTCACTGGTGGCGAAATGCAAATTCTCTTCCGCCAGTATCAATTCTTCCTTTTTGAGCAAATAGGCCGCTCGCTGGGTTTCCACTTCAATACGAATACTTTCCAATGCGGCTTCGAGGCCTTCGATAGCGGCCACAAATGTTGATGAATGGATGCGGAAGAGTTCATCGCCAGCGTTAATTTTTTGATTTTCCCGCACCATGACCTCGGCTATCAGACCGGATACTTCCGGGCTGATATGGGTTTGTGTCGCCTTGACGTAGGCGTTGTCGGTTGCGATATAGCGGCCACTATAGGCCCACAGAACGGCAATAATAAGCGCGGCAAATAGCGGGATGCCGTAGATCAATATGCGGCGATTTCGTTGTGTCATCCTTTGCCTCCACAGCAACATCAGCCAGCGGGCTGGCAGGGGGTAATTTAAAGATCAGACAGGTTGTCCTTGACGATCACTAAAAGACTGAGCAGCTCCTGGCGCTGGCTTTTGCTCATGCCTTTTGTCGCTGTCGCCATAACATCCTTTGAGCACTCGCTGGCAATCCCCAGTATGGGTGCAGCTTTTGCAGTGAGGAAAAGCTTTACCGCGCGGCGGTCGTTGGGGTCGGGGTGGCGCTCCACCCAGCCGCCAGCCTCCATGCGATCCATCAGCCGCGCCAGGGAAATAGGCTGAATTTCAAGAAGTTCAGCGATGGCTTTCTGGGATGCGCCGGGGTTGGCGGACAGTACCAAAATGGCTCGCCACTGGGTTTGAGTGAAACCGTATTCGGATATCCGCTGGTCGAATCGGCGGCGCATCAGACGGGCGATGTCTGTAACGAGAAACCCCAAGGGAGAGGGTTTGTGGGCTTTGATGGTCATGGCGTTCAACAGGGATATGTAATTACATAATCATTATAAGCATGCTCATGATAGCTATGAAAGGATCGAGGGTAAAAAAAGCCGATTTCCATCAATGGCAGATCAGGGTATATCAGGCTGGCAATTGCACCGGGACAGGCTCAAATCCATGGATCCCAGAGCGAAAATTCAGACAATAGGCAGCATCGAGGCTTATCTGGTGATCACTGCCGACGGTTCTTTTCAGTGAAGCATTACTGGGTAGGGCGGCAGGCGTTGAGGCCAATACGCACTGCCGGCTTTCGAAATGGTGGAAAGGCGAGAGCGGCCCCAGGTTTTAATCTTGAGGGATGTTCGTACTCTCCC
The DNA here is from genome assembly GCA_023228865.1 of Porticoccaceae bacterium. The sequence continues at coordinate 5,907 of JALOAH010000070.1, read as the reverse complement.
CGACGATTAATGTCGAGGGGTTGTAGCCCGGAGGTTTGTCGCCCACGGTGCTGGCGCCAACCATGGGTGCCTGCATGATGGGTTCGAAATAGTTGTAGGGGTAGGGGAGTTCTACAGCACTGGTGGCGTCCAGTCTGGCAACCAGCTCTTCAGGAATGGCAAAGTCGAGAGCCTGTAAATTGTCGTTCAGTTGCGCGAGTTTGGTGGCGCCAACAATCACTGTGGCGACGCCAGGGCGATTGGCCGCCCAGTTGATGGCGATCTGAGACATGCTGCGCCCCAGTTCCCTGGCGATATTTTCCACTTCGGCAACGATGGCAAAGTTGCGGGCGCTGAATTCCGCGAATGCCGGATGTTTGACGTCCTGAAGGCGACCCTGGCCAAATTTTCCGGTCTCGGATGGTTTGTATTTGCCTGATAGCAGGCCGCCGCCAAGGGGACTCCACGCCATAATTCCCATGCCGTACTGGGTGCCGAGGGCAACATATTCAGCTTCGATGTTGCGATTGGTGAGGGAATAGGCCATTTGCAATGCGGCAATGGGCTCGCTGCCGCGAAATTCGGCGATGGTTTGCGCGCGGCTGGCGTACCATGAGGGCACGTTGGATAATCCCGCATAGCGAATCTTGCCGGCGCGCACCAGGTCTTCAAAGGTGCGCATGACCTCTTCAACCGGAGTGATTTTGTCCCAGTTGTGAAGCAAGTAGAGATCGATATAGTCAGTTTTGAGGCGTATCAGTGAGGCGTCAACGGCGCGCATGATATTTTTTCGGCCATTGCCACCGCTGTTGGGGTTGGCCGGATCGGTGTTAAAGCTGAATTTGGTGGTAACAATGACCTGGTCGCGGAGGTTGCGTTCCTTGATGAATTCCCCTACCCATTGCTCGCTGACACCGCCGGTATACATGTCGGCGGTATCGAGTAAATTGCCGCCGCTATCGATGTAGCGATTAAAAATGGCTCGAGCGGTGTCCTGGTCAGAGCCCCAGCCCCATTCTGTGCCAAAGGTCATGGTGCCAAGGGAGAGGCGGCTGACTCTGAGGCCGGAGTGGCCGAGGCTGTAGTATTGGTGTTGGGGCATGGTATTTTCCTTTTTTTACATTTGAGTCGGTATACATGATGGCGATGCCGACAGTGGCAGTAAGGCCATAACCCTGCCGGGGTGGCAGGGTGGGGGGATAACAAGAGTTTTGGCGTTGTTGGCTGGCGTTGGCTGCGGAGATTATTCCTGATTGCCCATGCCCTGTTCCATACCCTTTAAAAATTCGCCCATTTTCTTGCCGGCCTCGTCGGGAGGAAGATTTTCGTAATCTTCGAGCATGGTGCCCATTTCTTCCATGCGATCCGCCATTTTTCGGGAGGCGTATTCGCTGCTGATGTTGGAAATAATCAGCAGGACGGCGAGAATGCCAAAAACCAAGGTGGCGGTTTTGCGCTCGCGGCCATGAACGGCGACGCTGGCTTCAATCATTAAATAGCTGCCCCAGATGACGCCGATGATGCTGCCGATATAGGGGATTATGGCGAGGATGGCGATTACTGGATAAATGGCGGTGGCGGCGGCAAAACAACGAAAAGCAACCTCGTAATTTTGCTCCGAGCCCATGAGTTTCCAGATGACAAAAAGAATCGCCGAGCCGATAAAGGCTCCGATGAGTGCAGCGATGGGAACAAAGATAACAGCGCCAATGCCTGCGGCCAGCATGCCCGCCGCAGAGCCAAAAAACGACAAAATGGCTGTGATAACCCCCATGGCAACGGCCATTACCAGAATGAAGATAAGGGGGTTGGTCAGGCCGCCACTTTTGGGCATGCCCTGAAAGTAGGTGGTGGGAGCGGTAATCACCAGCTTGGCTTCGGCAATTACCTTGTTGATGTCAAACGTATTCTGTTCAGTCATATTCCTTCTCGCTGTGTTTGATCCGTTATAAAGCCGAATGTCCTTCGACCACTGAATGATAGCGTGTTTTTGCCATATGTATAGTGACTTTTACCGCCCTTTGTTTTTGCGCACAGTTAATGCGGCTGGAGTTGTTTTGGGTGCATCTTGCAGTGCTCGTCACGGCCAGTTGTGATTAAAGTTTTATAAGATGCTTTAGGGAGACTCTGATTAGTTCTGTTTTCGTCACTCCCGCTTGGGCGGGAGCCCAGAAAAATCAAGGGATTATAGATTCCCGTCTGCGCGGGAATGACATTAACCAGAATTTCCTTAGGTCACTTTGGCTGATATTGAAAATGGCACATATTATGCTTATTCCTTAAGTGCCGAGCTGTTTTGAAATTTAGGAGTAAACAATGGATACAGGTATTCTGTGTAACAAAGAAATGGTTGATTTGCTGATGAGGGTAAAGCGTCACACCAAGGCTAATCACAACATAACCCTGAATATGTCTGATCGGGATTTGATGGTCAAACTGGTGGATATGGCAGCAATCAAGGACGATCTTTTGCAGGGAATGCTCCAGTATTTTATGGTTCTTGCCGGTGGCGACTGGAGTGCGCGATATGGTCGCGCTGCGAATAGCAAAGCTAAAGAAAATTCCGTCATGGAGTTTGCCCAGAAAGTGAAGGACTCTCTTCTCAAAGACAGCGGTACTTTGTCGTCTGCAGTTATGGCGCAACCGACACCGGCCTCTGCCAAGGTCAGGTATTACCGAGGTCAACCTATAATACGGTTAACCCGGCAACGGTGCAATTAATCCGCTGGGGTTGTCGGCAACAGCCCCACAGCTTTGGTGATGCTGGCGCGGCGACATTCTCTTTCTGTGGCGTTGGCGCGCAATTGTTCTTGCTTTGGCGGTGGTTTTTAATGGAGTATTCAGGCTCTTAGAAAACCGGGGCAGTACCCATGCTATATCCCAAATCCTTTGTTATTGGCGGTGTCGCTGGCCGCCCGGTGGCGCTCAATCTGGCGATGGCCAATCGCCACGGTCTTGTCGCCGGAGCTACGGGTACAGGCAAAACCGTGACATTACAGGTGCTTGCAGAAGGGTTCTCCCGCGCTGGCGTACCCGTATTTATGGCCGATGTTAAGGGTGATCTCTCTGGCATGGCCGCCCCTGGCAAGCCCCATAAAAAAATTGATGAGCGTCTGCAAGCGATTCCTGTTCCCGATTATCGCCAGCGTGCTTACCCGGTGGTGTTTTGGGATCTGTTTGGTGACCAGGGGCATCCCGTGCGCACCACTCTGTCTGAGTTTGGGCCTCTGTTGCTTGCCGACTTTCTCGACCTTAACCAGACGCAAATGGGTGTTCTTTACACAGCTTTCAAAGTTGCCGACGATCAGGGGCTGTTGCTACTCGATATGAAAGATTTGCAGGCAATGCTGGCCTGGATGAAAGAGGAGCGCAAGTCTCTGGAGACAGACTATGGCGGCGTCAGCGCCGCCAGCATTGCCGCGATTCAACGCAATGTGCTGATGCTGGAAGAACAGGGCGGCGCCGAGTTTTTCGGTGAACCGGCGCTGGATCTTTTTGATTTCATCAAAAATGATTTTAGTGGCAATGGCGTGATCAATATTCTCGATGCCACGCGGCTGATTCACCAGCCCCGACTCTATGGCATTTTTTTGCTGTGGCTGATTTCCGAGTTGTTTGAGCAGTTGCCGGAGGTCGGCGATATGGAAAAACCGAAAATGGTGTTTTTCTTTGATGAAGCCCATCTCCTGTTCGACCGCGCGCCAGCGGTTTTGGTGGAAAAAATTGAACAGGTGGTGCGCCTGATTCGCTCTAAAGGCGTGGGTATCTATTTTATTTCCCAAAGTCCCGCAGATATTCCCGACTCGGTTCTCGGCCAGCTGGGCAACCGCATTCAGCACGCACTGCGCGCATTTACCCCTAAAGACCAAAAAGCGGTGCGGGTGGCGGCGCAGACATTTCGCGCCAATCCCGCTTTTGCTACGGAGAGCGCCATTACCCAGCTGGGGGTGGGTGAAGCGCTGATTTCGGTACTGGATGATAAAGGCTCTCCGACGGTGGTCGAGCGGGCGCTGGTGGCTCCCCCCGAGTCCCGTATTGGCCCCCTGGACGCCGCCGAAAGACAGGAGGTGTTGAGTCGTTCTCCCTATAAAGGACGCTATGACCAACCACTCGATCGGGAATCTGCAGCAGAACTGCTCAGCGCAAAAGCCAGACAAAAACTTGTCGACGGGGCGGGGCAAAATGCCAGCGCGAAGTCAAAGCCAGGACAGCAGCAGAGTATCTTTGAGGCCATGGCGAAAAGCGCAGCGCGCTCCATAGGCAGCAGTCTGGGCAGGCAAATTATTCGCGGAATTCTTGGTTCCCTGAGCAAGCGCTGAATCTGGAGTAAAGGGTTATGGATATCTGGGTAGATGCGGATGCCTGTCCGGTGGCAATCCGGGAAATTCTGTTTCGCGCGGCGCTGCGCACAGGCACCAGGCTGACCCTGGTTGCCAACCAGTTTATTGCCACGCCCGGATCTCCCCTGATTCGATCTGTTCAGGTGTCCCAGGGTTTTGATGTTGCTGATAACGAGATTGCCGCCAATGTTCAGCCCGGTGATTTGGTGGTGACCCAGGATATTCCCCTGGCGGCAGAAGTTGTAGCCAAAGGCGCCCATGCCCTCAACCCCAGGGGGGAGTTGTACACCAAAGAGAATATTCGCGCGCGCTTGAATATGCGCGATTTTATGGAAAACCTGCGCGCCAGCGGTGTTCAAACTGGCGGCCCTGCCGTGATGAGCCAGAAGGATCGCCAGTTATTCGCCAATAATCTGGACAGGCTGTTGGCGAAATATGGTTCTTCTGCTGGCTGATTTGAGAATCATACTGTGCGAATCAGGGTTTCACGGAGCTGTTTATAGGCTTGCCAGTTAAAGTTCTCCAAAAAGTCGAGAGCCTGAAAGGCGCCTTCCCGAAATAACCCGGCCTTGTCCTTTTCTTTCATACGAAAGTCGAGCCAATTGTATTGTTGGCAGGGAATCCATTGAATGAGGTGGCGGTAGTCCGGGTTTTTGTGCAGAAAATCATAGTCGAGACAGTGGCGGGACGAATTGAAGATGGCGGCAAACAGCTGCAGGGGGCCTTTGATATCGCGGCGACGGTTGTCGTATTGCAGCTTGACGCCAAAGGTGGGGGCGCTGGGAACGGCGCTGTAATCGTGGAACAGATCTATGGGGAAGTTCGACATGATACCGCCGTCGACAAACAGTCCGTATCTGGGCAGCCCGCCTTTTTCTTTTTTGCTGTCGTAGCCCACGGTCTGCCAGCGTTTTTCGGCGGCGGCATCGCGGGGCAGAGGGCTGATTTTGTAGGGTTCAAAAAAATAGGGGATCGACATGGAGGCGCGCACAAAGGCGGCGGGATTGACCTTGTCCGGCTCGGCATAGTAGAGATGGGCGTGATCAGGAAAAACGATTTTTGATTCTGTCGCCACATCGGCGGCAACAATGGCAAGACGGCTGGCGGCTTTCTCGGGGGTGTCGAGGAGGGCGCCACTGCGCTCCCGCAGGCCGTCTGGCAGGGTGTTCATGCGCTGGCGCAAATCTTTCAGGCAGTGAATATTTTCCGCAGCGAGAATATCCCTGATCCAGGTTTCAAAAGCTCTGCCGGGATTCAGCCCCCAGCGCTCGTTGAGGGTGTCAATGACCTGGGCGGCCTTGAAGGCAAGTTTGATTTTGCCCGAACCCTGAATCCAGCTTTCAATGAAGTCCACAGCGTCGCTGTCGCCGTCGACAAAATCAAAAAAATCCTTGCTGGCAAGCAATTGCAGCAATTTGGGGCTTTTCGCTTGCGCGGGCACATCCAGGGCAGCCACCAGAAGGGCGTTGATGGAGCCCGCCGAGGTGCCGCCAACACCGAGAAAGCGAATACCGGCCTGCTCCAGCGCCCAGGTATAGCCGACCAGTGCTATACCGAGCATGCCGCCGCCCTCCATCACCAGGTCAAC
>JALOAH010000201.1 GCA_023228865.1 Porticoccaceae bacterium | reverse complement strand
CACAACCAACATCCCCAACTCGCTCCCTCAAATCCGTCGAGGAAGCTTCTGAACAGAAATATCAGGGGGGTCACTTTTGGACGCCGATTACCCCAATACGGGGGTCAATTTTGCATGCCGGTTCACAGATAAGCACTTTTTGGCCTTCTGCAATAAGCGCGGCGCGTACCGAAACTAAAACGTAGGGCCTTACGAGTGGCCCAGCTTTTCGGGGGCAGGTCACTTCATCTGCCAGGTGTTGGCTACGAGATACTGCTCGATGGCCTGATGGATGATGGAGGAAAAATCCCGCGGCAGGTCAGCGCGACGCCGCCATCCACATACATGATACCATATCAGATCATATGCTATGATTTTTTATGATATCATTTGATAGCACTTCATATGATTTACTATGCCAAGCTATCTTGTTATGCTGCCCTCACTGAAGCCAGAGGTCGTCCATGCCAGTCATTTCATTCGCGACATCGAAAGGTGGGGCTGGGAAAACCACTTCCGCCATCATTCTGGGCACTGAACTTGCCGAGGTGACAGATGTCATCATTATCGATGCAGACCCAGCCAAACGCTTAACCCGCTGGTCTACGCTTGCACCGCTGCCTCCACGGCTGCGCGTTCTAACCAGTAGCGGCGAGCGCACCATTCAAGACGAGATCGCTGCCGCTCAAGACCAAGCCACCTTCGTGCTGATCGATCTTGAAGGCTCAGCCAGCCGATTGACATCGTTCGCGATTGCGGAATCTGACCTTGTGATCATTCCGGCTGGACAAGAGCAGCAAGATGCAGATGCCGCGATCGACACGCTTGCTGAAATCGCGATGGAGGGCAGGGCGCGTAGACGCTCTATTCCAGCCGCGATCCTGTTTGCTCGCACCTCGGCCGCCGTGAAAAGCAAGCTTGAAAAGCATATCCATCAAGAGCTTACCAAAGTTGGCCGGGTGATGGAGACCGAATTGCATCGCCGTACCGCCTTTTCGTCGCTGCACAATGCTGGTGGTGGCTTGCGGCAGCTCGATCCGACAGATGTCAACGGCATCGATAAGGCGCTGGTCAATGCCCACGCCTATGCTTCTGAAATCATCGACCTGCTAGAGGAGGCGCGCAATGCCCAAACCGCTTGATGTGAACCGGCTCAAACAATTTGAAAATCATCCGACAATCCGAGACCCATTGCACGCGCAACAAGAGGCCGCACCTGTTGAAAGATGGCCCAGCCGTGAACCTATCCGTGAGGGGCAGATCAGCATGCGCGCACCATTAGATACCATCAACCGGTTCAAACAGATCTGCAAAGAGGATCGGCGCACCTATGCAGATATGCTCACGATCTTGATGGATCTGTATGAACGGGAACGGTAACGGGCAGGGGATGTTCCTTTTGCTTTTATCATAAGGTTTGAGTATATTTGATTAAGATATCAGATAAGAAATTGATTTAAGGGCAAACCGCATGGTTTTTTCCATAATATCCCAAACGAACGTTTATGAAACATGCTGATCGGATATGCGCGGGTCTCAAAAGCTGATGGCAGTCAGTCGCTTGACTTGCAGCGCGATGCTCTGATCACGGCAGGCGTTGATGAAGCGCAAATTTATTCGGATCTGGCATCGGGTAAGAAAGACGACCGGCCGGGGCTGGACGCTTGCCTCAAAGCCTTGCGTGAAGGTGATGTCCTGACCGTCTGGAAACTGGACCGAATGGGCCGCAGCCTGCACCACCTAGTTAAAACTGTCGGCGTGCTGTCTGATCGCGGCATTGGGCTGAAAGTGCTGACCGGGCAGGGGGCGCAGATTGACACGACAACCGCAGCGGGGCGGCTGTCCTTTGGAATTTTTGCTGCACTGGCCGAATTTGAAAGCGAATTGATCCGCGAACGCACAATTGCCGGGCTTGCGGCAGCCAGAGCACGAGGTCGCAAAGGTGGTCGAAAATTCGCCCTGACAAAGATGCAGGTGCGTATGGCCCAGGCTTCAATGGCCAACCGCGATACATCTGTTGCTGAGTTGTGCAGGGAATTAGGGGTGAAACCCGTCACGCTCTATCGATATGTCGATCCCAAGGGCAATCTGCGTGACTATGGTAAACGGGTGCTAGGCGTTTAGCGCCAGATTTCACGATTCATGGGCGCCCCCGGCGTTCGAACCATTTGCGGCAAAAGCCAAGAAAAGCCATTTCCGGGTTTTTAGGTGCTTCGGTCATCCAGGAACGCCATTCCTGCTCGATCATGCGTATATCCCAGCCCGGCGCGGCTTCACGCGCCATCTCGTAAACATCCGAATCAAGGGGCGGAAGCGTAACAGCCACAACTGCGGTGGCATCAACACCGACCGTGCCCCGGCTGCGCACCACAAGCTGATCCTTGTCACATTCGAACCGGATTTCATAATCCGGCATATGGCCATATTTGGTATCTTCTTCGACAATTGCCATGACCAATCGCCGAAACTCGCGCAAGGACGATCCAGAGCCACATTTTTTTTGTAAAAGTTCAAGACTGATACGCCACTCTTTCTGTCTGCCACAATGCTTGCGGGCCAATTCATAAATCCGCCGCTCCAGAGGTTTGCGCAAACGGAAATATTCGCGGCTGAGCGTTAGGACTTCATGCGCGCGGATCGCGTTAAACACCCAATCAGAAAGCTTGATCTCAACTTCTTGCATGCGACCATCGCGGGTTTCACGCACGATTCTGGCTCGCTCGATCAGGCCGAAGGTTTCAAAGACCTCTTGTCCACCAGTAGTAATATTGGTCGAAATCCGCGTCCCCGCCAACCGTTCCATGGCCGCTTTCAACAGATCATATCCCCGGCCCGTGATCATCCGGTTAGTAGCCTTCAAGAGATCCGATGCCTGAAACCGAACAATCTGTTGCGGCTGCTTGCCCTCATTCATTCCCTTAATGAGCTGGCTGATGCAATAGATCAGCACGTCACGGTCATGGACGGTGGCCAGCCCATCAGTGGAGGGTTTAACCTCGATGGTAATCCCATTGTGTTCGTATTTGCGTGGCCGGGTGTCAGGTTTAGTCGAAAGCGAAAAGATTGGGTGCTCCATTGCCCCAACATCCGCCTTAGGCGCAGCATCAAAAATATCGCAGACAAAAAAGTCACCTTGAGGATGCCGATCTGGAAGAAGAGGATAATCACTCACCGTCGGATTCCTTCGACACTTCACACACGGCTGCAAGCATAACGACACTTCACACACAGTAAAGCTAGAAACGACACTTCACACACACCGAATCACCACTTTACACACACCGAATCACCACTTTACACACGCCGAATCACCACTTTACACACGGGGGGTATCGGTAAGGCGTTGTTATTGCACAATGAATCAAAACTTTTTTTGCCTTAACACTATATTTAACACATATTTAACACCCACAGGCTGTGGATAAGTTAGCCTGCCACGATCTTCTGGCGCTAATTTCGACCGGGAATGCAGACGCATTTCCCTTAGAGGTGGCTGTGAAAATCTGAACAGCCGGGATAAGTGGATTTTCCGCGTAACGGCAGCATGATGCTGCGAGCGAGGAGAAGACCATGGCAAGACGACCGCGCCGGAACCACAGCCCGGCATTCA
>JALOAH010000200.1 GCA_023228865.1 Porticoccaceae bacterium | reverse complement strand
GTTGATCAAAAATTTAGTGAAATTCCATTTAATGGCTTTGCTACCGAAGCAGCCGCGCGCGGTGTTACTGAGGTACTGAAAGAGAGGGTCGGCGTTTGTGCCTTTGACCCGAACCTTGGCAAACAGAGGAAAGCTGACATTGTAGTTATTGACGCAGAAGTGCCGTACTTCCTCCTCGCTGTCAAACTCCTGATGGCCAAATTGATCGCAGGGAAAACCCATGACCACTAAACCCGCGTCCCGGTATTTGCGGTAGAGACATTCCAGGCCTTTGTACTGTGGTGTAAAGCCGCATTTGCTGGCGGTATTGACAATGAGGAGAACTTTCCCTCTGTAAGTGTCCATGGGGATCAGTTCCCCGTTTATGGATAGGCACGAAAATTGGTATAAAGACATCTATGCACGTCCTGGGCTCAGTCGTTTATTTGTTTTTACAAGATGTTGCAGGCAACCAGGTTTTAACTGATAAGGCTTTACCCAGCAATGACGTCCCTTTGCCCGCAAGCACGTTGTTCCCCTGCGCTGTTGCGACAGCGGCGGATAATAGCACAAGGGTTTTGTCTGTACAAAAAATGTACAAAAGTCGACAATATACCGAAAAACAAGGGGTTATCTGACGTAGCCGATAATGGAAACAAAATGGCTGGCGGAACCCAGAAGGACGAACAGGTGCCAGATACCGTGACTGTGGCGCAACCACTTTTTCTTGTCGCAGAGGTAAAAAATAATACCCAGGGTGTAGGCGCCGCCGCCAATGATCAGGCAGGTAATGCCCGGTGCAGCAATTGCCGCTTTCAGGCTGGAGAAAAACAGGGTGCAGAGCCAGCCCATTAACAAATAGATGGTTATTTGCAAACTTTTGATGCGCCGGGGTATGAGCAAATCCAAAAGAAACCCTGCCACCGCCAGGCTCCAGATGCTCGCCAGTAATATTGCGCCCTGGCCATGCCACAGGGATACCATCAGGTAGGGTGTATAGGTACCGGCAATCAGTAGGTAGATAGCCACATGATCCAATTTTTGGAATATTGTCTTGAGCTTTGGTGAGCGCAGGCTGTGATAAAGGGTGGACATGGTGTAGAGCAGCACCAAAGTCAGGCCGAAAATGGTGAAACTGGTCAGGGTGCGCCAGTTGTCCTGGGCAATGCCCACTGCGATTAGGGCACCAAAGCCCATCAGCGCCAGTGCTGCGCCGACAAGATGGGAGATACTGTTAAACTTTTCGCCGTAGTACATGGTTGCAAATCCGTCGCCTGAAAAATCAATAATGACAGCCCGTTGCCATATTGGCTGAATCCGATTGCCACCTTAACCCGAAAATTGTATCTGTGCGCCCCTGAATGGAGGTTTTGCACGGATATAACGGCTCAGCACGTGTTTTGGCTTGGCGACACTCTGCCACCGATTCCCCTCGCTAGTTTAGGGTCAAAAGGGTTGCCTTTAAAGGCGGATCCGCTGAGACTGGCGACAACCGCCGGCGACGTCTCGCCCTCTAAACAGGCTTTAAGGACGCTACTATGATTAAACTGAGTCTGGTCATTTTCCTGGCGGTTGCCCTTGCTGCCCTGGGTCTGTATCACCTGTTCAAGCCTTTGCCAAAGGGGCTTGGCTTTAAGGGCAAAGAAAGGTTGCTCCACGATCCCCACCTGCTGATCGATCGCACCTATACGGATGCCGAGGGCAATAAGCAGCTGGATCAGCAAATTTTTGCCGAGGTTTTCCGCCTTGTCGAGCAGGCGCAAAAGCTGATTGTCGTGGACATGTTCCTTTTCAACGACAGCGGCACCAACGGAGACAGCCACCAGCCATTGGCTCGGCAGTTAACGGATGCCCTGGTGGCGCGTAAGCAGGCGCTGGAAAACATTCTCATTGTGGTTATTACCGATCCCGTCAACAATTTTTACGGTGGCGCCCATTCTCCCCACCTGCAGGAACTGCGCCGAGCCGGCATTACTGTCGTGGAAACCCGGCTGACGGCATTGCGGGACTCCAATCCGCTGTGGTCGGCGCCCTGGCGGTTGTGTTGCCAGTGGTTGGGGAATTCCGCCAACGGCGGCTGGTTGCCCAACCCTCTAGGCGAAAACAGGGTCAGTTTGCGCAGTTATTTGCGGCTCCTGAATTTCAAGGCCAATCACCGCAAAACCCTGGTTGTGGATGAGGGCTCCGGTTTGCGGGGGCTGGTGACCTCGGCCAATCCCCATGCTGGCAGCAGCCAGCACAGCAACGTCGGTCTCAGTTTTGCTGGCGGCGCCGCTTATGACCTGCTCCAGACCGAGATTGCTGTTGTCGCCATGTCGGACGACGCCGAAAACCTCCTGGCGACACTGGAAAAATTTGGTCATGGCGATGACGCAAAAGCGTCATTTCAACAGCCCTCGCCGCCGTTGTGGGGGCAGATAGTCACTGAAGCGAAAATCCGCGACGCCGCCCTGGCCATGATCGACGGCGCCCCTGCAGGCAGTGAAGTGGATCTGGCGATGTTTTATTTTTCCCACCGCAGCCTGGTTGATGCCTTTGTTCGCGCCCACCACAGGGGGGTGCGCCTGCGTGTTTTGCTGGATGCCAACAAGGATGCCTTTGGCCGTGAAAAAAACGGCATTCCCAACCGCCAGGTTGCCCTTGAGCTCCATCGGCAAGGGATTGCGGTGCGTTGGTGCAAAACATCGGGGGAGCAGTGCCATAGCAAGCTGTTGATACGCCGTGATAGCGATAAACACTGGCAGATATTGCTCGGATCGGCGAATTTCACCCGCCGCAATCTCGACGATTTCAACCTCGAAACCAATATTCGCGTCTGGGGGCGGGGAGAGAGCGAACTGATCCGTGAAGCCACAGATTATGTCGCCGACATCTGGGCGGGGGATTTGAATAAGGGAGTGTCCCTGAGCCTTCCCTTTGAAGCCTACGAGGACAGATCGACGTTGCGCTACTGGCGCTACCGGATTATGGAGGCCACAGGGTTGTCGACCTTTTAATGGATTTTCCCTGCCCAGCCCGAGAGTGAATACGTGTTAACAGGCGCTAACACAATTGTTGGTATTGTTTGTGATCTCGCCTGGCGAGGGATGTCAGGTTATCGTTTGCAGGGCAAACTCCTACACAACCAGCCAGGCACACCACCTGTGGTAGAGGAGCCGGGCGCCCCGGTGATAGTCATTAAAGTTTTACAGAAGGCTGGAATCGCGGGGTGGTAGAGTGGGATTATTTTGACATTTTTATTATCGCCGCCGTGGTTAGAAAACCCACGCTGGCACAGATAAAAATGCCCCAGGCAATATCCACAAACACCAGGGTTAACGACCAGCCTCGCAGGGTGGCCATATTGGTGAGGTCGTAGGTGGCATAGGTGAAAAATCCGTAGAGCGCCCCCCAGATTGCCGCCCGCCTCGGTGAATGGGTTTCGAGACCGGCGCGCACCGAAAAAATGACAATGCCGGCAATAAATATCAGATAGAAAGCCAGAGCGGCAAGCCAGTTGACAGGCCCCAGCAGGTGGCCGATATGACGCTCATATAAATCACCGGACAACCAGCCCAGCCAAACCATGTCAATGGCAAAAAAGATTGCCAGAGCCACTGGATAGGTAACGAGCAAGGG
>JALOAH010000069.1 GCA_023228865.1 Porticoccaceae bacterium | reverse complement strand
GCAGGGATCGGTGTCCCCCGCCGCCTATGCCGCATCCCTGGCGGATGTGGCTTGCCAATATGGGGGCTTCAATCTTCTAGTTGGGGATATGGATCAGGTCTGCTATGTGTCAAACCGCAAACCCGGTGTTGCCAGCCTCGGCAGCGGCATTTATACCCTCAGCAATCATGTTCTCGACACCCCCTGGCCGAAAGCAGAGCTGGCTCGCCTCAAGCTCACCCAGGCATTGCGCACGCCGACGCTGGAAATTGAAAACCTGTTTGCGGTACTGGCAGATAGTCAGCCCTTTGGCGACCATGAGCTGCCCGTCACTGGCGTGGGGCTGGAGCTGGAGCGAACCCTGTCGCCGCCCTTTATTGTCGGCGAAGAGTACGGCACCCGCGGTACCACGGTGCTGATGGTGGATAAGCAGGGTCGACTGATCTATGCCGAGCAGGGTTTTCTACCCGGAGGCGTCAAAGGGGAGTTGATGTTGCAGGAATTTACCATCAAACCCTGAGGCGGGCGCTGCTTTCCCATAACCTGTACTCTGGCAGTACATTGGTTTATTATATTCGCGCAAACATTATTTCTGGTACTCCCGATTTCTTGTCAAAGTCCTTGTGGCTCGGAACCCTCGCGCACATCTCTGCCGTATGTCGCACTGGGGCGCGGTGGCTCGAAGGCATGTTTTGGGCTGGTGGCGCCTGTCAATTGCCGTATTAGCATATTCTTATATGGGTGGTGCGGGGCAAAACCGCGGTCTGAAATGGAAACCAAGGTGAAGATGGCTTGCTTGAAGCCGGCGGCTTTGAAAAGCTACTTTGCCTAATCCCGTAATCATAATCTAGAGGTGGTCGATCATGTTGTTTGGAGCTAATACCCTTGAAGGTAAACGAATTCTCGTCACTGGTGGCGGCACCGGTTTGGGCAAAGCCATTAGTGAGGGCCTGTTGGCGGTTGGCGCCGAGGTGTATATCTGCGGCCGCCGCGAATCAGTGCTTCAGGAAGCGGTTGAAGAGCTGAAGAAAATTGGCAGTGGCAAAATCCACTACCGCATTGTCGACATTCGCGATGCCGACGCTGTCGACGCCATGGTGGAGTCCATCTGGCAGGAAGGCCCGCTTACCGGTCTGGTGAACAACGCGGCAGCCAACTTTATTTCACCCACCAAGGACATTTCTTCCCGTGGGTATAGAGCCATCACCTCCACGGTAATGGACGGCAGTTTTTATACCACTCTGGCCGTGGGCAAACGCTGGATCGATCAGGGCATCAAGGGTTCTATTCTCAGCAATCTGGTGACCTGGGTGTGGACCGGTTCCGCTTACGTTGTGCCCTCTGCAATGGGCAAAGCGGCCATTCACGCCATGACCATGTCCCTGGCGGTGGAGTGGGGTGGCTACGGCATTCGCGTCAACGCCATGGCGCCCGGCCCATTCCCAACCCCTGGCGCCTGGGAAAAACTCGATCCCACCGGCATCAGCTCAGGCGCCACTGATCCCAACACAGTGCCCCTGAGACGCTACGGCAAGCTGCCCGAACTGCAAAACCTGGTGATCTTTATGATGTCTGACGGCTGTGAATACATCACCGGCCAGACTATCGGCATCGACGGCGCCCACCACCTGGCCGGCCCCAATACCTTCGCATCCCTGTCTGCTATGAGCGATGAGGACTGGGCGAAAGCGCGGGAATTGATCAAAGCCTCTGCCGAAAAAGAGAAGCAGGCACGTTCAGTCTGATACCGGGAGGGTACATGGAACTCAAAGCATTTACGTTTAGTATCGCCAATGGCGTTGCTCATATCACCATGAATCAGCCCGAGCTGGGCAATCCGATCAACCGGATTTTTTGCGAAGAGTATGATGCTCTGTCCATCGTCTGTGAGCAAAACCCTGAAGTCCGCGCTATCCTCATCGATGCCAACGGCACCAACTTCAGCCTGGGCGGCGATCTTAAGTACTTCAAACAATCCCGGGAGGCGCTGCCACGGGAGTTCAAGGAAATGACCGACCGCCTTCACGCCGGTGTTGCCCGTTTCCGCCGTCTCGATGCCCCGGTGGTGATTGCCGCTGACAATCTGGTTGTGGGTGGCGGCGCTGCAGTTGCCGCTGGTGCCGATGTGCTGATCTGCACCGACAGGGCTAAATTCTATGGTGCCTTCGCCGGTATCGGTGTCTCCGGCGATACCGGAATGTCCCACTTTTTGCCCCGTCTCGTCGGCGTTCGCAAGGCCGTGGAATTTATGATGCTCAACAAAATGTGGAGCGCCCAGGAGGCTCTGGATAACGGTCTGGTTTCTGAAATTGTCGCTCCCGATGAACTCGCAAGTCGCGCTCGCGCGGTGGCGGAGCAACTTGCTGCAGGTCCGACAGGCGCCTTTGGACGCATGAAACGCTTGCTGCTGTCGACCTGGGATCAACCTCTGGAGCAGCAGCTTGCATCCGAGGCGGCGGGCATGGTCGAATGCGCTAAAAGTGAAGATACCTGGAACGCCATTAACGCAGTGTTGGCGAAACAAAAGCCTGTCTTTAACAATCAATAGGCTGGAATATTCGCATCTGAGCCCACTGGGGTGCCAGGTGCGGATTTGCCCTAGTACTCTTTCAATGTAATTTTGTCTTATCGAGCTGCCATCGCCAGCAGGGCTGGCTCCTTCGGAATAATCATTTATTTGTAGCCAGCCCTGCTGGCGATGTCTGAAGATTATTTATGATAGACAATATCAAATTGAAGCAACACTAGTTTTCCGGCCTGCCCTGGAGCCTGTTAACACTCATGGGATCATCGCTGGGGGCAACAATCATCCCAGCCCTTTGAGTGTTAACAGATTCTCAACAAAGCTCCTGTCTAAAAGCTGCCTTCTTGCTCTGTCTTTGCCAAGACAGTTCGTTGACTTTATTGCTGGGTTTTTTGTCTATCCTTGTGAGCTGAGGGTGGCGACGGCTGCTATACAGAGAATTGATCTTTGGTTGTCGTTTACTGTACTATATTTGTTTTAAGCAAATTATTGCTGTTGTCCCTCTGCTCGCCTGTAGTTATTGCCGGGCTTTGGCGCAGGGATCTTAATTTGCCTGGTTGTTGCGTTTTCATGCTGGGATCGAGAGGTTTTTTTGGACGAGAATACGGCTACAGAAGCGGTTATCCCCGATGGCTATTTTGCGGTTAGCTTGGGTGAGGGCTTTGGCGACAGTTTTGGCAATATTTACAAAAAAGCCATAGGCGAAAAATACCTTTTGGGATTCCGGGTACTGGCGAAACACCTCAATCATACGGGCGCCTGTCATGGCGCTTCTATCGCCCTATTCGCCGATATGCAATTGATGGCGGTCAAACATCAGACTCCCTACGTGGGACAGCATATGCCCACCAAAAACCTCAATATAGATTACATCGCCCCCATCGGGTCGAATGCCTGGGTGGAAATGGATGTGGATCTGGTTCGAATGACAAGAACGACCATGTTTTCCCAGGCATTGATGAGGGTCAATGGCAAAGTTGCTGTCAGAGCCACTGCCAGCTATCACATCCCGCAGCAAGCTCTAAACCCTTAGGAGATTGAGATGAAAGAAATACGACCCGAGGACGACTTTCGTCGTGCCCCTTTTGGCAACGATCCTTTTTTGAATGAAAGCTGGTATTTCAATATTCTCGATCCAGAAAAGGACATCGGGATTTTTCTCAGGTTAGGTATTTTCCACAATGCCAAACACGCAAACCTCAGTGTCTTGATCGTAAATAATGACCGAGAGGTGTACAGCAGGCTCCACTACAACCAGCCTGTACCCGATGGCAATACCGATATCGGCATAGGTCTGGCGGGTTTCAAAGTCACCGCCGTCGAGCTTTTGAACGAGTACCGCCTCGAATACGTGGATGAAGCCTACGGCTTGAAGATCGATGTCAACTGGAAAGGCATGCACCCAGTTGTCGATGGCAATATGCACGTTAAAGCACGCCCCGGCTCCGCCCACATGGAACAGGCCGGGCGTGTCAAAGGCACCATGGCTTACCGGGAAAAGCCCATTGCCATAAACGGTTTTGGCAACAGGGATCACGCGGTAGGACGCAGGAATTGGAGTATTTTCGGCGGTCACAAGCTGATGTGGGCGGTATTTGAAGATGGCATGTCTGTCGCCGTGGGTCGCTTCGATATTGGCAAAAAAGGCATTATCGATATGAACTGGATCTGGCGTGACAATGCCCTTCACGATGTCACCACCCAAAGGTTTGACATGATTGCCGATGAGGCCGGGCGCACGGTTGGCGCCGATATTGGCTTCAGCGATGACAAGGGGCGCAGCTACCACTTTAAGGCCAGCCGCAAGTCCGCCGCCCATTGGCCCTTTGACGGCTACTTCCTCGAGGAAGGTTTTGCCCAATATGTGCGCGATGATGGCGTTGTCGGCTATGGCTTGCTGGAACGCGGCTGGAAAGGAGAACTCAATTAACGGCGTCGTTTTCAGCGCCACGGCAACAGCGAATATTGGCCGATAAGGCATGCAACCACTGGTGAACACCAATTGCCGCCAGCAACAAAAAGTATTGAGGAGGCTACATGTCCAGTAGCGATCAGTCGTTTCACGATCAATTAGTGCCTGTGGGTACGGCGGATAAACCGGAAAGATTTTTCGACCGTTTTATGTTCAATATGCACCCCGCCAATGCAACAGCGCCGTCGGTGATTATGGGCTTTGGCCACTACCCAGGGCGCGATGTGGCCGATGGCTTTGCCCTTGTCAGTCTGCCGGGAGAGCAGCGCAATGTCCGTTTTTCCACCGAACTCAGCGCCACCAATGGCGATGGCGCGGGTCCCCTGAGATTCAAATGCCTCGAGCCCAACAAAACCTGGCAATTGCGCCTCGAAGCCAACCCCACCGGAATGGAATACGACATCACCTGGCACGCCCGCACACCCTACTGGCTGGGTGTGGTAGAAGTTGAAAATACCGGGGAGATACCGACGAATTTTGAGCACCTTGTCCAGTCCGGCCGCTATGAAGGCACCCTGACCATTGATGGCCAGGTATTTTCCGTCGACGGCTGGTACGGCCAGCGCGACCGCTCACGGGGCGTGAGAACCATGAGCGGTGGCCAGGGGTTACATATCTGGTACCAGGCGCAGTTTGCAGATCGCTCCGTGGGCTTTCTGCTGGTTGAATCCCGCAGCGGCGAACGGATACTGATTGAAGGCGCGGTTATGCATGAAGATGGCACCATGGACGATATTGTCAATGTGCGCCATGCCCTGGAGTTTAACGATCTGGATCTCACCGCAGGGGTTGTTGAAGTCACCACCGCTTCAGGTGCGGTCTACGTCATTGATACCGATGCAACGGCTGGCGGTGGTTTCATGGCTGGCGGCGGCTATGGCGGCCACCACGGCAAAGTGCGCGGTCGCGATTACATGGCTCACGAAGTCTACGCCCTGGATGGCTCTGTGACCCAGCGCACCGTCGATACCTCGCTGACAGATCGTCTCGCCCGCTTTACCTGGAACGGTCAAACCGGCTACGGCATCTTCGAATTTGCTCTCAGCCGCAGCTCGTCTTACCAATACTCGCCAACATTGAAGTAACACTGTTAAAAAAAGCCCTCGAATTACGGGGGCTTTTTTAAGGCTCTTTGCATCGCCAATTGATTACTGGCTGTGCTGCTCGTAGAGGGGCACGTACTGTTTTTTCAGGACTACTTTGTTGATTTTTCCCGTCGCAGTGCGGGGGATTTCGTCGACAAAGACCACATCGTCAGGAATCCACCAGCTGGCAATCTGGCCTTTTAGATAGTTTTTTATGCCCTCATCATCAATGTCGCAGCCGGATTTTTTTACCGCGATGAGGAGGGGGCGTTCCTGCCATTTGGGATGGGGTATGCCGATCACCGCAGACTCCTGGATAGCGGGGTGAGAGGTGGCGACGGCTTCAATAATTGCCGAGCCAATCCATTCGCCGCCGGATTTGATCAGATCCTTGGAGCGATCCACCAGTTCCAGATAGCCGTCGGGGTGAATGCAGGCAATATCGCCGGTTTTGAACCAGCCGTCGTCTGTCATATAGCCTGAGGTGTCGGCATCGCTGTGGTTCAGGTATCTGGAAATAACCCAGGGGCCTTTCACGATAAAGTGCCCAGGCGTTTTGCCGTCGAACGGAACATCATTGCCATCGTCGTCAATCAAACGCTGCTTAATGCCGAAGTTCATTAAGCCGCCCCGGTATTTTTTGGTGGTTTTTTCATCCCGAGACAGATCGCTGTACTCGCTTTTGAGAATCGGCATGGAGCCCATTTGCGCCTCGGTCATTCCCCAGGCTTGACCAACCTCGAGGTTAAACTGGGTTTCGAGGGTTTCCACCAGGCCTCTGGCGGGTTTGGATCCCGACAGCACCACCTTGGTCACGGTGCCGAAGTCCCGCTTGTGCTCTATGGCATAATCGACCATGGACTGCAGAATTGTCGGCACCCCGGCCGCCAGGGAAACCTGGCCGACGTCGACCAGTTCCATCAGCTTGTCCGGTGCATAATCCCGACCCACCAGAGCCAGTCGGGCGCCGAGCAAGGGCGCGGCAAAGGGCATCATCCAGGCATTGGCGTGGAACATTCCCGTCAGCGATAAAAAGGACTGGCCACTGCCATCCCGTTCGGGATAGCCGTAAAAGCCTTTGCTGGTTGAGCTCAGTGTCATTAAGACGTTGCCCCTGTGGGTATAGACCACGCCTTTGGGTCTGCCGGTTGTACCCGACGTGTAGCAGATGGTGCAGCCGCTGAGTTCATCGAGCACCGGCCAGCGAAATTGGGCATCGCCTTGCCGGGCAAGGTCGTCGTAGGCGTATAGATGCTTAAAAGGGTGATGCTCGGGAATGGCATCAATATCGTCAAGCCAGATATAGTGTTCAACGGTGGTGAGCTGTTCGGAAATAGCGGCAATTGTTTTCCAGCTGAGGCTGTCAACACAGAGCGCCTTGTCGGCGGCATCGTTGATGATGTAGACGAGATCGTCGGGATGAAGCCTGAGATTAATGGTGTGCAGCGCCGCCCCCATGCCGGGCACGGCGTAAAACAGTTCCAGGTAGCGCCGCGTGCTCCAGGCAAAGGCGCCCACCTTATCCCCCACATCAATGCCGAGATCGATAAGCGCACTGGCAACAGCGCGGGCGCGAGCACCGATTTCGCCGTAGTTGGTGACCACGATCTGGTCATTGTTTTCCCGCGAGATAACCTCGACCTTGGGGTAGACAATTTCGGCGTATTCAATAAGGTCACTGGTAATCAGTGGCGTTTGCATCATGTAAGAATCGGTGTTCACGAATCAAATCCTCAAATGTATTTTTTGGTATGCAGATTTCATGGCACCAGCGATAGCTTTTGCGATGCCGTCAGGGCATAGAGATCCCAAAGCTGTTTGTCGAGAGCAGGCAGTTGTTGCGGAGATTCAAAAACGACCTTGTGAATCGCGACAATCAGGCGGCGAGCATCATCCAGTGCCCCGTTGATGTTGCGCAAGAAGGCAAAATCCTGGGGGCGGCCGAGGGTTTCCTTTAGGGGGTTGGAGAGGGGATGGTTGTCGCCAAAGGCCTGTAGCGCCAGGGTGAAAATACCCTGCATGGCCTCCAGCTCATCCGCTTTGTATGCGGTGCTCGTGCGGCTCTCGGCAACGCTGTACCTGGTGATTGCGGCAAGTTTTTCACACTGCATCGACCACCAGGAACTGTCGGCAACCTGCTCTTTTAGCGGGCCGGCCAGCACCTTGGCGACGGTGTTCTGGAACGAAGCGCTGGACATGTCAAGCTTTTCTGTGGCTGGCAGGGTTCTGGTTTGAGGGCTGTTGCGGGTGATCAATTCGAGGGCGTATTTTTCGACCCTGGGACCCCATCCCAGCATCGCCAGTGGAATCTGCCCATCAATGGCGGAGCCCGTGAGGAAACGCTTGTAAATATTGTGGTTGGTGGCCATAAACCGCTGGCAACAGTAGACCTCCCACCAGCGCAGGGCATCAGGATCGGCCTTGAGGCCACTGGCCTGCTCCCACAGTGTTATAGCGTCCTCCCTTTTCAGGAGACGGCCAACCCGACCATCCTCGTCTGCCCACAGGGGCAGCAATGAAAAGGCCAGGTCACAGAGGGGGTCGCCAATGGACCAGATTTCCCAGTCAAGAATGGATTTGATGCGGCCGTCGGCGGCGTAGAGAAAATTGCCACTGCGAAAATCACCGTGGCAAATTGCCGGTTTTTGTGGCGGTGGTGGCGGGTTGTGCCGCAGCCAGCCAAACACAGCTTCGGTGATGGGATCTACGTAAACGGAGGAGGCGCGGAATATTTTTTCCTGGCTCTCCAGCATTTTGAGCCATCCCGAGGCGTAGGCCAGAGCCTTGTCCTCTGCCACCAGACCCAGTTCAACGGGGTCATAGGTTGCCAGTGTGCCCAGTAGTGTCCAGCAGTCTTTGCCGATACTTTCCCGCTGCGACACGTAGGGTTCTTCCATCAGAGCCTCGAGGGTGGCGTCGCATCCCTTGATTTCTTCCATGATCAAAAATTCACAGCCCAGTGCGTCGAGATTCGAACAGTAGGCGATGGGTTCTGGCACAGGATAGCCTTTGTTGTAGACAGCAGTCAGTACTTTGTACTCCTTTCTGGCGTCCGCGGGAGAGACGCCGCCATCCGGAGGAATGCAGCGCAAAATGGCCGAGGCCTCCACCTGTTCGCCGTGGCGCTGGCCGCTGTAGTCAAAGCGGTAGGTAAATCTGGACGCACCGCCAAACATCGGTTTCAGATTTTTAACGATAAATTCTCCGCCATCGCCAATATGTTTTCTGCCATAAGCGGCCAATCGGTCTGGGTCTGGCGAAAATTGCTTAACCGTCATTTAGGTTTCCTTCGTCTGGTTTTTCGGGGAGTGCGGCGTCTCGGCTCAATCAAAAAGAGAATGACGTTGTCAGTGTTCAGGCTAGCCTGGATATTGCACAGTTACGCTCACGGATCAAGATATTCAACTTAATCAAGCTGCTCGACGAGTCCTTTTGCCTTGGTGATACTTTGCCACCGGTTCGTGCGCCGGTGTTTGGCCGGCGCGGGCAGTGCTCGACGAAAAAAGGCAACTGGTTCAAGATCCTGGTTTGGGGGTGGACAAAACCGAAATCTGAGTCTGTCTGGTGGAACTTCGGGACTAGCCTGGCGAGTATTGCAAGCGCTGTCTGCGTCGCCCAATTAAAGAGCCCCAACCCTTTAATAAGGACTCTTTAATAAAATTTGCTCGAGTCTACTAAGTTAATCTCGCAATGACAATAGTTGGGGGCTAAATAGGAGCTACGGGTGAATGGATAAGGTGAATGGATAAAAGGTTGGCTCTCTTTGCGCGCCGCAGCCGTGCAAAGAGTTTGTCGGGGCTGATAGCCCCTGCGCGCCGGGGCTGGTCGCCGTCATTGCCGCAGTCAGGCGCTTGCCGAAGTTTTCAAATATGGCACCAGATCCGTGTAGCCGCCAACATAGGTGTTGCCGTGGAGTATCTGGGGAACCGTGCGGGTTGGGCGCCCCAGAATATTGGCGAGCGCCACTGAAGATATCCCCTCGGCGTAGATGTCGATGTAGTCGTAACTATACCCTTTTGCTTTGAGAAGCTGGGTTGCGGCGACACAGTAGCCGCAACCGGGACGACCATAGACGGTGAATTCTGCCATAAATACATTCCTTAATAGTGGCTATAGGGGCAAAAGCGTACTTTAAGCGGCAAAGAGACCCAATGGAATTCTCTATATGGGGATGATAGGGAAATCCTATGTCACGACTTTGCCGGTCTGCTCAACCAGGCGAGTATCTCCACATGGGGTGTATGGGGGAACTGATCCAGAGGTTGGACTTCCTGGGCGGTGAAGCCTCCCTCGAGAAACACCTGAAGATCGCGACTGAATGTCGCCAAATCGCAGGAGATATACAAAATATGACTGAGCTGAGGGCAGCATTGCAGCAAGACATCGCTATGGCGAAAGCCGTCCCTGGGGGGGTCTAGTACCAACACTTTTGTTGCCCGTGCGGTTGTGGCCAGGCTGCGGACGCTGTTCTCTGAAAAAAGATCCGCGATTGCTGTGGTCACGCCGGACAGGGCGCGATGGTTGAGGTTGTCGACAGCTTCCCTGACTCCCTCGACGGCAAGAATCTGTTCAAAGCCTGCCAGGGACAGCACCTGGGTAAAATTGCCTGATCCGGCGAAGAGCTCAAGCACCGGCGCGCCCTTGTCCATATCGGCAACGCACTGAGACAACCAGGCGCGCATGCGCTCATTTTGTGCACTGTTGGCCTGGCGAAACGGTCGGCGTCGGTTAACAGAGACGTCGTTGTAGCCAATGTCCTCGTCGATATCTATGGTTGTCCACGAACCTTTTTGGGGCGGGCGAAATTGGCGATTGGGGAGCGACGCTAATAAACTCGCCAGGGTTTCGCGGTTGTGGTCGCTGAGAATGGGGCAGTCGCTGATGGCCGCGATGGTCTTGGAGCCCTGGGCGACATAGCCGAGAATGTTGCCGTCGCTTTTAAACTGGGCGCGATTGCGGTAGCCGAAGACTTGCGGTGAAGGCAGGATGGCTTTGATGGCCTTGTCAATTCCCAGTCTGGCGAGAGTGCGCCGCACTCTGCTCTCCTTGACCTCGAGTTGTGCGTCGTAGGATACAAATTGCCAGGGGCAGCCGCCACAGTGGCCGGCGCCAAAACCCTGGTGTTTGCAAGCGGGTTCAATCCGTTCGGCAGCGGGTTCCAGCAAACGAACCAGTTCGGCAAAACCAAAGCGTTTTTTGAAACCGGTAATGCGAAATTCACCAGTCTCACCTTTCCAAACACCGGGAACAAAAAAGACCTGGCCATTGGGATGCTCGACGATGCCATTGCCCTCCGAGGCCAGATCACGGACGGAGGCGGTAAAATGTTCGTTGATTGCGGGCATGGCTGTCTTGGCTGCAAGGTGGCCGGCAATAATACCATTTCCCGCGACGGGAGGGTTTTCCCCTAACTGCGATTGCTGTCGAGAAAGCGGCCACTGGCTTTTGGTTTGCTGGACTTGCACGGCTTTGCCCAAACGCTGTCCATAAAGAAGTTTCTCTGCACCAATGGCCGGGAAATAAAACTTGCCGGGAACAGTAGGGGCTGCCCCGGCAAGGGAGATTAGATGTCGTATCCCCGCTCGTCGTGCAGAGCTATATCCAGTCCGGAGGTCTCTTCCTCGGCGTTCATGCGCAAGCCCATAACGGCATCCAGTATTTTGAGAAGCACAAAGGTGACCACCGCCGTATAAGCAAAGGTGGCGCCAACGCCAATAAGCTGGACGCTGACCTGGGAGGCCATATCCATGCCCTCGTTATAGCCCTGGCCGCTGAATACTCCCAGTTGGTCAGAGGCAAAGACGCCAGCAAAAATAGTCCCGAGAATGCCGCCTACGCCGTGAACGGGAAACACATCGAGGGAGTCATCAATTTTGAATTTTTGCTTGATGGCCTGGGTGGCGAAATAGCAGACAACTCCGGCACTGAGGCCGATGACTAGGGCGCCGCCGGGGCCGACAAATCCGGACGCCGGGGTGATGGTGCCGAGACCCGCCACCATGCCGGTAACAATACCCAGGGCAGAAGGCTTGCCGTGGCGAATCCATTCCATAAGCATCCAGGCAAGGGAGCCTGCAGCGGCAGAGATGTGGGTGACCAGCATAGCCATGCCGGCATCGCCGTTGGCGGCCAGAGCCGATCCGGCGTTAAAGCCAAACCAGCCAACCCAGAGCATGCCGGCACCGGTTACCGTCATGGTCAGATTGTGGGGCATTATCGCCAGGTGGGGAAATCCTTTGCGGTTGCCGATCACCAGCGCCGCCACCAGGGCTGCGACACCTGCAGTGATATGCACCACGGTGCCGCCGGCAAAATCGAGTAGACCCATCTGGCCAAGCCAGCCGCCGCCCCATACCCAGTGGGCAATGGGCACATAGACCGCTAGCAGCCAGGCCATGCTGAACACCAAAATGGTGGAGAAGCGGGCGCGTTCGGCAAAGGCGCCAATAATCAGCGCCGGCGTGATGATGGCGAACGTCATCTGAAACATGGCAAAAACCGATTCGGGTATGGCGCCGGACAAGCTGTCCTCGCCAACATTGGCCAGCATCACCTGGGAGAGGCCACCGATAAAACCGTTGCCATCGGTGAACACCAGGCTGTAGCCGCAGATCATCCACAGGAGCGATGCGCCGCAGGCTATGGCAAAACATTGCATGAGCACCGAAAGAATGTTTTTAGAACGCACCAATCCGCCGTAAAATAGCGCCAGACCTGGCAGCGTCATAAACAGAACCAGGGCTGTCGCTGTGAGAATCCATGCGGTGTCTGCACCGTTTAGCTCGTCGGCCAGGGCGACGGCAGGCAGGGCAAGTAGTAAAGCAAGCAGGCTTGCAGCCCGTTTTCCGGATGGGGTGAAGCTCATGTGGCGTTCCTCTTTTGTCTTGGTTGCACAGTATTTGTGCGTTAATTTTGTTTTTTTGATGTGTACGGCACCAAAAAAAGTCAAAAAAACGGCTTATCTTGTTTCTTCGCAAGCATGGTGCAAAAAACGTGCCCTTTTGCACAAATTTGAGCATTTGTTATTGTCCGCCGAAAATGGTGTTATGGATGGAAGTTGTCTATCACAGTCCGCGTCAGGCGAAGCCTTAAAAACTCGATTTTTCAGCTGAGGAATATGTTATGACTAATCAGGATCTTCGCAGTGAGCTCCAGAGCCTGCACCAACAGATCGAAACGGCAATTCACAAGGAATCGTTGGACAAAGATGTCCTCAGCCATGTAATGACAGATATTGTGCGTATTTCCCAGGGAGATGATCTCCAAGCCGCTGAGTCTGAAACCCTCAAAGAGCAACTGGAGGATCAGGTTGCTGACTTTGAAGCGGGACATCCAAGATTGGCTGCGACCCTTCGCGACATTATGGATGTGCTGGCCAAGCTGGGTATCTGAGTAATGGCGATAAGAGTTTTAGTGTTGTCCGCGGTTCTTGGCGCCATTGCCGGATGCTCAATGATGAAAGGCGGTAGCCAGGAAAAAGGCGTAGTAACCCTGAGCTGGTACTGCATGAAAAAGCCCGAAAACCATGGCCAATACTGTGAAAAGCGCAGGTTGCGCAATGGCAAGCCGGTGGATGGAGTGGTTTATGAAACCATGATCATCCCTGATGGCAAAGCGCCGCCGCCGGTTATTGTTGCCGCAGCCGCGCAGCCCCCCCAAAGCCCTTCCTCCGGTGAGGCGATTCCCTGGGCGCGAAAATCCTTGACGGCGGTGAATGCCATTGATGATCAGGCCGCTGCCCTGGCAGTGGAAAACCTTGGCCCCGAACCGCGTAAGCCGAAAAATACGGTGGATTTATGGGGAAAACGCGGTCGCGATAAGACTGAACACCAGGCTGCGGCTGTAAACGACAAGGATGGCGAGGGTCGTGAGGCGGTTGCCGAGGATAAAACACCGCCGAAAAGTGTCGAGAGCAAAGCACCTTCCCTGCCCGTCAAGGAAGTGGCGCCGCAGCCACAGCAAAAACCTCAAGCAAAACTGCAGGGGTACACGGTTCAGCTGGCGGCATTTGCCACCCAGAAGCAGTGCGACACCTTCATGACCAACAAAAAATACCGGCATCTGACGTTAAACAAAAAGAAAATTCTCAGCAAAGGCGAGCCCTGGTGGATTGTCACCCATGGCCAGTTTGCCTCCTATGGGGAAGCACTGCGCATATCAAAACAACTTTCAACCCAGTACGCGGGAATCAACGCCTGGGCGCGGAGCTGGTCGGTGATAGAGAAGCTGGCAAGCCCGTAACAGCGGTTCAAGGCAGCAGTCGGCTGCTGAGCAGCCAGGTCGCTAGGCTGCCAGCAGTGAGAAAAGCGGCGGCTGAACCCAGAGCGCGCCAGCGAAACCTGCGGCTCAGGTGTTCCTGGCCGTGGCTGCCAATCAGAAAAGGCAGTTCACTGTCCTCAGGCTTTGTGACGAGATGTTCAATGTCGTCGCTGCCAAGGGTTTGTTGAGCCTTGAGGGCTTCCTCGCCAGCGGTTTCTCTAACGGTTTGCCACTCGCTGTGGTCGAGGGCGCCATCGCCATCCCGGTCAAATCGCTGCAGCAGGTCGTCAAAATTTTGCTTCCAGCGGCGAATCAGCTGGGCGGTAATCTGATCAATGCTGAGGGTTTTTCGGCCATCGCTATCGCTGACAAAATGACCCAGCAGATAAAGGGGATCGCCAGCTTTTATGGTGAATTCCGTATAGCGGTAACGGCCTGAACCCAGCAGGGGCTGAAGCCGGTTTAAAAATCCCGGCTTGACGCTCAAAATGGATGTAGTCGGCAGCCGCGAACTGCCGTACCAGACTTTGCGGTGAAGGCAAGAAATTTCAGCATCTGCAGGTTCAATACGGCAGATGCCGGAGCTGTCGTCCATAAAAAAAGGCGCGGTGCTGACGCCCCTGTCCACCGTTGACCACGACGAGGATTTACCCGTTTTTTGGTAGCGCTCAATGCGGTAACGCCACCACAGGCACGGGTCGCCAGTCAGGGGTGCGCTGAGGTTTTGCCCCCGCGAAATGGCGAGCCCGGCGAGTTCTATATAACCCTGGCTGGCGGAGCGAATTCTCGATGTCGGCATGTCCTCGATGAGGCGTGCTTTGATAAAATTGCGTTTCGCCGCCAGCAAAGACACCAGGGAAATCGCAGTGGTGACAAACAAAGCCAGCCAGAATTTGCCTGCGGGCATTGCCGCTATGCAGGGTTGGCAGAAAAAATCCTGCATGGTGAACTACCGGTTAAACAGCTGGCCAATATTGACGTCGGCTTTTTCTTCGTCGCTAAATTCCAGCAATTCAAAGGCCTTGAAGGCAAAGAAGCGGGCGATCAGCAGGTCGGGAAACTGCTCGATGCGGATATTGTTGAGATTGACGGCGTCATTGTAGAGTTCGCGGCGGTCGGCGATGGCGTTTTCGAGGTCGCTGATGCGGCCTTGAAGATGTTGAAAAGAGGTGTTTGCCTTGAGATCCGGATAGGCTTCAGCGAGGGCGAAAAGCTGGCTCAGGCCTGCTCTCAGTTGGGTTTCGGCTTTGCCAAGGGCGTTTATGTCCTGATTTTCTCTGGCGTTGGAGACATTGCCCCGCGCTCGAATGACCTTCTCCAGAGTTTCCTGTTCGTACCCCATGTACTGCTTGCAGGTTTCCACCAGCTTGGGCAGCTCATCGTGGCGCTGTTTAAGGAGAACGTCGATATTGGACCAGGCTTTGGCGACCCGGTGTTTGAGGGCAACCAGATTGTTGTAAATGATGACGCCGTAACCGGCGATAAGGACTAAAATCCCCAGTGTGATGAACGTAGAAATAGCCATGCTTCACCCATATCCATAATCTTTGCAAGAGAATACGGGGTTTGCCGCGACAGGACAATGATCGAGTGCCTGCCAATTGACTGGCGGCGAATGGGCTGGTCAGATTCCTTTGAAGACCGGGGTTCTCTTTTCGGCAACAGCGGCCAGTCCTTCCCGCAAATCATCGGAATGATTGCAGCGGTCAATCAGTTTTTGCGCAGTCTTGTTAACCACTGTGCCGGAGGCGATTTCATCGCACAGCAGTTTCATGGTTTGTACCGCCATTGGCGCAAGCTCGGCAATGGTGCTAGCCATTGTGATTGCCCTGGATTCAACAGCCTCAGCGTCCACAAGGTGAGTGAGAAAGCCGTGCTGAAGTAGCTGTTCGCCATCAAATTCTTCGCCGGCAATCAGCAGGCGCTTGGCCGTTGTCAATCCCAGGCGGCGAACAAAGCGCTGCATGCCGCTGAGCGGATAACAAAGGCCGATACGGGCAGGGGGGACAAACACCCTGGTGCCATGGCTGCCAACACGGAAGTCGCAGCTCAGAGCCAGTTCGGCACCGCCGCCGTAAGCATTGCCATTGATAGCGGCGATGGTGGGCACGGCCATAGCGGCTACCCTGTCGGTCAGTGTTGAAAACAGCTCGCCACTCATGGCGCCAGAAGCGAGTTGCTGAAGGGCGGCACCGCTGCAAAAAGTTTTTCCCCCGCTGTTGGTAATGATCAACGCACGAATAGCGCCATTGGCGCTGACGACGTCCAGGTGATCCATAAAAAGCGCCAGGGCTTCAGCAGTCAGGGCATTGTGCTTGGCGGGGTTGGCGAGAAAAATTCGCGCAATAGCGCCTTCTGTGGTAAGTGTTATGGGCATTTTGCGAACCTTGGTGGCTGGAGAACAGCATCAGAGGTCATAGCCCCAGCGATGCTTTGGTTTGCGCAATTTCATCCTTTGAATAATGGGGAATACGGGTGTCTATGGCGCCTTCTATCTGCTTGCAAACGGTCTCGAGGACGCTCACCCGGGCAAACCATTTGTGCTCGCCGGCAATTGGAAACCAGGGCGCCTGATGCTGATGGGTTTTGTTGAGCATGTCTTCAAAGGCGGTCGCGTAAGCGTCGGCGCGGCTGCGATTGCGCAGATCGTCCTCGGTAAGTTTCCAGTGTTTTTTGGGATTTTCCAACCGTTCCAGATAGCGCTTGAGTTGCTCTTTCTGACTGATGTGCAGAAAGAGTTTGATGATAAGGACACCATCATCGCTGAGGGCGGTTTCAAACTGGTTAATTTCTGTGTAGGCGCGGGTCCACTCCGCAACGGTGGCAAAACCTTCAATGCGCTCAACCAGGATGCGGCCATACCAGCTGCGGTCGAAGATGGCGATCTGGCCTTTGGCGGGGATTTTCTCCCAGAAACGCTGCAGGTAGTGTTGGCGGCGCTCGCGCTCATCGGGCTTGGCGATGGGATGGACGCGGAAGGAGCGAGGATCCAGCTTCTCTGTGAGGCGTCTTATGGCGCCACCCTTGCCGCTGGCATCCCAGCCTTCAAAGACAATCACAATGCGGTGACCATTGTGATAGCAGGCACTCTGGAGTGCATTGATGCGACTTTGCAGGTTGTCGAGCTTGTCCTCATATTCGCGCCGATCCTTAAGCTGGGCGGCTAAATCAATATCTTTAAGACAAAAATTGGTCATGACGAAATTCTGGTTTCAGGGAAAATAGATGCCGCCGAGAACCGCTTCCCGGGATGCACCAGTGACGGCGGGAATGTTGCCGGGCAGTTTGTGGAGCGCCTGGTGGGCGAGCCAGGCAAAGGCGGCGGCCTCAACATGCATGGGGTCTATGCCCATGGCGGCTGTTGTCGACAGCTGTTCATGGGGCAGTTTGTCGCGAAGGCGCTGAACCAGGTAAGGGTTGAGGGCGCCGCCGCCGCAGAGATAGATTTCTGCGGCGCGGGTGTCTTCGGGAATCAGCTGAAGCCCGCCGACAATGGTGGCAACAGTAAATTCGCACAGGGTCGCCTGTATGTCCTGGGGCTTGAGATCGCGTCTGTTGTCGGCGAGGATTTTGCTGAGAAATTCCAGATTAAACAACTCCTTGCCTGTGCTCTTCGGCGGTGCTCGTTGCAGGTAGGGTTCTGACAAGAGTTGCTCCAGCAACTGTGAATCCGCACTGCCACTGGCAGCCCAGAGGCCGTCTTTATCGAATGGTTTTCCTTGCTTGTGCCGAGTCCAACTGTCCATGAGGCAATTGCCGGGGCCGGTGTCAAAGCCGAGTACGGGCTGCGGAGAATGCTGAGATGGCAGCCAGGTGATGTTGGCAATGCCGCCAATATTGATGATGGCGCGGTTGCGGTCTGGATGGCGGAAAATGTGCTGGTGGAATGCGGGAACCAGGGGCGCTCCCTGGCCGCCAAGCGCCATGTCCTTGCGTCTGAAGTCGGCGACGGTGGTAACGCCCGTTAGCGCGGCGATTGTACTGGGGTCGCCAATCTGGACGGTGAACTGCCCGGCCTGTCCGGGGCGGTGGCGAATAGTCTGGCCGTGACTGCCGATGGCCGTTATTGCGCCTGCGGTCAGTTCCTGCTGAGCCATAAGTGCCAGCGCGGCGTCGGCAAAAAGAGTGGCAATGCGGTTATCGGTTACGCCCAGCAGATCGATATTGTCTGCGCCGGAATGGCTGAGTGTCTGGATGTCGGCGCGCAGCTTTTCGGGCACTGGCTGGCAGTGATGACCCTTGACGGCAAAGCGGTTCCCGGCAACCGCCAGGAGAACCGCATCCACTGCATCCACGCTGGTTCCCGACATCAGGCCTATATAGAGCAGTGTTTCAGCCATGGTTTTAAGTGGGCTATTGGGTTACCGAAGCCAGCTGCGTTGCCTGTATAGATTCAAGTTTTGCCAGTAGTGGCGCCGTTTGCTTGCGAAAGCTGGCCATGAGGTGTTTGTCGATGGGTTCAGCCTGGGGCAATTTTACCGTGCGCGGGTCGGTGTGGGTGCCATTGACCAGAAATTCATAGTGGAGGTGGGGGCCGGTGGCGTACCCGGTCGATCCGACGGTGCCAATCACCTGGCGTTGTTTGACCTTCTGGCCGGGTTTTACGGAAATTTTGTTCAGGTGCAAGTACCTGGTGGTGTAGGTGTCGCCGTGCTGGACAAAAACATAATTGCCGTTCGCCGGGGTGAAGCCAGACTTGATGACTTTGCCGCTACCCGCTGAGTAAACCGGAGTTCCAGTGGGCGCCGCATAGTCGACGCCGCGGTGAGGCCTTCTGGTTTTTAAAATGGGGTGCAACCTGTTGGGGTTGTAGTTTGAGCTGACGCGGGTGAAATCCAGCGGTGAGCGCAAGAACGCCTTTTTCATGGGCTGGCCGTCGGGGGTGTAGTAATCGGCATCGCCGTCGTCGGCCACATAGCGAACGGCTTTGTGGGTTCTGCCCTGGTTGGTAAATTCAGCGCCGAGAATCGTGCCGGTGCCTATTTTTTTGCCATCGATATACTGATCTTCAAACAGTACGCTAAAAGTGTCGCCTTTGCGGATATCGAGGGCAAAGTCGATGTCCCAGCCAAAAATATTGGCAATCTGCATGATTTGGGCGTGACTGATTCCCGCTGCGACACCATCCTGAAACAGGGAGTGCTCAATAGTGACGTGGCGAAAGGCCGAGCGCGTTTCCGGCTCGCGCAAGAGTTTTTCACCCTTGTAGCCTTCTGTGGCGGGGGTGTAGCGGAATGATTCAAGGGGCGAGCGCTGATAAACCACTTCAGCAATGGCGTCATTGTCAGTAAGGATTACGGTGACGGTCTCCCCCGGCGAAAGTCGCTT
Organism: Porticoccaceae bacterium; assembly: GCA_023228865.1. The sequence continues at coordinate 2,022 of JALOAH010000069.1, read as the reverse complement.
CAACTCATCGCCGTATTCACTGGCATTGGCGACCGCATAGAGGTCGGCGCTGCTGAGGGAAAGGCGCTTGAAGATTTCTGACAGATTGTCGCCGGGGCGAACCTGTTCGTCGAGTTGAAGGTAATCCGGTTCATTGGCTGCCGCGGGTGCTGATGAGTCCGCCTGTTCCAGGGAGGGTATGGCTTCAATCTGGGGTAGTAGTTCGAGCAGTTCCTGCTTGTGCCTATAATGTTGCAGGCTGTTTTCGCGGTATGCGGAAACGTTCTCTGACGGCGCAAAAACCAGTAAGGCCGTTACCAGAGTGGCGACAGCGCCGGCGGCGTAGAGATGGGTTTTTGGCAGACTATTGGCAAAAAGGTCTTCCCAGAAATCTGGTCGATGCTTTTGATGCATGGGGTACTCGGAATTTTTTGTTAGCTTAATTGATTAAGCGCCGTACTGTATAACAAAAAAACCGATTAGCACACCCCTGAAATGGCAGAGATCACTCTTTGTGGTCTTGTTTTTGAAAATGAATTCGGTATGGTTTGCGCACTTTTATGACTGGGTGTAAAAAATGGCACAGGTGGAGCTGATTGAGGATCTGCAGGCGCGGGGGCTGATTGCGCAAATGTCCGGGGATGGGGCGCTGGTTGAGCACCTGTCGCAGCCGCGTGTGGTGTATTGCGGGTTTGATCCCACGGCGGACAGTCTTCATCTGGGGCATCTGGTGCCCCTGCTTGTGTTGCGGCGGTTTCAGGAAGCCGGCCACTTTCCCATTGCCCTTGTCGGCGGCGCTACTGGTCTGATAGGCGACCCCAGTTTCAAGGCGGCGGAGCGTCAGCTGAATACGCCAGATGTGGTTGCTGGGTGGTCGGAAAAAATACGGGCGCAAGTCAGTCAGTTTATACAGTTTGAAAACGTCGCGAATCCGGCGAGAGTCGTCAACAATCTCGATTGGACTGGTCAGCTGAGTGTGCTGGATTTCCTGCGCGACGTGGGCAAGCACTTTTCGGTCAACAATATGATCAACAAGGAATCGGTTCAGCAGCGCCTGGAGCGCGAAGGTGCAGGCATATCGTTTACCGAATTTGCTTACGCCCTGCTGCAGGGAATGGATTTTGCCGAACTCAATAGGCGCTATGACTGCACGCTTCAGGTGGGTGGCAGTGACCAGTGGGGCAACATTGTCGGCGGCATCGATCTGGTTCGCCGCCAAAACAGAGCGCAAGCGTTTGGGTTGACCGTGCCGCTGATTACGAAAGCCGATGGCGCCAAATTTGGCAAGACGGAAGCGGGTGCTGTCTGGCTGGACGCCAGCAAAACATCTCCCTACGCGTTCTATCAGTTTTGGCTGCAGACAGCGGATGCCGATGTCTACAAATTCCTTCGCTATTTTACCTTTCTGTCGATGGCAGACATTATCGCAATCGAGCGGGCTGATGCCGACATAGAGGGTCGCAAAACGGCTCAGGGTATTCTTGCCCGCGAGGCCACTGCCCTTGTTCACGGTGAGCAGGGATTGCGGGCAGCGGAGCGCATTACCCAGGCGCTATTCAGTGGCGACGCTGAGCATCTCTCTGAGGAGGACTTCGAAGCCCTGCGGCAGGATGGTTTGCCCGCCAGCAAGCTCGATGCCGAAGATATTGGCAAGCCATTGACAACCCTGCTCGCCGAACGCGATGTGGTGAAATCCGGCAAGCAGGTCAAGGACGCCTTGGCTCGGGAGGCGGTCGTTATCAATGGCGTTGCTGTCGGCTCCAGTGCCAACACCGTGGGGCTGGAGAATTTCGCCAAAACGAAAGCCCGGTATGGCCGCTTCTTTCTTGTTCGCGTTGGCAAGAAAAATTACCACCTGTTTGAAATAGAGTAAGCATCGAATCCTTCTATAACAGCATTATTAGCGTTTGGCGGGTCGATAAAAAATAGGAAAAAACCTTGTTTTTGAGGTTGACAGATTTGTGGTTGGCTGTAGAATGCGCGCCTCTGCTGACGAGTAAGGTTGTTTGGAAGCGGAGAGGTTGGGAAGGGTTTGAAGCGGAT